>JAIFKQ010000052.1 GCA_020049515.1 Paludibacter sp. | reverse complement strand
CATTTGGTGCGTGAAGCGGTACAAATTCTTCTTTTTTACGACTCAGTGTGTTATAAATAGTAAGTTTCATGTTGTTCTATTTTACAATTTTGCGACCTTATTTGCAAGGCCTTTAAATAAAGATTGTGTTTTAAGCAATTCCTCGTTGCTTTTTAAGTGTTTCATACGCTTCGTTAATGGAGCGAAATTTTTCGGTAGCCGATTTTTTTACATCGTCGCCCAAATCATTCACTTTATCGGGGTGATATTTCATGGCCATTCTTCGGTATGCTTTTTTAATATCTTCGTTGGTGGCGGTAGTTTCTATTTCCAGCGATTTATAAGCCCAGTCGCGGTCCACCGTTTTCATGTATGGTGCTTTAACCGACTCAAAGTCAAGTCTATCTATGCGGAATATGTCTGCAATTCGTTTTATGGTCGAAAGCTCAGAAGCCACTACGTCGCCATCGGCATAAGCAATATTGAACAGCAAATTGAGCAATTCCAACTTGGAAGAGTAATTCAAATGTTGCCCAATTTGACTTGCCACTTCCGTTTCGTTAATCTGTTGGTTTAGCAAATTTTTCAAAATTGGCAATGCCTCCAAGGCGCCTTGTTCTCCAAAATTGGATACCAAAAACTTTTTTACCACAGCCAGTTCAGCTTTGTCAATTTTCCCGTCGGCTTTCATTATACAAGCCATAAGTACCAGCAAGCTCATTTTAAAATCGCCCTCGGTAGTTCGGCCCGAACTTATCGATCGGTCTGTGTTGCCGGTTTCAATTCCGCCCAACATTGAGCCTACCGCAAAGCCAATTAATGCACCAATAGGGCCGCCAAAAGCCCAGCCCAAGCCGCCACCTATCCATTTTGCAAAATTTCCCATTTCTCGTTGTTTTTTATTTGTTTTTAGGGGCACAAAGGTACGAAAAATCAATTTGAAATTATGTAAAAATCATAATGAAAGATTGAAAATGAAGTAGATATTCACTTAAACCTCAAATTATTTCTCACAATGAGTAAATAGCAACAGATTATGCTACAATGCTAAGGTTAATTTTCTAACTTGACAATTTTCTATTACCTTTGCCCTGCAATGGTTCGCAATTTACGCAAAGTAATAACGTGATTAAAAGGGAATCTGGTATAAAGCCAGAACAGACCCGCTACTGTAAGCTCATTTTCAGCATTTTAGAAAGCTATATAAGATTTAATTTATTAATCATAAATGGCAGCGTAAATGTGAGTAAGTCAGAAAACCTGCCATGCAATCACAGTGTTAAAGCTTCGAGGATAGAGCTAAGAACCAATTCTGCACTTCAGCTGCCTTGTTGTTTTTTCTCTTTCCGATAAGTTGGTTCAATAATTCTTTCTCAATAAATTCTATGTGCTTTTGTTATTTCAATTCTAAATTTCATCTAAAAATGCTGCTTATTTTAGGGGTGTTTTTTATGCCATTTTTGTTATTGGGACAAATAAAACAGCAAACAGATTCAATAAATTCGCATACTATTAGTGAAATTACTGTTACGGAAAAATTCAAAAAATCAGAAACTCACTCTACAGCTCCACTGCAAGTGTTTTCATCCGCAGAAATAAAAAAACTCAACGTATTACAAGTTTCTGATGCTGTAAAGTTTTTTTCGGGCGTAATGGTAAAAGATTATGGCGGCATTGGTGGACTAAAAACCATATCGGTACGCAGTTTGGGTGCCAATCATACAGCGGTAAGCTACGATGGAATTACGGTGACAGACTGCCAAACTGGGCAAATTGACATTGGCCGGTTTTCACTCGACAACGTAGATATATTGTCATTAAATAGCGGACAAAGCGATAATATCTTTCAACCTGCGCGACTTTTTGCATCCGCATCAGTGCTCAATATTCAGACTGTAAGACCTAAATTTGAACTTCACAAAAACATAAATGGCAAAGCAACCCTTAAGTTTGGTTCGTTTGGATTGTTTAATCCAACATTGGCATTGGAAGGAAAAATAAGTTCAAAATTGTCGGCCACTTTTAATGGAGAATGGCTGTCGGCCGATGGGAGATATCCTTATACATTGATTAACGGTTTGTCGAGCAAAGACAGCACTTCAAATGAAATTCGCCAAAACACAGATGTGAAAAACCTTCGGCTGGAAGCTGCTTTATATAGCAATTTTTTAAAAAATGGCAACGGTTATATCAAAACATATTTCTATCAATCTGAGCGAGGATTACCAGGTGCAACAATACTTAACAACGCTGAAAATTCTTCAAAAGAAAGAATTTGGGACAATACTTTTTTCACGCAAGCACATTATAAAAAAGATTTTTCAAAAACATTTTCTTTCCAAACAAATGCCAAATATAACCGTGGGTATTTGAAATATATTGACCCGTCAGTTTTAAATTCTAATGGAAAATCAGAAAATACATTTATCCAAAATGAGTATTATTATTCAGCTGCTATACTTTATCGATTATTTGATGTACTTTCATTTTCGGCTTCATCAGATGCTGCATTAAATACATTAAAGGCTGACTTTTCTGTACCTAATCGATTAACGTGGCTTTCGGCTGTGGCAGCAAAATACGTTTCAAATACAATTTTGGCTACCACAAGTCTGTTGGCAACTGTAGTGAATAACGAAGTGGACAGTAAACAATTGTCTCCACATATCAGCTTGTCTGTAAAGCCATTTGAAAATAATGACTTACGAATTCGACTTTTTTACAAAAACATTTTCCGTTTGCCATCATTTAATGATTTGTATTATAGCCAAATAGGCAATCGATATTTGAAACCCGAAAATGCAAATCAATATAATTTAGGACTAACATATACAACCAAATTTGAGAAATGGATGCCCTTATTTTCTATAACGATAGATGGATATCACAATGATATCACAAATAAAATTGTGGCTTACCCAACAAAGAATATTAATGTATGGGCAATGAAAAATCTTGGAAAAGTAGCCATTGATGGAGTTGATTTAACAGCCGAATCAACATTTGAACCTTGGAAAAAAATAGGATTTAATTTAGGCACAACATACACCTACCAGCGCGCATTAAATGTTACAGACCCTACTGACAAAAGCACATACAACCATCAACTTACATACACGCCCCGCATTTCGGGTTCGGGTAGAATTGGAATTGAAACTCCTTGGATTCATTTGAATTATACCGTTTTATGGTCGGGGCATCGGTATGCATTATTTCAAAACTATTCTGAAAATCGATTGCCAGCATATAGTGACCACAGTATTTCTGCTAACAGAAGTTTTCGCAAGAAGAGTTATCTTTTTACTGTGAATATAGAAATGCTAAATTTGTTAAATAAAAATTATGAAGTAGTAAAATGGTTTCCAATGCCAGGACGCTCCTTTAGAGCTACTATTTCAGCAAAATTCTAATTTCTATTATTTTATTGAATGGCATCGAATTATAAATGATTTTTTCTACATTTGTATCCTCAAATTTAATGTAGTAAAAAAAGTCGCATTTTATGATTGACAAAGTATTCAAATCCAGTATTAATTACTTGGTTTCATCTGAGCAAGATGAACTTTGGGGTTTGACTGTAACTACTGTTGGTCATCAAAAAATCGCAGAAAATGCAAGTTATCCACCTAAAGACCATCCACTTGGATATTATTTCGATGTTCAAGAAGGAAGAGTGCTTAATGAGTATCAACTACTTTACATCACAGATGGAAATGGGTTATTCATTTATGGTAATGAGAAAGATTCAACTTTAATTTCTGAAGGGAAAATGTTTTTTCTTATGCCAGGTGTTTGGCACACCTACAAACCGATTGAAAACTCTGGTTGGAACGAATATTGGATAGGTTTTAAAGGAGATATTATAAATAAAATTGTAGAAGAAGGATTTTTTCTAAATAAAGCCCCTGTTTTCAATATCGGATTAAATGAACCGATTGTTGATTTATACCTTAAAGCTATTGAAATTGCAAATGAAGAACGAGCAGGCTATCAGCAATCACTTTCAGGAATTGTAATGCACATTTTAGGTTTAATGTATTATCGCCATAAAACTCGAAACTTTGCAGATGAAGAATTAATCAACAAGATTAACAAAGCAAAGATTTTTATGCGAGAATCAATTTACAAAAAAATAAACGCAGAAGATGTAGCTAAAAGAATGAACATGGGATACTCGGGGTTCAGGCGAGCTTTTAAAGAGCTTACAGGAAGCTCACCATCGCAATTTATGCATGAATTGAAGATAAATGAAGCTAAACTGCAACTTTCCACAACCTCGCAATCGGTGAAGCAAATTTCATATAGCCTAAACTTCGAAAATCCAGACTATTTTCACAGTTTCTTTAAAAAAAGAACTGGACTTACTCCTTTAGAATATAGGGATAATGTAATTTTAAAGCCATAAAGCACTAACTTATATGATATTTAGGAATAGGAATCTTTCAAATAATCATTCTTAAAAGTAGAATTAATGATAAAAAAAAATAAAACTTAGCATCTTAGGTTTAGATGATATAAAATGTCTTTAACTTTGTACATTCAATAAAAATATTTGCAAATATGAAATTCAATTTCTTTAATTTTTTTCTCCTCTCTTGTTTTGTTTTTTTACTTAGTTCGTGTTTGGATACTGCTGTTGATGAGATTGTTATTTCCAGCGACGCAAGTTTCGTATCACTCACTTTTGCTACTAATGACAGCATTCCCAACCTCAATAAAGCCGTATTTTCGCTGGTGGGTGATACAATTGTCAATTTAGATTCCTTGCCTTTTAACACCAGAATTGATAGCGTTTTTCCAACTTTCACTTTTACAACTACCTCAGCAGCCTTTTTTCATAATCAAAATACATCTGAAAATGATTCAATTCAAGTTACAGGAAAAGATACGGTGGATTTTAATATAAAATACAAGCTTCGTAATTTTGCTTCGGATCAAAAAACGTTTAAAGATTATTTTGTGAAAGTAAACGTACATAAAGTAGAACCTGAATTGTATGTTTGGAGCAAAATAAAGAGTAATTTGAGTTCGTTAAATGTAGTGTCTCAAAAAGCCATTGTGTTCAATGATAGTGTATTATATTATATAAATGATGGAGCTGCTAACTACTTATATACTTCTACAAACGGTAGTATTTGGGGTGAGCCATCAGCAATTACTGATTTGCCAAACAATGTTTCGCTATCTGATATGACTTTGTTTAAAGGAAATTTATACTTAACACAAAACAGCGAAGTTATTTATACCTCCACTAATGGAACTGCGTGGACTACAAAATCTATATCTGATTATAATTTCAAATCGCTTTTGTTTGCCCTAAACGATAAATTGTGGGCTGTAACTCAATCGAAATCAGATATTAGCAAGTATTATTTTGCAAGTTCTGCCGACGGAACAACTTGGAATGTAGAAACTTCGGAAGTAATTTCAGCAAAATATCCAGGATTCCCTACAACCGATTTTACGTCACTCGCGTTTTTAGCCAGAACAGGAAAAGAAAAGGCATTGGTGATTGGCGGAAAGAATGCCAATGACAAAATGGGAAGTTGGAGCACTGAAAACGGAACATATTGGGTTAATTTGAGTAACGAAAATAACTCGTTGGATAACCTAGCCACTGGCTCTTCTGTAATTTCTTACGACAATAGATTATTTCTTTTTGGCAATAAAATTGATGAGTTAAATCATTTCAAACAATCAATAGATGAAGGATTAACTTGGCAAATACCTGATTCCAACTATAACTTCTTGCCAAAAACGTATCAAAGTCGAAGTTATCAATCTGTTGTGGTTTATAAACCAATTGCAGATAACAAATCATACGAGGCCAATCGAATTTTTATTTTGGGAGGAAAAGGAGAAGAAATAACTTTTACTGATGTCTGGACAGGCAAATTAAATAGGAAAAGTTTTTTAAGATAAAGTGTTTATCGCTAATGACTTAAAAAGGTGCTTCTTGCAAAAGAAGCATTTTTTTTAGTCCCTTATTGTAAATTGTACGATTTTTTATCTACTTTTGCAGCTTCAAATTTAAAAGTAACCAATGCACAAAACCAAATTCAATATCGGTTCTACTATTCGATTTCGTCGCTGGAGTCGAGTAGGATATGCTGTGTTTTGCAGTTTGGCTAGTATAATAAGTATTGGAACTTTAGCCGTTTCTGTATCGGACAAAACACTTCAAAAATTGGCTGTAAATAATTTTGCCTGTTTTACTTCTGAATCTATAATTGATAAAGAAAGTGCTGAAACTTCGCAAGAACAGCTTGGTTTAGAGGCGTCATTGCATCTGATTCAAAATGCAGCATTATCCCTAATTACCTTTGACAGCGCTGCAGCGTGTGGTCAAACCACAACTAATATTATTAACTGTAACGGTTGAAATGGGTTCGTCTCATTTCAACCGTTTTTTTTATTTTAATCAACATGACAAAAAAATTATTTTACTTCGTATTGTTTCTTTTAATTAGTTTTCAATCAGCTCAATCGCAGCAAAAAAACGCAACTACATCCATACATCTATCCGATGTGGAAGTAAATGCAACTAGCAAAAAATTGTATTCCGAAATGGGGAGAATCCTCACTATCATTGAAAAAAGCGAAATAAGCAAAAGTGCGGTGACAAGTCTTGACCAATTGCTCGATTATGTGGCTGGCTTGGATATTCGCCAGCGCGGAGTGAGCGGAACGCAGGCTGACATTAGCATCCGTGGTGGTTCGTTCGATCAAGTGCTGGTTTTATTGAACGGCGTAAACATCACCGACCCACAAACTGGACATTTTAACTTCGACATTCCGCTCAACTTGTCGGATGTGAGTCGCGTGGAAATTCTCCAGGGCTCATCGGCTCGCGTCCTGGGTCCAAATGCATTTAGCGGCGCCATAAATATTGTGACCGAAAGCAAAGAAAAACAAGCCCTAAATGCAGAACTTACTGGCGGGAGTTTCAATACTTTTGGGCAATCGGTTTCGGGGAATTTGGGAAATGACAAGTTGCAGACTTTTGCTTCCGTGTCGCACAAAAGCAGCGATGGATATATGGATTTTACTGATTTTGAGATGAGTAGCGCATTTATTCAGTCGGCTTTAGCAACGAATAATGCAGGAAAATTTAATTTGCAATTGGGTGCACAACTGAAAGATTTTGGCGCAAATAGCTTTTACTCTCTAAAATATCCAAACCAATATGAAAGTACGAAAACGTTTATGTCATCGCTCAACTGGTCATTAACTAAGGGCAGATTTTCCTACAATGCGCAAGCTTATTGGCGACAACATCATGACAGATTTGAGTTATACCGTGATTCGATTTCGACAAAACCAGCCTGGTATAAAGGTCACAATTATCATTTGACTGACATAACAGGTGGTAAAGCATCGGCCTCTTATAACTCGAAAATTGGCAAAACAACTATCGGGCTTGATTTACGAAATGAACATATTTTCAGTAATGCGCTAGGTGCTGGAGCAGACACCACAGCAGTGCCTTTTGAAACCAATAAATTCTTTACAAAAAGCTACAATCGACTAATTCATAACGGATTGATAGACCACTCGGTAAGTGTTGGAAAATGGTATTTGTCTTTAGGATTGGCTTCCACCTACAGTGCCGATTTCGAATTTTCTAATTATGGCGGATTAGATATTGGATATTCAATAACTGAAAATGCCAAGATATATGCCTCTGCCAACTCGGCAACTCGAATCCCAACTTTTACCGATTTATTTCTGGTAAGCTCCGTACAGAAAGGTAATGCAGAGTTAAAGCCCGAAAAGTCAAATACTTACGAAATTGGAACAAAAATAAACCAACAGCAATGGAAAGTAAATGCTGCCGTTTTTTATAGAATGGGTCAAAATGTAATTGATTGGATTAAACCTAACTCCGCGGCAGTAAAATACGAAGCGTCTAACTTGGCAGAAGTAAATGCACTTGGAAGTGATATATCTCTTGAATACAGGCCTTTGGATTTATTTATCAAGAATGTAGCAGTTACTTATTCCTATTTGCAACTTGACAAAACAGCTGATGGTTTTGACTCTAAATATGCATTGGATTACTTGAAAAATAAAATCACTCTGAAGCTTGATCATTCTATATTTAGTAAATTATCGGCATCGTGGAATTTCGGTTATTTTGATAGGGCCGGAAGTTATGATGCCAACACCAATCCAGCTTCTGGTAGTTCGGCAATTATAACTGATTACACTCCTTATTTTATGCTTGATGGACGAATACTTTGGACACAAAAGAACTATGCTATTTTTGCTGACGCTAATAATATTCTCAATAAAAAATATGCTGATATTGGTGGGATACAACAACCTAGCTTTAACATCAATATAGGTGTAAGATTAAAACTTTAAAAATAGGGCTATAAAATAAACGCTCAAACATCCTGTAAAAGGAACTGTTTGAGCGTTTATATTCTATATTGTGTGAATCTTACTCTTGCACCATTTTTACTATTTTTTCTTTCTCAAAACCATTCTTTACTAGTTTGTCTATCAATGAATTGAATAACTTTTCGTCCATAGTTTTGGTGCGCGAAAGTATCCAAAGCGTTTTTCGTTTTGGGTCAGAAACCACAGCCCAGGCATAATCATCCGCCAAATCTATTATCCAATAATTACCTTTTAAAGGCCAGAAAAACTGTACTTTTAGCTTGGCATTACCGCTGTTGGGCACCACAAACGCTTTGCCCGTAATGTCATTTGGTTTTCCGTCTTTGGTAGATTGATTATATACTTCAATATAGTCATCTTTAGCAGTATAAGTGGCGCGCACATTGGAGGTGCCTCGCTCAAAAAATTGAGGATAGGATGCTATCGAATACCAAGTGCCTTCGTATTTTTTTAAATCTACCGATTTTACGGTGGTTAACGTGGTGGTTTGATGACAGGATGTAGAAACCAACGCAATAAAAAGAAAGGGAAAAAATGGTTTGAATGTTATTTTCATAATTCCTAATGTATATTTTATTTACATAAAACGTTTCATTGAACAAATTAGTTGAGCAAAAGGAAAAAAAAATGTACTTTTGTGCCTTTCAATTGAAAAACGTTTGTATAAATTTTTAATCATTTCCCATGATACTAAATTATATTTGGATTGGATTTTTGTTTATTGCCTTTCTGGTGGCGCTGGTGCAATTACTTTTCTTTGGTAACACACAGATTTTTTCGGATATAATGACGGCTGCTTTTGGGTCTGCCAAGTCGGGCTTTGAAGTTTCGCTTGGATTAACGGGTGCTTTGTCGCTATGGTTGGGCGTAATGAAAATTGGAGAAAAAGGCGGTGTGCTAGAACGTTTATCCTTGGTGGTAGCCCCTTTTTTTGTGAGAATATTTCCTGAAATACCCAAAGGACATCCAGCTTTGGCAAGCATGTTTATGAACTTGTCGGCCACCATGCTGGGGCTTGATAATGCTGCCACGCCCATGGGTCTAAAAGCCATGCGCGAAATGCAGGAACTCAATCCAGATAAAGACAAGGCTTCTAATTCAATGATTTTATTTTTGGTGCTTAATACCGCTGGATTGACGCTAATACCCATCAGTGTAATGGTTTACCGCGCTCAACTTGGAGCGGTAAATCCTGCCGACGTATTTATTCCCATTCTTTTGGCTACATTTATGGCTTTTATAGCTGGTCTTATCAGTGTGGCTGTGGTTCAGAGAATAAACCTTTTCAACCGGGTGGTGGTGGGTACTATTGGCGGACTGTTGGTTTTGATTGGCGGAATAATATATTTTCTGAGCGGATTGCCCAAAGAAGAAATATCACAATACTCGAGCTTGGCTGCCAATTTCATACTTTTTTCAATTATCATTAGCTTCATAACCATGGCCATTATCAAAAAAGTGAATGTTTATGATTCGTTTATTGAAGGTGCAAAAGAAGGATTTCAGGTGGCTATTGGTATTATTCCTTATTTAATAGCCATACTGGTAGCTATTGGGATGTTTAGGGCTTCGGGGGCACTGGATTTTATGATTGATGGTATTCGGTGGGCGGTGGCTCTAACGGGTGTAAATACCGAGTTTGTGGATGCACTTCCTACGGCTTTGATGAAACCACTGAGTGGCAGTGGAGCACGAGGAATGATGATAGAAGCAATGAGAATTCACGGTGCCGATTCATTTATTGGACGGCTTTCGAGTATTATTCAAGGTTCTACCGATACTACCTTTTATATTATTGCCGTTTACTTTGGTTCGGTGGGAATAAAAAACACTCGTTACGCCATTCTTTGTGGATTATTTGCTGATGTGGTGGGTATTACAGCTGCCATTTTATTGGGTTATTTGTTTTTTCATTAACAAAATAACATGATACAATATATTGCAGAAGAAATAGAGCTACCCGCGATTGAAAAAAGGAATATAAGTCGTTGGATCAAAGAAGTAGCAACCGATTATGGCAAAAAAGTGGGAGAAATTGCTTACATTTTTTGTTCGGATGCGCGCATAATGGAAGTGAATAGACATTATTTAAATCACGATTATTACACCGATATTATCACTTTCGATTACTCGGAAGCCAACATTATTTCAGGTGATATTTTTATTAGCATAGATACTGTGAAAAGCAATGCTGAAGAGTTTGGAGTAACTTTTAATGACGAATTGCAGCGCATTATTATTCACGGTATTCTTCACCTTTGTGGGCAGGATGACAAAACGCCCGAATTACGATTGGAAATGACACGAAAAGAAAATTTGGCACTCGGCAAACTGAATTTGTAAGATTTTCAGAATTTTTTATAACTGTGATAATAAAACAAAACTCCCCGAAACATCAATGCTTCGGGGAGTTTTGTTTTATTTGTTTTTTGGTAAACATAGTTCACCTTCAAAAACAATAGGAAATAATTTACATGATGTTAAAACTAATCCGCAATAGCTAACGGAACCAAGTTTTTTCGAACCTTTTTTTATTTTTGATACATAATACTAGCACTAGACGGTGCAATGGTGAAAATGGTATCATTGCCTGAAGCAAGTCCGCTCAAATTGATTTGTCCATCATGGCACACCACATTCCATTCGCCAGCAGGAATATTTACTTTTACAGCTTTTCTATTACCATTATATAACACCAATACATCTTTCCATTCCTCACCATTTACATGGTCGGTAAGTATATATCCTACCACGTTGGGAACCAGCAAAGGTAAGAATTTAAGATGTTGTTGTACCATTTCCTGCGTTGGAATACGAAACGCAGGATGCCCATTTCGCAAAGAAATCAGCCCCTTATAATAGTCATAAATATCTTTGTTGGAAGTTTTAAAGTTCCAATCAATTTTATTGATAGAATCGGGTGATTGATACGTATTGTGTATGCCTTTTTTGTTGCGGTAAAGTTCCTCGCCTGCATACATGAATGGAACACCTTGCGAGGTAAATACCACTGTTTGGGCGAGTTTGTTGAATCGAATCAATTCATCGTCGGTAGCATCTAATGGCTTTGCCTCATTCAATTTATCCACCAAACTCATATCATCATGACACGACACATAGTTGATTATTTGTGTTGGGTTATTAACATACGGTGCTTTCGAATAAATCAATTTCGAGTAATCTACCTCTGCATGTTGTGTAGCCCCAACTACTCCAAATTTTACGCTCTCTTCCAAGCTGTCAATACCTGATACAAAGCCCGGAATCTCTGCTTTCATCCAGCTTCCTTTTAGGGCATCGCGAATATCATCGCTAAATACGGCGATATTATCTAATTGTTTAGCATTCTTTTTTACAGCTCGTTTATCTTCTGCCAAGGGTGAACTGGCAGCTGTCCAACCTTCGCCATACATAAAAATGGTTGGGTCTATTTTATCCAATGCTGCACGAATGGCATTCATTGTTTGAATGTCATGAATACCCATTAAGTCGAACCTGAAACCATCTATATGATATTCAGTAGCCCAATAAACCACGGATTCTATCATAAATTTTCGCATCATAGCTCGCTCCGAAGCAGTTTCGTTTCCGCAGCCGGATGCATTTGACCAAGTACTGTCGGTGTTCAAACGGTAAAAATAATTAGGCACTAATAAGTTAAGATGCGAGTTTTTACTAGCAGCTGTGTGGTTATACACCACGTCCATTATCACCCTTATTTTAGATCGATGCAATGATTGCACCATCTGTTTAAATTCTTTAACGCGAGTGCCTGGGTCATACGGATTGGTTGAATATCCTCCTTCTGGAACGTTGAAATTAACTGGGTCGTAGCCCCAATTGTATTTGTTTTCATTCAGTCTAGTTTCGTCGATAGAAGCATAATCGAACGATGGCAATAGATGAACGTGAGTAATTCCAAGTTCTTTCAAGTGATCAATGCCAGTAGTTTCGCCAGCTGAATTTTTGGTGCCGTGCTCTGTAAAAGCCAGAAATTTACCTTTATTTTTTATTCCCGAGCTAGGTGATATGGAGAAATCGCGTACATGAACCTCATACAATATAATGTCAGTAAAATTTTTCAATGGAGGGCGCACATCGTTTTCCCAGCCTTCGGGATTCGTTTCTGCAAAATCAATAATGGCAGCCCGTTTTCCGTTCACACCAGTTGCTTTCACCCACATACCAGGCGTTTCGTCCAACCAAACCTCTTTTATTTTTACCTGAAAAGTATAAAATTTACCTTTCAAATCTTTTTCAACTTCAAGAAGCCAAGTGCCATTTTCATCACTTTTCATATCTAAGTTTTCATACGCACCTCCGTCTATTCCATTATCATAGAGTAGTAGTTTTACTGCAGAAGCAGTTGGTGCCCAAACTCTAAATTTCGAAGATTGAGCAGAATAAGTAAGTTCTAAATCAGAGCCTTCGTAAACAGGATAGTCATCAAAAGTTGCATATTTAACACTTCCATGACAGGCACTTAATAATATAGAAATTAATGACATAAGAAAAAACTTGATTTTCATAAATAGTTGTTTTGGAATAAAATATTTAGAATAATTATTTATCAACTTTGAAACATGGAGTCAAACATCCATAACATACAATAGATTTCGAACACATAGAGATGATTGTAATAAAAATATTTCTCCATCCCCCCTAAGGTGGCTAATTTATTTAATGCCGTTACGAATAAGCAATGCATCGATGGTAGGTTCTTGTCCTCTAAATCTCTTGTAAAGAGTCATTGGATGTTCTGTTCCGCCTTTCATTAAAATGTTTTGGCGAAATGAAGTAGCAGTTTTTTTATCAAAAATTCCCTTTTTGGAAAATAATGAATATGCATCTGCATCTAGCACTTCGGCCCATTTATAACTGTAGTAGCCCGCTGCATAACCACCCGAAAATATGTGACTGAAAGTAGGACTCATAGCAGTATTGGGCACAATAGGGAGAATTTGTGTTGGCGCCATTGCTTGCTTTTCGTAATTTATTGCATCCCCATCAAAAGGTGTTTCAATGGTATGCCAAGCCATATCGAGGTAGCTAAAGCCCAACTGACGCATACACAGATATGCAACATTGAAATTCTCAGACGCTTTAATTTTTTGAATCAATTCAGCTGGAATCTTTTCACCCGTTTGATAATGTACCGCAAAGCCATCCATAAATTCTTTTTCCGAAGCCCAATTTTCCATTATTTGCGACGGAAGTTCTACAAAATCGCGGTAAACATTCGTTCCCGAAAGTGATTCGTAAGTACATTTGGTGAGCATGCCGTGCAATGCATGTCCAAATTCGTGCAAGAAAGTAGTCACCTCATCAAAAGTCAACAAAGCTGGTTTTGTTTCAGTTGGTCGTGTGAAGTTCATCACTATGGTTATCTGTGGGCGACTATCCACTTTTCCAATCATCCATTGTGCTTTAAATTCGTTCATCCAAGCACCTGATCTTTTTCCATCGCGTGGATGAAAATCGGTATAAAGTACAGCAATAAATTTACCATTCTCATCCATAACATCATACGCATCTACCTCCGAATGGTAAACAGGAATTTTGGTGTTCTTGGTAAAAGTGATACCATACAAACGCGTTGCAAGACCAAAAACGCCTTTTTTTACATTTTCAAGTTCAAAATAAGGTTTCAACATTTCATCGTTTAGCGCATATTTTTCATCTTTTAATTTTTCGGAATAATACGACCAATCCCAAGGCTGAAGCGTAAAGTACGCCCCGTTTTTGTTCGCATATTCCTGTACGTCAGCGTATTCTGTTTGAGCTGCTGGTTTATACGCTTCCAATAATTTGGAATGCAATTCATATACATTTTCTTTATTTTCGGCCATGCGATGCACCAACTCATAATCGGCATAAGATTTATGACCCAGCAAATTCGCAATTTTTAGGCGTGTATTCGCAATTTTTTTTACCGTTTCTCTGTTGTCAAATTCCCCACCTATCATACATTTGGTAGTATTTGCCATGTATAATTCGCGTCGCAAATCACGATTATCAGCATATTTCATTAATGGTACAATGGTGGTAGTTTTCAGATTGAGTAACCAACCTTCTTTTCCTGCTTTTTTAGCATTAGCAGCCAGCATATCCAATACGTCTTGAGGTAGCCCTTTCAATAAAGCAATATCTGTAATAAGTAAGCTGTACTTATTTGTTTCTTTTAGCACATTTTGTCCATACTGAAGAGTTAGCATGCTTAAATCTTTTGATAATTCGCGGTAAATAGCTTTATCAGTTTCAGACAAATTAGCACCATTATCGGCAAATCCATCGTAGGTGTTTTTCAGTAACATTTGGTCTTCGGCGCTAAGCTTCAAATTTCCTTTTTGCTCATACACCGCTTTTACTTTGGCAAAAAGCTTGTCATTAAGTTGGATGTAGTTTGAATGCTCCGACATAATTGGCGAAATAGTTTCGGCAATAGTTTGCAATTCATCCGAAGTTTCAGAACTCAATAAGTTGTAAAATGGCGAGCTCACTTTATTTAAAAACAACCCCGAACGCTCTAGTGCAACAATTGTATTTGTAAAAGTAGGGGCTTCAGCATTATTTACAATAGCATCTATTTCTTTGATTTGCTCCTTCATGGCAGCGTCGAAACTAGGTAAATAATACTCTGTTTTTATTTCGCTGAATGGAATGGTTTGATGAGGTGTTTTGTAGGGTTTTAAAAACGGATTCTCTATTTGTGCAGTTGCAACAACCGATAATGCAGTCATAATGGCTATAATTTTTGTTTTTATCATATTGATATTGACCTGTTTAGGTTAATAGTTAATAATGAAGTATTTTTCAACTTACATTTTGATGCCCGTGTCTTAATTTGTAAATGTACGGTTAAAGTTAATTCTTGATTAGTCTTTGTGTTAAAATTGAATTGTTGGTGATAGCTTTTAAAATGTAAATTCCTTTAGGCAGGTTAGCTATGTCTATTATTCCCGTGCTTGGATCTTTTAGCTGCGTTTTAAGTTCTAGACCTTTTAAATCGTAAATCATCCATGAATTTATATTGTATTTTTGGGCATCTACATAATAAATTCCGTCTGATGGATTTGGATATATAACTATCGAATTCGGTGATTTTGTGCCGTAATTTGTTGGAATTGAAGTGTCAACAAACTTAATATAGCTAATTGATATTTGTTTTGCTTTATGAATAACCACTTCATCATTAAATAAATAGGGGATAAATGATGCTGTTAGCTCGCCAGTAATTCCACCCCAGAAGTTAAATTTCGAATCGATGAAGTTAACTTTCTCTAATTCATAATGAGCGTAGTTTATCGAAACAATCGACCTCCATTCATTATAAATTGGCAATAATAATTTTTTGTTTGTTTGTCTGCCATTGCCATCATACATATATTCTGATCGTGTGTCCATTTCCCAGAACATGGATTTCCATCGTTGATTTGTTTCTGTAATTAGTTGTTCTTCAGAGTTATATTCATAATCTGTACGTTGAGTATTTTCCCATATTTGTAACTTGGAGTCCCATTTTTTTGAACGCAACGAAGATACCAACGATGAACCAGTAGCGGTATAATACCAGTTTGTAAATTCATAATTAACCCATTTGCTATTATCGTCTTTTATTTGCAATAATTGACTTGATAGATTTCCAACAGAATTATATGTAAAAGTAGATAGATAATTGGATACAAAAGCTCCAAGTTTAATGGCATAAGTAGTTGAGCTACCTAGCTTTCCATTTTCAAGAAGGGTGTTGTTTGTTGATACCGATAGCTCCCATGTGCCATTTTGCAAGTAAAATTCATTTTTTTGAGAAATTACATTGCCTAAATATGCATACAGTATTTTACGATATTCAGTCATTGCGTCATTCTCAAGCTTGCTTTGTATTTCTTTGATTAATAGGCCGTTTTCATAATTGTAGTCTATTGTGAAATCGGTTTTCCAATCATTATTTGCCCAGGTGCGCTCTATCAGTCCGATACATTTATTTGTCATATATACCCACTCTTTTTGGCTTTTAGGTATCCAATTAGAGTTTTGGCTGTAGTATTTTGTTTCCAATACTTTATTGCCAGTAGTATTATAAAGATATGAATATCGAAAAGTAGTATCGCTATTCAAAGCAATTACTTCTGTAACTAATAATTTATCAGCAGAATAAACTGAATTGCAGGATAAAATTACAGCTAGAAAAAATGCAAAAGTTGTTTTAAAGAATATATGTATCATAGTATAATAGAGAGTCTCAAAAAAATTTTCCAAAAATACAAATAAATATTTGATACCCAACTGAAATTTTAATTAAATAAAACCAGCATTAAGTATTGCTAACAAACAGTAAGCTAGCTTTTTGAATACAAAAACCTAGCTTATGATAAAACTTGAATAATTGTGTGTCAGAAAATGGAATATGAAATTTTGATTTGAAGACTAATGTTAAACAATTCTGTTTGGAAGCAAATTAGTCACCTTGGTTCATAATGAATATTGATTTTCTAAAATTTAATCTTGTCGATTGAAGTTGATATAACGTGGTTCACTGGGTACATAGTCCTCCATATCCCATAACGAGCTGGTAATCATTAAATCGGCACTGTATCTGTTGCAGGCAATTGGCACATTGTGCACCCTGCATTGACGTAGTAGCATTTGAATGTCCGCTTCGTGGGGCTGTGAATTTAAATCATCAATCAAAAACACGGCTAAGTTTATTTGTTTGCGAACCACTAATGTTGCTATCTCTGCATCGCCACCCAAAGGACCAGAATTCATACATGTAATATCTATCTCCACTCCCTTGTCATGCAAGGCTTTTTGAATTAACCCGCCAGTGGTGCCCGTACAAATTACCTTATGTTTGGCCAACATATCGGCATTAAAAACAGCCCATTCTACCATATCAGCTTTGCGCCTGTCATGAGCTACAAGTGCAATTGTTAGTTGTTTGTTCATTTTTTTTTTTGTATTTAATAATTCATTTTACAAAGTTAGGAATTATTATCTTTGAACAAAGTAAAGCTGTAAAAATTCTTGAAATTATAACAAAGGGATAGTTTTTGGTTGAAAAAATAGCTATTTTTGTATCGGAAATAAATAATCAATGCCCTTTTGACGAGATAAGTAATAAGCACAATATAATGTGCTGTTTTTTATCGTACTATTGATTTATTAGCCTACCAAATTCTATTTTTTTATCATTATATCATATAAAACATGCGTAAATTTCTTGCCATTTTAATTACAAGTCTTTTAATTACAACGCTTTCGGCACAACAACAAAAACGCGAGATGCGCGCAGTATGGATTGCCACGGTGGCTAATATTGACTGGCCGAGTCAACGAAACTTGACCTCCAAAGCCCAACGCGAAGAAATGCGAACCATGCTGGACGGCTTGGCTAAGAATAATATCAATGCCATTGTGATGCAAATTCGCCCAACTGCCGATGCGTTTTACCCGTCGCAATTGGAGCAATGGTCGCATTGGCTTACCGGCAAGCAGGGTGCAAAACCTAATCCGTATTACGACCCACTGCAATTTGTGATTGAAGAAGCCCATAAACGATGCATAGAAGTGCATGTTTGGCTAAACCCATACCGCGTTACCAATTCCGAAAATTTGGATGTGTTGAGCCGAAACAATTTATACTTCAAAAACAAAGATTTGTTTGTGAAATATGGTGGCAAATACTATTTTGAGCCTGGGCTAGACGAAACGCGTGAGTTTCTGAACAGTGTGGTGGAAGATGTGGTGGAAAGATACGATATAGATGCAGTACATTTCGACGATTATTTTTATCCGTATCGGGTGGCCAACGAAGAATTTCCTGATGAAGCTACATTTAGAAAATATCCGCGCGGGTTTGCTCCCAATCAAAAAGATGATTGGCGCCGCAACAACGTAAATATGGTGATAGCAGAACTGCAACAAACCATCAAAAGCTTAAAACCGTGGGTGGAATTTGGCATTTCACCATTTGGCGTGTGGCGTAATGATGCTGTAGATCCCCGTGGGTCGGCAACTCGGGCCGGAGTACAAAACTACGATGATTTATATGCCGACATTTTGAAATGGCTAAAGGAAGGTTCTATCGATTATGTGGCACCACAACTTTACTGGGAAATAGGCAAAAAAATAGCCGATTATGAAGTGCTAGCAAAATGGTGGAGCGAAAATTCGTACGGCAAAAACCTGTATATTGGGCTTTACAACTCGCAATTAGGAAACGCGGAAGCCAATGCAGCTTGGCGAAAAGGCAATGAAGTAATTCGCCAGTTGAACATGAACAAACGATTTCCACAAATTGACGGCGCCGTGTTTTTTAGTGCCAAACCGTTTCTGAAAAACAAACAAGGATTGAACGACAGCCTGCAAAATAATTTATACAAATATTCAGCCTTGTGCCCCATCAACCGCAACATTGCTGGCGAAGCATCGGCGCAACCACAAAATATCCGCATTGTAAAAGATGGTTCGGACGCCTATTTATTATGGGACGAGGTGGAGGAAGAGGGAGGCTGCCAAACTGCTTATTATGTGGTATATGCGTTTAAAGGTAAGCAGATAGGCAATATGAATGACCCTGCAAATATAGTGATGAGAACAACCGACAATTGCATTGACCTTCGCGAAATTGACCACAAATTTAGAGGTAACTTTTCATTTGTAGTTACTGCCGTAAATCGTTACAAACACGAAAGTGTGCCCACCGAAGGGGTTACAAGACGGTTGTAAAAAAAAAATGGCCTGTATGCCTTAGATTTAAAAATATCTGGGCACTTTTGGTTTTATTTGCTTTAAATTAATTGATAATTTTCAGTTTGACTTCTTTTGACCGGTATAGTTCGGCTATTGATTATACTGGAGGAAAAGGGCTGTTAGAAGTAATGGTGGTTTGAGCAAAAGAACGCATCGCATCCTAATAGCTATCGCGGACCTAAGAATACAAGAATTGATCCCGATGGCTATCGAGGATAAAAATACATCCCAACAACGCGTCGTCCAATATTTGAATAAGGAATGAGGGGGATGTCTGGTCGGACTAGGGCTGTTTTTTATTAATAACTATGTAGTTTAACTGTAATCGTACAGAAATATGAGTGTTCTACTTTTGCCAAAATAAATTATTAAAATAAATTATTAAAACAAAAGTATGAAAACAAGATTACTTAAGCCAGTAGCTTTGGCTCTGCAAACAAAAGTTTTTCTAGTGTCATTGGCACTTACACTTTTCAGTGTTACAACCAATGCGGAAATCAAATCTCCAAAAAACATCATCTTTCTTATCGGTGATGGTATGAGTTACACCACAGTAACTGCGACTAACTTCTACAAAGAAGGTGTAGACGGAAATGTAAGTTATCAGAAATTTCCTGTGAAGTATGGTTGCTCTACTTACAATGGCACTGCAAGTCAGGAGTATCGCTCCGATTCAGCATGGATCAACTTTGAATGGGTACGCACCGTTGGTAAATATACCGACTCAGCACCTGCAGCCACAGCACTTTCAACTGGAAAAAAATCATTCGATGGCGCTATTGGTGTAGATATGAAGAGTCAAAACTTAGAGCACTTTATGACTTTTGCCAAAACAAAGGGCAAATCAACTGGTGTGGTAAGTTCTGTTCAGTTTTCTCACGCTACTCCAGCAGGTCATGTGGCTCACAACACAAGCAGAAATAATTACGCTGACATTGCTAACGAAATGCTAAACAGCACAACGGATGTAATCATTGGAGCTGGACACCCTGAGTACAATGACAATGCACAACCCCGTTCAACAAATAAAGAATTTAAATTCGTAGGTGGCGAAACTACTTGGAATGCCCTAAAAGCAGGTACGTTGAGTAATTGGTATTTTACTGATGACTCTACGCGTTTGGCTGAAATCAGCAAAGGGATTAATGTGCCAGATCGTTTGGTTGCCGTATCGCGTGTTGCCACTACTTTACAACAAGTACGTACCGTGGTAAATGCACAAATGCCATATAACGACGCTTTTAACAGAGGGGTTAACAACCTGCCTGAGCTATCGTTAGCAGCCCTAAACGTATTAAATAAAAATGTGAATGGCTTTGCTGTTATGATTGAAGGCGGCGCTATCGACTGGGCAAATCATGCCAATCAAAAAGGTCGTTTGATTGAAGAACAAATTGACTTCAACAACACAATAGATTCTATTGTAAGCTGGGTCGAAAAAAATGGTGGTTGGGAAGATAATCTTGTGGTAGTCACTTCGGATCATGAATGTGGATACTTATTAGGACCAAATGCTAATGACAACAAACCCACAACAAATCCTATCGTTAACAATGGAATAGGAAATGTACCCGGAATGCAATACAATTCGGGTAACCATACCAATATGCTAATTCCACTTTATGCCAAAGGTGCTGGTGCTGAAATGTTTTCTATGTATGCAGACCGCGAAGATCCTATTGTTGGATATTATATTGATAACACAGATGTAGCCAAAACTTATTTTACACTTTGGAAAGATATACCTGCAACAAATCCTATCAAAAATGTAATTTATATGATTAGCGACGGCTGGGGTAAAAACGCTATTACTGCTACTAATTATTACGAAGGCAAATCGCAATCTTTCGAGAGCTTTCCTGTAAATATATTTATGAGTACTTTCCACGGAATGGGTACTAAAGGAAGTACAGATTTAGCTCAATACTATACATCGTATAACCCAAGTAAAGCTTGGAGTGATGTGAACTATATCAATTTTGGATATACCGATTCGGCACCAGCTGCTACTGCTATGGGCGGTGGTGTGAAAGTGTATGATGGATCCATCAATAAAGACAACCACCTGCTAAGCGTTAAAACTTTGGCTGAAATTGCAAAAGACAAAGGTAAAGCTGCTGGAGTAGTTTCGTCGGTTCAATTTTCGCATGCAACACCGGCTGCCTTTGGAGCTGCTCACAATCAGAGCCGTAACAATTATGCTGAAATAGCAAATGAAATGTTATCGAGCAATTTGGATGTGGTTATTGGAGCTGGTCACCCTGAATATGATGACAATGCTACCGTTCGTTCTACCAAAGAATACAAATACGTTGGTGGTGAAACTACATGGAACTCACTAAAGGCTGGAAACTTGAATAACTGGTATTTTACTGACGACAAAGCACGTACCATTGAAATTGCAAATGGCACTAACGTTCCAGATAAACTTTGTATGGTGGCTAAGGCTGGTACTACTATCCAACAATCTCGTACAGGAACTAATGCACAAACTGTGAATACATCTGATATGAATGCAGCTGTTCCTACACTTGTAGATATGTCAAAAGCTGCGTTAAATGTACTAGGTAAAAACGACAAAGGTTTCTTTGTTATGATAGAAGGTGGCGCGGTAGATTGGGCTGGTCATGCCAACCAAAAGGGTCGTATTATCGAAGAACAAATGGATTTCAATAGATCTGTAGAAGCTGTTATTGCATGGGTAGAATCTAATAGCAATTGGTCAGAAACCTTGCTAATTGTTACAGGTGACCACGAAACAGGCTATATCAGTGGAGAGTCAGTTCAAGATATTGGCACCGCTACTATTCAAGACAATGGCGCTGGAAATATCCCAGGTATGAAATTCTATTCAGGTAACCACACCAATATGTTGGTTCCATTTTATGCCAAAGGTGTCAATGCTGATTTAATTAAGAATTTGGCAAGTTGTTATGATACTAAACGTGAATACTACATTGACAATACCGATGCGGCTATCATGATTAAAACAATCTGGAACAAAGCTCCTAATAATGTAACTACTTCTATTCAGCAGCCTGGTTATTCTTCTTTATTTACTAATAGAGAATTAACTGCTACTTTCTCTGGAAACAATCTAATAATGAATGCTGAAAAGATTGAAGGAAGTGCTTCAGTAAGACTTATGAATACCTCAGGTCAAGTAATCGTAAGTAGAAATGCTGAATTTATTGATGGCAAAGCGAGTATCTCTGTTCCATTTATATCTCAAGAAGTACACTTTATTCAGGTTTTACATTCAAATAAGGTGATTGCTGCAAAAGTTTTCAAACAATAAATAGTTATAATTTCAATTCTTTAGAGATTGCTATTTAACAATAGCAATCTCTTTTTTGTTGCGCCCCGTTGAGCATAGGCTGCCCGTAATTATTTTGGCAAAGTTTTCAAATCATTGCAGGACGAAAGGAAGTCGCTCTTTTTGTTCGGCGATGGTTTCACCTTCGTCGGAGTTAAAAATAAGGCTGCCGATAAAAATCGGTATGTATCTTATGCCTTGCATTTGAAATATAATATGGAAAGTGAAACTTTCCTTCTAACCTGAGTTCGGGATAAGAACTACCCTAAAACTTTATTTTGTTCTGAAATATAGC
>JAIFKQ010000061.1 GCA_020049515.1 Paludibacter sp. | reverse complement strand
CAAGGTATTCGTGAGGCCGAAAGCATTGGCAAAGTTCATGAAGCTTTGCGGGCGCAAGGATGTAATGTCCCGTTGGTGGCCGATATTCATTTCAACGCCAATGCCGCCGATGTGGCAGCGCGCAATGTGGAGAAAGTACGTATCAATCCAGGTAATTACGTTGGAACAGTAAAAATAGGAGATACTTCCGATTATACCGATGAAGAGTTTGCGCAGGAATATCAAAAAATACGCGACCGTTTTATTCCTTTTTTGAATATCTGCAAGGAACACGGCACAAGCATTCGTATAGGCGTAAATCACGGGTCGTTGAGCGAGCGAATGATGAATCGTTACGGCGATACTTCCCGCGGAATGGTGGAATCCTGCATGGAATTTCTGAATATCTGCAAGGAAGAAAATTTCGACCGCGTGGTTATTTCCATGAAAACCTCTAACACGGTGATGATGGTGCAAACAGTGCGGTTATTGGCACACGAAATGGAACTGGCCGGACATAATTTTCCCCTACATTTGGGCGTTACCGAAGCGGGTGATGGCGAAGATGGTCGCATCAAATCGGCCGTGGGCATTGGTGGATTGCTTGCCGATGGCATTGGCGATACCATTCGTGTATCATTGAGCGAAGAGCCCGAATTC
Organism: Paludibacter sp.; assembly: GCA_020049515.1. GTDB lineage: Bacteria > Bacteroidota > Bacteroidia > Bacteroidales > Paludibacteraceae > Paludibacter. The sequence goes on along the minus strand of JAIFKQ010000061.1, from coordinate 6,698 downwards.
GAAATTCCGGTGGGCAGATTGTTGGTTTCCTACATTGCCGAGCGTAATGGCCACGAAAAAATCGTAGCTGCTGAAAATGCTGCTCATAACCGTTTCGAGTTTAGCAGACGCAAAACACACGCTGTAAGTAATATTGGTGGCAATAACGTGCCCGTGGTGGTGGCTACTGCCGAAGGCGACCATGCAGTGGCGCCCGATTATATTTTGTGCAAAAACAATGTGTTTTGCAAAGATGGCGAAATGTACGATTTGTATTCACCCCAAAACATGGATGCCCTTTTGGAGGATGATGCCAAAATTAAATTCTTGAAACTTACTTATGCAGAATTAACACCTGAAGTGTTCAAAGTACTTAAGGAACAGACCAATATAGTGGTGATACTACACACCAACCATACAAATGGAGTAGCCGAGCAACGTGCCTTTTTTCACGCTTTACTCAATGCCGACTGTACAGTTCCAGTTATTATTAGTCGAAAATATGCCGAAACTGAGCTTCAATATTTGCAAATAAAATCGGCTGCAGATTTTGGCGTTTTGTTTATTGATGGATTTGGAGATGGCATTTTTCTTGAAAATACTGGAACCATTACCGTAGAGCAAATTAATTCTGTGGCATTTGGCATTTTACAAGCGTCACGCGTTCGTACTACCAAAACCGAATTTATTTCTTGTCCAAGTTGCGGACGTACCATGTTCAATTTGCAAACCGTAGTAGCGCGCATCAAAGCACGCACATCGCATCTTAAAGAGCTGAAAATTGGCATCATGGGTTGCATTGTGAACGGACCGGGCGAAATGGCCGATGCCGATTATGGGTATGTGGGTGCAGGACGTGGAAAAGTAAGCCTGTACAAACGAAAAGAATGCATTCAGCGAAATATCCCCGAAGATGAGGCGGTTGACAAATTGATTGATTTGATAAAAGTGAATGGCGATTGGCACGAATAAACACTAAAATATAATTCCTAAAATCGGCTGGTTTTTTAAAGAAAATCAGCTGATTTTCTGATAATATGTATCGGTGGAATTTCGTTGGCATAAAAATTGACACATACAAAAGACACTTATAATTTATTATATTTATTTAAAGCAAAAAAAAAGAAAGTATGAAGAAAATGTTTTTTGCGCTCGCAGTGGTTGTGAGCATGGCAAGTGCAGCAAATGCACAGGTAAAGGGAAAAGCTATTGGATTAAGATTTGCAAATGCTGGCGATGGTGCTGAAATTTCTTTTCAAAGTCCAATAGTAAAATCAAATCGTTTAGAACTCGATTTGGGTGCAAATATAGACAAAACCTATGGCGGTTTTCAGTTAGCAGCTGTTTACCAATGGGTTTGGGATTTGGAAGCATTGGCACCAGGTTTTAATTGGTACGCAGGTGTTGGTGGAAATATTGGCACTTACAATACTAATTTAGGAATTGGGGTTTTAGGACAAATTGGGTTGGAATATAACTTTACAATACCATTGCAAATATCATTGGATTGGCGTCCTACATTTTTCAACACTCATAATTTAGGAGGCTATGGATATGGTGGTAATGGTTTATCTGTACGTTACCGTTTTTAAAAGTGCATAAAAACAAACTTACTAACCAAGTTTATTCTCATTTTTTAATTTGGGAATAACACTTCAAAATAAGCTTTTCGAACATTACGCTAAAAAAAACGAGTGAACTTTACAATTCACTCGTTTTTTATTAGTTCGAAATTCCTTTCAAGAAGCCGTCCCAGTCCATATTCCAAGGATCCGTTTTTCTATCGGGCGCAATGTCGCTATGTCGAAGTACAAATTCAATTTTGTATCTTTTTTTTATGTCGTTTACTAGCAACGTCAAAGCGTGAATCTGCTCATCGGTAGGTGCTTCATCAAAAGAAGTCATTAGCTCAATACCTATTGTACAGGCATTTAAATTCGTTTGTCCGTTGGGCAACTGGCTTTTACCAGCATGAAACGCCACATTTTTTTCATCAACCAAACCATAAATACTACCGTCGCGTCCAATTACATAATGCGCACTTACTCCGTAACGCGAAAACTGCTTAATAATCAGCTCAATATCATATTTTTCACCACCCGAGTTATTAAAAGTAGAATGCACAATAACGGCATTTACCTTTCTGTCATCGGATGTTCTCATTCCAAATTTTACTGCCTTATCAATAATTGTGAAGTTACTTTGACTCCAAATAAATGACATTTTTAACAACAAAAGAAATGTGAAAATACTGTTTCGCATAGATAAATAGATGAAGTAATAATGATTTGATTATCAATAAAAAAACTCATACAAGTCAAAAAGATTTATACAAGTTTTTTTGTGGAATTTAGTTGACTCTTGAAGCCTTCCTTGCTCCTCTTTTTCCAACAAATGTACTGTCATTAGAAGATTTTTCTCTCCTTTGAATCATTTTTTCATGGCGAATAGCACGGATGCTATCGTGTTTTTGAAACTTTTCTTTGCCAATAATTTTTTCCAACTCTGCATCTTGCGCTTTCCGTTCAGTTTCAAATTTGGCTTTTTGTGCCTCTCTCACCTTTTTTACTTCAGCTTGATGTTGTTTCCTATTGGCATCTTGCTTTTCAAAAAGTGCTTGTACTTTTACCTTTTCGGCTTCGGTCAGTCCTACTTGCACAGCCAAATGCTCAGCCCTTTTTTCTGGTGTCAACATCGGTTGGTCGCCCTTTCTCATTTCTTTTCTATGACCTTTTTGGGCTGGAGGCGTGGTTTGCTCTTGAGCAGTAATTGCCATACTAAACATAAATAAGACAATCATACCTAAAACTGCATACTTTTTCATTTTCGTGTTTTTTTAATTGTTAGTATAAAATTCTTTTGTAATATGCTTCTTCGACTGTCTAAATGTCAGATAGTTTAATTCAAAGAAAAAAAATATATTTATCAACAAAAAAATCCTATGCATGCTTATTTAGTCAATACATATTTTATCAATAATACTTTTCGACATAATAAATGCCTCGTTCATAGCAATTTCAGTAATTCCACCAATTTGTTGAGCCAATATCCCAAAGTTCATTATTGAAATGTAAGTCTTGCCATCCGTTTTATTGTAAACCGAAATACGGCAGGGAAGCATATTGGAGTAAATCCTGGTTTCATCGCCCTTCAGAACCTTTAAAGCAATAGACGGATTGCAAAGCTCTATCACCTTTACAGGTAGAATTTCGATTTCACTTTTGGCCAAGGTAGCTTGCAAATCGTGGGTGGCAGGCATTTTCCAACCAATTGCTAGAATTGTTTCCGATAGTTTTTCCACTGTTTCATCAAACGCATGCAAGCTGAGAGATTCTATAAATAGGTTTTCCATTTTTTTAAATTTATTTGTATATAGATTTCATTTTATAAATACAAAAAACATGCATATTGTTAGAAATAAATCTTCATTATGCATGTTTTATTCATTTTAATGCTTGGTTTTTATTTTTTCAACAATATGTCATTGATAGCTTGTTTGAAAGATTCCTTAGGTAAAGCACCTTGAGCCATTTGTGGAGCACCTACCATTGGGCAAAACAATATGCTTGGAATACTTCTAATGCCAAATGCGGCAGCTAATTCTTGCTCTTCTTCAGTATTTACCTTGTAAATATAAATTTGACCATCATATTCTTTAGCTAAATCTTCTAAAATTGGTGCTATCGTTTTGCAAGGACCACACCATGAGGCGTAAAAATCAATGATACAAGGCTTATCACCCACATATTTCCATTCGGTTGGATTGGCTTCGTAATTGGTTACTTTTGAAATAAATTCGGCTTTTGTTAAATGAATTGTTCCCATTTTTTTTTCTTTTGAGGGGTTATTTACGTCTGTTTTATTTTCTTTGTTGTTTTCAGCACATGCTGTAAATGTGAAAGCAAGCAATACACTTGCAAAAATTATTTTTTTCATGATTTTTAATTATTAATTATTAATTCTTAATTATAATGCGCAACCCCAAATTGACGGTTGGTCAGTTTCAATTTCCGACTCCAATCTATCATCCCTTCTTTCGGGCATTCCTTGCGAAATCAATACTTCCCAAATTTGATCCCTATTCACTTCATCTGTGTGCGAAACGGTTATTTCACCTTCTATTCTGTTCATTTCGGCACCAAATACACCGCGCAATGTTCCTAATTGCTTCAATACTTGGTTATTGCAAGCCATACATTCCGATTTTGACACTAAAAATGTGCTGTACATAATTTTTAATTTTTAGGTTCGTATTTATCCACTTTAATAATTGGCTGGTCAGATTTTGTTACATTGGTTTTACAACTTCCGCCTGGACATCCAATGTTGAATACTGACTGAATGAAAAACATAATTCCGCCAAAAAGATAGATATTATCGTGAGTCGAAAAAAAACCGATTAGGAGTACAACAGCAAAAACCATTTTAAAGATTCGTGTAATATCCCAATTCGAAAAATACTTTTTAATTTGTTCCATGTTCTTTCTTTTTAAACATATCTAACAATAAATACCCCAGAAACGCGCCGTAAATAACACTGACATAAGGGTTTGAAGTAATTGGACATGTACCACTTGCACAACCAACAAAATGGTAGTACATGTATCCTCCAACAGCACCTACTGCTGCTCCAATAATTTTTAAAAGATGCTTTTTTATAAATTGTTTCATTTGATATGTTGTTTTTTTTATTAAAAATTTAACTTGCGCAATTGCATGTTTTTATACAATCTATTATCTGTACTATTTGCTTGTTTTTGAGGGAATAATAACAGTTTTTTCCGTCCCTACGGCAATTCAAAATTCCCTTGGCACGCATATCGGTGAGGTGGTGCGAAAGGAGCGATTGCTCACATTTTAGCTCCTCTCCTATTTGACTTACATTCAACTCTTCCTTTTCCGAAAGCAATGAAATTACACAAAGTCGTGTGCCGTTAGAAATTGCTTTTAAAGTATATGCTGCTTCATCCATCTTTTTTGTATCTAGCGTTTCATTCATGCTTGTAATTTTCTGCAAATATATGAACATATATTCATACGAAGCAAATTTATTTAGAACTTTTATGAAAAATGACTCAAAATAAATAATTCGAGAAAAAAAACAACCAGAAATGTCAGAATATAAGTGTTATTTTTGAAGAATAAAGTATCTTTGTGAGCTAAAAAATAGAAACAATGAATCAGTTGATTACAAAGATATGTGACGATTTTATTTCCGAACTCAACGAAGCAATAGGCAATCAAAGTGCGGAAAGCATATTTATACTTACCGATACCAATACCCACAAGCTGTGTTTGCCCACTTTATTGCTTTTGAAAAAACTTCAGGGTAGCCATCAAATTTGTATTCCAAGTGGCGACGAAAACAAGAACATCAATTCGGCTGTTGAAATTTGGCAATACCTGAGCGAAAACGGAGCAACCCGCAAATCGCTGATGATTAACGTGGGAGGTGGTATGATTACCGACATTGGTGGCTTTACTGCCTCAACATTTAAACGTGGATTGCGTTACATAAATGTATCCACCACTTTACTGGGAGCAGTAGATGCTGCTACGGGCGGCAAAACGGGTATCAACTTTATGGGGTTGAAAAATGAAATTGGAGTTTTTGCACCAGCTGAAGCAGTGCTGATAAACATTGATTTTTTTAAAACACTTGATGTAGAAAATCTCCGATCGGGTTATGCCGAAATGGTGAAACATGCGCTGATTGATACTAAAACAGAATGGGAAAAAGTGTTGAAATTTGACATTGAAAAATTTGATTTAGAAGAATTAAAACCATTGCTAATCAATAGTTTTCGCATAAAAGAACGTATTGTGGAGGAAGATCCCTACGAAGCAAACATTCGTAAAGCTTTGAATTTGGGTCATACTTTTGGACATGCGTTCGAAAGTTGGTCGTACAAAGCCGAAAAGCCAGTACTGCACGGATATGCAGTGATGTGGGGCTTGCTGTGCGAACTGTATTTGTCGCATGCCAAGCTAAATTTTCCGAAAGAGGAGTTGCTACGATTGAAGTATCTTATAAAAGAATATTATGGAACGTATGAGTTTCACTGTCAGCAATATGAAACGCTTTTTGAATTGATGACACACGACAAAAAGAACGAATCGAAAGAAATAAATTTCACTTTGCTAGCAGATGTTGGCGATATTCGCATCAATCAAACAGCTAGCAAAGAAGAAATTTTTGAATGTTTTGATTGGTTTAGGGAAGGCTGATCTAATTTGCTATTTAATTATTTACTATTTACAATTAAAGAAGATGAAGAAGACATTAATTATTGGAGCAAGCAACAATCCAGAGCGTTACGCTTACAAAGCTGCTGAACGTTTATTAGCATATAAACATGAAATTGAATTACTTGGCGTACGTAGTGCCGAGGTTTTTGGCAAAACGATTGATACTGAGAAAAAAGATTTCAGCAGTATTGACACCGTTACATTGTATGTAGGGCCTAAAAATCAGCCAGAATATTATGATTACGTGCTGGCATTAAAACCGAAACGGGTGATATTTAATCCAGGTACTGAAAATGAAGAGTTTGAATCGTTATTGACTAAAAACGGAATATTAGCCGAAGAGGCTTGTACATTGGTGTTACTGGGAACTGGGCAATATTAGACTTTATATAGATTAATTTTATATATGCTTGAAAATAATAAATTTACCACTGAGATACTAAGGGCATGGAGCCCCTCCCGATAGCTAT
>JAIFKQ010000084.1 GCA_020049515.1 Paludibacter sp. | reverse complement strand
TTTGCGCTGTAATTTCCTGTTGCGTTGTAAGTATTTCCGTTCCAAAGGTATGGTAAATCAGTGGAACAAACTTTGGCAATTGTGCTGGAAGAAGTTGGATTTTTTACCGTTAAATTTAAGGTCGCAATACTGTCGCAACCCGCAGAATTTATGAAATTTGCTGTGTAATTTCCTGTTGCGTTGTAAGTATTTCCGTTCCAAAGGTATGGTAAATCAGTGGAACAAACGTTGGCAATTGTGCTGGAAGAAGTTGGATTTTTTACCGTTAAATTTATGGTCGCAACACTGTCGCAACCCGCAGAATTTATGAAATTCGCCGAGTAATTTCCTGTTGCGGTGTAAGTATTTCCGTTCCAAAGGTATGGTAAATCAGTAGAACAAACTTTGGCAATTGTGCTGGAAGAAGTTGGATTTTTTACCGTTAAATTTAAGGTCGCAATACTGTCGCAACCCGCAGAATTTATAAAGTTTGCGCTGTAATTTCCTGTTGCGTTGTAAGTATTTCCGTTCCAAAGGTATGGTAAATCAGTGGAACAAACGTTGGCAATTGTGTTGGAAGTGGAAACAGCATTTATAACTTTAATCTTTTGGGAAATAGTATCAGTACAACCATTTATAGATGTAATGATTAACTTCACATCAAATTCTCCTACCGAATTGTAAGTTTTTGAATTGTTGGAAGAAGTAGAGTTTGTACCATCGCCAAAATCCCAAGTTGATAACAATGAGGTGTTATCAGTAATGGTAGATTTATTTATAAAAGACATTGATTTTGCAACACAAACAATTGAATCTGCTGTAAAACTAGCCATTGGTAATGGATTGACATTAAGCACAGTAAAGGCTGTATCTCTACAACCGAAACCTAGATACGGGACTAAATCAACATTTAAAACAGTATTATTTATTGGTGGTGGCGATAAAGTAATTGTCTGAGTTGTATCTAATAACTGTGTAAAAGAGCTATTGTACCAATTATAGTTTTTGTAACCCGATGGTGCAGAAAGAGTTAACGATTGAGTATTTTGACAATATGAGGCACTACTTTGCAACGACGTACAATTCGAACTTACATCAACGTATGCATATCCAAAATGAGCACCTTTGGTACAATCTTCTGTTATAAATTCTAAAATAATGGTATGTCCAGCATAGCCCGAAAGATTAATGGTTACTGCAGTCCACGGTTTATACAACACCAAATTATCAACTGATGAAGTTTTAAAACCTGGCAGTCCAGAGCTAGCCGTAAAATCATAACTAGCACAACTAATGATGCTTGAACTGTTATTGGCATCATAAACCTTGGTTTGAAAACGTGGTTGTTGCTCAATTAAATGATTCGGATCCTGAAAAACTACAGCGTAATAGTATTCAATTAAAAAATTATTTTGATTTGCAGGAATTGTAATACTACATCGTACTTTTTCGGCTTGCCTGCCTACACTTTTATTTCCTAATTGAATAGAAAAATTTCCACCGTTAGGACATAAACGAGGAAAATTTCCATACACATCGTTTTGAGGCAATGAAGTGGCCGAAATTGTCTGATGCCGTCCTGCAATTGGTGCCCCTGGTGCATTCCAACTCACAATATTTGTACTTCCTAAAGTTGAAGCCAATCCGGTGTAGCACTGCCAGTTGGCAAAACTACCCCATTCAAAGTCAATGTTGTCGGTACATGCCCCGGAGAGTTTAACTTTGTTTGTGAATTGCTTGGTATTTGCTTTTGAATTTGTTGAGCTGTCGATGTATTTAGCTACTTGATTGCTTATTGGTAAAATTGGCTTACTGTTAAAAGACCAATAGGATTGACCAAAACAATTATTTACAATCAACAAACAAAATAGCCATCTAAGCCATCTCATTGTGTACATGGAAGTTGATATAAAAAAAAGAGTAGGAAAAAGAAAATAGATTGAATAATCAGCTTTTAACCGATTAACAACCTGTCTGAAAATGCATTGGCATGCTACGAGAAGTAAAAACTCTAATCATTTCTTAAAAATAAAAAAGATACACGAAATGTGAGAGTTTTGTTTTTTACAGTGCTATTAAATAAAGAAAGATTGCATTCCTTAATTTCTAAAGATGAATGGAATACTTGGGAACAAAACAAAAATATATTTCAAGCTTTAGCATTGAAATTGTGCGTCAAATATAGTAATATATTTTTTATATCCAACAAACCATAATTTGTAGCGTTTTTTCCAAGCAAGAGTAAAAAAAGTCATTTCAACAAAAAATGTATTTCCTGTTTTTTTTAGCTCAATTTAAATTTCAGCCCGTATTTTTCATACGATATAAAAAGGACTTGTACGCCCTAAATCATTAAAATTGCTATTAAAATAATCAATAACAAACAACTATAATTCGTCGTAAAAATAATTTGAAACGTCATAATAATGACAATATAAATCCAATATTACTCCAACAAAAATCCTATAATTCTACTTATTTACAAATTACCAGTACGATTACGCAAACAATAATTACAATTATTTTAATGTTCGAAACTATTATTATAACATTTCAAATTCTACAATAGCAATTTTAGACAAACGCCAACAAAACAATTTTAATACTTCTGTGTTTTTTTAATACACAAAAAAGAAAAATATATAGGAATGATTGAAATTGATAAGTACTCAGAAATAAAGCGATTACTAGACAAGGCTACACTGGACTACAATAGATTTGAATTTATCGAGCTAGACCCAGTTCAAATTCCTCATGCTTTTTCCAGAAAAGAAGATATTGAAATAGCTGGATTTCTAACAGCCACCATTTCATGGGGGCAACGGAAAAGTATAATTAAGAATGCATATTTTTTAATGGATTTAATGGATAATACTCCCTACGACTTTATCATTGATGCCGACAAATCAGATTGGAATAGAGTTTCGCAGTTTGTACATCGCACTTTTAATGGAAATGATTGCTTATTCTTCCTTCAATCATTAAAAAACATATATCAAAATCATGGAGGCTTGGAAAACGTATTTAATGCAGGCTACGAAATTAACAATAGCACCTTTGAATCATTAAAACACTTTCGCAACATATTCATGTCTATCAATCATAATGAGCGTGTTGGAAAACACATTTCAGACGTAAATTCCAATTCAACTGCTAAACGATTGAATATGTTTTTGCGCTGGATGGTACGAACAGACGAAAATGGTGTTGATTTTGGATTGTGGAAAAAAATATCACCAGCAGTTCTTATGCTACCACTTGATGTACATACGGGCAATGTGAGTCGGTTTTACGGTTTGCTTGAGCGAAAACAAAATGACTGGAAAGCCGTGGAAGAAATTACAACTGTTTTACGATTATTTGATTCTCAAGATCCTATTAAATACGATTATGCACTGTTTGGAATTGGAGTGAATAACGGAATAAAATAGATTTGAGAATGAATTATCAAATATATAACAAAAGTCATTCAGTTAAAACCTACATAATACAATCTACATTTTAAACAATATCCATAGAGTATATCAAAATTTAAAACCTTACTCCTACCCTCATGTCAGCATACATAAGATGAATTTTTTCTGTTGCACCCATTTTAGGATAAGAAGTATAACTGCATTGAATTTTGGCGAAATACTTTAATCTAGTGGGGGTATTAAAATTCAATCCACCTTCAAATTGAGTTTGATGACCCATAATTGAACCTAAAGTGCCTTCAGTTTTAAAATTATTCAAAAACAAACCGTATCCAATAAAAGGAACAATATTGGGATTTTTAGAAAGCTCGTGACGTAAAGACCATCCGTAGTTCAACATGGACATTTTTTTAGAGGACGAATTATCAGGAAACAATACAGAGTAGCCCATCGGAACAGTTAAATACACTCCTGGTTTTTTGCCATCCAATCCACTCAATTTCCAACCATAATCGAATAAGAAACCATATCCATTGGAAGCATCATTATTATAAGGGGTCGCGCTTTTATCCATTATTACAAAAACATTTCTATAGCCAGCTTCAAAACTTATCTGTTTAGGAGCCTTTTTGATTGTAAGTTCTTGTGCTATTATTTTACTGGAATATTGAGAAATTGCTAAAGCTGCTAGTAAGAAAACTATTTTTTTAAAGATTGTCATTATATTTGAAAAGTAATTTAGTTGATTCTATTCTTTATTTATTTTTTTAAACTTTAGCTGAGAATATCTACAATGGCATCTACCCATTCATTTTTGTCATTCAAACTCTCCACCATGGTTAATCTTTCACCTCCTGCTTGCAAAAATTCTTGTTGAAAAGTGTTGTCTATTTCTACCACTGTTTCGAGGCAATCGGTAACGAAAGCTGGGGCAACAACTAGCAATTTTTTATTTCCAACGCTTATTTGCTCCAACAATAATTTATCGGTAAAAGGTGTCAACCATTTGTTTGATAACCTAGACTGAAATGAAATAACATATTTTTCGGCTGGAATATTAAGTTTTTCAACCAATAAGCGTGTTGTCTCATAACAAGTGGCTTTATAACAATAACTTCCATGTGTTGGCAAATAACTTTCGCAATTACACTTCGTACAATCCACTTCTGGATGCGATTTTTGCACCTGCGAAATTGGTAATCCATGATATGAAAACACAATCATATCATAACTTTCTGGGTTATACGTTTTTATTTGATTTGCAAAAGCCTGAACAAAAGCCGGGTGTGAATAAAATTGGCTTATAAGTTTTAAGTTAGGAATTTTTTCCCAATTTCGCATTTCGGTTAAAACAAATTCGTGTACAGAGCCAGTTGTAGAGGAGGCATATTGCGGATAAAGTGGAAGTATTATAATTTCATCGAAAGACTCATTTTTCAACCTTTGCAATGCATCCTTCAAGGATGGTTGTCCATAACGCATAGCACCTATTATTGTATATTTATCAGCGACCTTTAATTGCAATTTAGCAACCAAACTAACTAAATGGAACAATAAAGGAGAGCCTTCGTCAGACCATAACAGTTGGTAAAGCTTCGTAGATTTAGTCACTCTAAATGGAATAATAATTAGGTTAACTAATAATTTTCTAAACAACCAAGGGATATCAATAACTCTGCTGTCGTTCAGAAATTGAAACAAATAATTCCCAACATGCCTCACAGTTGGCTTGTGCGGCGTTCCAAGGTTTACCAATAATATTGCTTTCTTTGTCATGACTTAGTTATTAAGTTGTTCTGCCAGCATTCTAGCTTGTTTTACCCTGTCAGACATTCCAATTCCGTCACGGATATTTCCAGCCAAAAATAATCCAGGATTTTCGTCTTGAATTTTGTTTATGGTAAAAATTCTTTGCTCACTCGAAATATCGTATTGGGGTATAGCTTGAGAATAACGAAAAATCCTTAGTAAATCCGGTGCGGCATTTTCGCCCAACGTTTCGCTTATTTCATTCAACACCAACAGCTTAATCTCTTCGTCCGATTTATTTATCAAACTTGCATTTTTCACACCGCCCAAAAAGACTGAAAGCAAAGCACCGTTTTTTGGAGCCCTACCTTCAAAAATTGCTGACGGAAATAAAACTCCTAGCATATTTCTATTCTCTTTTGTAGGCATCAATGCCCCAAAAGCATCCAGTTTTAAGCCTTTCCAATTAGTAAATCCTACTGCAACTTGCACTACTGGAGCATATTTTAAAACTGATAATGGTTGGATTAATTCTTTAGAAATAAATGGGAGCAGCTCTGATAGTATATTTGCTCCCGTAGTGGTTATAACTTTTGGGGCATTTAGTTTTACAATTTGTCCAGCCTCATTGTTGAAAGAAACTAAAAATCCGTTTTGACTTTTATCTACTTTTACATTTTTGCAGGCAGTGATAATATTCTCATTTCCAATAGCATTATTCAAAGCAGATATTAAATAAGTCAATCCACCATTCACAGAAAATACCTCCGAAGTAGTTCTTTTTTGCAAAGCAGATTTTGGGAGTTTTTTCTTTTCAATAGCGCCGCCAATAAAACTGCCGTAATCTTGTTCCAGGCGATACAATTTTGGCATTGCATAACGGGTAATTAATCGATGTGGGTCTCCAGCATAAATACCTGATATAAAAGGATCCACCGCATAATCGAGATAGCTTTGACCCATTCGGCGTTTAACTAAACTAGCTATAGACTCATCAGGATTCAAACCAGCTTTTCTAAACGGCTCACCAAGTATTCTTATCTTATCGTAAAAAGAAAATAAAGGGGTAGTTACAGCCGAAATAAATCCAGAAGGAAGAGCATTCCAACGCTTGTTTTTCCAAATATAGCGTTTCTTTGATTCGGGATTAGCAATAACTAATTTACAATCATTGTTTAAACTGTCGAATAATTCTACAATTTCAGGCGATGAAAGTACACCTGTATTTGGACCAGTTTCATAAATAAAACCCTCTTCAGAAATAGTATTTATTACACCACCAGTTCGGTCTTGCTGTTCCACTATCAAAAAATCTTTACCTGCCTTTTTCAAATAAAAAGCTAAGGTTAAACCCGTTAATCCGCCACCAATAATTATTATGTCTTTTTGTTTTTCTTGCATTGTGAAGTGCATTATGATAAATTGTATCTTTTTAAACGATATGACTACATTGAAATAAAATTTCAACCAAAAGAAAAAGCCATTATCAAAAATGATAAGACTCCTAAATTTGAATAATACACATAACACTTAAGAAGTATAATAAGTTATATCGCTTAACAAAAATAGAACGTAATAGTTGTTGCTTCTTGTTGCTTCTTGTTGCTTCTTGTTGACTTCCTTGTTGACTTCTTTGTTGATTGTAAAACGCCTAATGTGTTTTCATCTCATTAAAAAACTAATACTTTTCTTTATTTCTCATCGAAAGTAAACCCTTAAAAAAAAATCTCACTAACAATTAATGAGCCTCTCATGGGACTCGAACCCGCGACCTACTCATTACGAATGAGTTGCTCTACCAACTGAGCTAAAGAGGCGATATATTAAACAATATAAAATTGCTATTGATTGATTAATAATTGATTATATAATTTATTAAATAGTAAATACTCGTGTAAATCAATATAAAATTTTACTTTTCTACCATCGTTTGTACCATTTATTTTGTGCTGGAAAAAGATGGTACTAACATTTAAGAATTGATGGTACATTTATTTTTCAAAGATGGTCCATTTTGTAACCCTTTTAATAACAATAATATGCAATTTAAACTGATGATTGAGCCAAACACGAACGAGCCAAACGCAAAAACTTAAATTAAAATCGAGTGCTATTATAAACGCCGATATAGATACATGAATACTGGCGTATTTATCGAAGCCGCTTACTGGGATGCTGTAAAAAGTTTAGTAACTACTAAA
>JAIFKQ010000173.1 GCA_020049515.1 Paludibacter sp. | reverse complement strand
CACCCTGTGAGGGGGAATTTAGATTGTAGCTTAGGTTGAGGGGGGACAAGCGACCCCGATAGCTATCGCGGGCCCTGTCGCTTAAAAACAGTTTTAAAAGCGACATCATGTCGCTTGTCCCTTGTGCATCTTCATTCTCCACTAAAAAAACCACACTCCCACTCCAGCGCTCCAACCCGGGGGCTATCGGGTCGATAGCCCCCGATAGCTATCGCGGGCGGGTCTGTCAGCGGTTGGTAGTAAAACGAACATTCCGTTATATTTATATATTTACGGAACTTGACCCGATAGCTATCGGGTCTGACAGCGGTTAACAGGGGGAGAGGTCTTGTCCCTCGTGCATCTTCCTTTTCCACTAAAAAAAAAACCACAACCGCTAGAAACTTGGTCTTACTCCCCTCTCCAAAAACTAAAAAAATCCCATTCCTTTCTCTTTTAGGAGAAAGTACCCGCAGGGGGATAGAGGTCGGAGAGGGGTTGGGGGTGAGGTCCGGACAGGAATATACAAATCAAGGAGAGGGCTGAGGTCTGGATTGATGTTAAGGGGCTTCTATCGGCGTTGAGCGGGGGCTACCTTCAGAAACATCAAGCCCCTACCCTATCAACTATCAACTACAATAGTTCGTTATAAAAATAGATTTTTTAAACGCAATCCACGATAGCTACCGTGGATTGCGTTTACTCTTTTGTTTAGAATTAGATTAAACTTAGTCAAACTCAGATTTTAAGTTCTTGTATTTAAACAACATAGACACTTTTATAACGAACCAATGAACTATCAACTATTTCGTCGCCAATTTTTCCACTTCTGTCCAGTTTACTACATTCCAAAATGCTTTTGTATATGCTGCACGTTTCGATTGGTATTTAAGATAATAGGCATGCTCCCACACATCCAAAGTCAATAATGGCTTGCCTTTTACTTGCTCCATTGGCATTAATGGGCTATCTTGATTGGCTGTGGAGATAATCCGTAATTTGCCCGATGGTTCTTTTATCAACCAGGCCCAACCAGAACCAAATCTGCTTGTAGCTGCTTTTTCAAATTCTGCTTTAAAAGCGTCAATAGTTACAAAATTATCAACCAGTATTTTTTCCATTTTTGCCGACATATTCGCCGTTCCTGCAGGTGCCATTATGGTCCAGAAAAAATTGTGATTATAAACTCCCCCACCCAGATTTCTAACTGCTAATTTAATATCAGCGGGCACGTCATCCAAGTTTACAAGCAACTCTGTAATGTCTTTTTTGTACAATTCTGGATATTTTTTCAATACATTATTCAAATTGGTGGTATATCCCGCATGATGTACATCGTGATGTATGCGCATGGTAGTACTGTCGATGTAAGGCTCTAATGCATTGTATTTGTAAGGCAATTCTGGCAAGATGTATTGCCCAAAAGCCATGGAAATGCTTGCTAGAAAAACGATAAGTGATACATTTATTCTTTTCATTTTAAAATTTTGTTTGAAAGTTATTTTATTAATATATTTTACTGTTACAACAATAGAATTCTCAATTTGTTTAGTTTAACTTTACTAATTCTACTTTACCAAATTAAAGAATTAACTACAATCCGAAAAGTCGGAGTCTTCGATAGGCTCAATAGAAAATATAAATCAAAGAAAAAAGGTCACAATAGACAAATACCTATTCG
Organism: Paludibacter sp.; assembly: GCA_020049515.1. Taxonomy (GTDB): domain Bacteria; phylum Bacteroidota; class Bacteroidia; order Bacteroidales; family Paludibacteraceae; genus Paludibacter. The sequence goes on along the minus strand of JAIFKQ010000173.1, from coordinate 7,808 downwards.
GACAAAGCGGAATCTTTGTTCGGTATTTTAAGACTTAATACACAAAAATTATGCTGAAAAGCATTTTTTTCTATTGTGAACTATTGCTTTCCCGACAGCTATTCCCGAAATGTCGGTACAAGCTGGATGGTTTAAATATTTTCAAGTTTTATTTTGCAATGGTTCGTTATAAAATTGTCTATTCTATTTAAATACAACGACTTATTGGTATATCTTTACTCATCCTAATTTTATTCCAAATAAAAGAGTAAACGCACTCCACGATAGCTATCAGCGATTTTATTTGGCTTATTTGTTTTAGTAAAATGATTTGTGTGACATATTCTATGTAAATATTTTTTGAACGCAAACGGAACATCCCGTGAAACGTGGAGACACTATCCGCGATAGCTATCGGGAGGGATGGAGGCAATTTATAGCAGAATTGTTCAAAAAACACAATCTGGATTATATATAAAATGCATTATTACAGTTAGTTAGAAAGTGCGGTCTAAGCGCCTATACCAGAAAACATTCTTTATAACGAACTATTGAGAATAATACTTGCGGTTCTACACTCAATTGTGTGGGTTTGTATGAAACAAACCTTTAAAATTAAAGATAATAAAACCATCCCGATGGTTATCATTTTTTCTAGTTGCTTTAATGGTTTAAAAATATCAACCCACACGAAAAGTGGTAGAATAATACTTGCTATTAATCAAACAGTTGCTAAAAACATGTTTGGCTACGCCGATTTTCAATTCGGTGCTTCCGACTTGACAGAAGCGCCGTAATATCGAATAAATTTAGCCTTTCTAATCCCAAACTAAGGTTACTAAGTCCCCACAATCTACGATTGAATATTAATTAAATATCAATCGGCACACAAAATGGGAATAACCGCTTATACAAACAAAAAAAAGACTGAGAAATCAGTCTTTTTTTTTATGAATTATAAATTCAACAATCAATTATGAATTATTAATTATTAATTATTAATTATTAATTACCCTAGATCCATCTCACAAAGCAGAAATCCTGACGGTGTGGTAAATCAACATTTTTGGGGAACATACGGAAACCGTATTTGAATGTACCAGCCATATTAAGTTGTTTTTCAATGTTGAAATACAATTTAGTACCTTCTGTTTTTACCAATTTCAATTCTTCTACACTGTAAAGCGAATCTACATTATTTTTGCTTATCTTAGTAGCTACCAATTCAATACCAATCCCTTTATTTGCCACATCTTTCACATCAATAATGATATTGATATTGTTGATTTCACCTACTTCAGGATTATGAATCATTTTTTCGGGTACATCTACTGTTACTACCTCTATATTATCCCATCCGGCGGCTAATTTCACTTTCCAAGCAGCAATTTCTTTTGCTTTCGCAAAGTTATTGGCCTTAAGTGAAGCAGAGCGTGTGGCTAATTTGGTGTAAAACTTAGCAATGTAATCATCAATCATACGTTTTGTAGTAAAACGTGGAGTGATAAGTGCCAATGTATTTTTAATTACTTGTATCCATTCTGGTGAATATCCTTTGGTATTTTTTGCAAAATAAAGCGGTACAATTTCAGTTTCGAGCATGCTGTAAATGGTTGCAGCATCCAATTGATCTTGATGTTCGTGGTTTTCGTAGGTTTGCTTGTCTGTTAATGCCCAGCCTGCTCCTTTTACATAGCCTTCTAGCCACCATCCATCAAGTACCGAAAAGTTTAGAACCCCATTCATTTGTGCTTTTTCGCCCGAAGTACCAGAGGCTTCCAAAGGACGAGTTGGGGTATTTAACCAAATATCCACTCCCGAAACCAATCGTTTGGCCAAGCGCATATCGTAATTTTCAAGGAAAATAACTTTTCCCAAAAACTGTGGCATGCGTGAAATTTCGATAATGCGTTTAATCAAACCCTGTCCTCCACCATCGGCGGGGTGCGCTTTACCAGTAAATAAAAATTGAACAGGACGCAGTGGGTCATTAACAATTTTTTCTAATCTTTCCAAATCAGTAAAAAGCAAATGAGCACGTTTGTAAGTGGCAAATCTACGGCCAAAACCGATGATTAAAGCATTTGGGTTAATAGCATCCAATACGGACATAATGCGTGAAGGATCACCTTGATTTTTCAACCAACTATCGCTGAATTGAACCTTGATATAATCTACCAATTTGTTTTTCAAGTGCATACGTGTATTCCAAATTTCTTGATCTGGAATTTTATATACACCTTCCCATATTTTCAAATTCGATTGGTCGGCATAAAATGCTTTGGTAAAGTATTTTTCGTACACCGCTTTCCATTCGCTCGAAGTCCATGTAGGTAAGTGAACACCATTGGTTACATAATTTACGTGCAATTCTTCGGGGAAATAACCTTTCCAAATTGGTTGAAACATTTCTTGCGATACTTTACCGTGTAACCAGCTTACGCCGTTTACTTCTTGGCAGGTATTACAAGCAAAAGTACTCATGCTGAATTTTTCATTATGATTGCCAGGATGCTCGCGGCCCATATCAATAAATTCGGCCCAGGTAAGTTTCAATTTGGCAGGAAATTCGCTCATATATTTGCTAAACAATCCTTCATCGAAACTATCGTGGCCAGCAGGTACCGGAGTATGTACAGTATATAATGAACTTGAACGAACAACTTCAAGCGCTTCGTTAAATTCCAATTTACTGTCGGTTACCAAATCAGCCAAACGCTGCGCATTAATAAGTGCCGCATGCCCCTCGTTGCAGTGATAAACTTGTTTGGTAATGCCTAACTTATTAAGAGCCAATATACCACCTACGCCCAACAAAAATTCTTGTTTCATGCGGTTTTCCCAATCGCCACCATAAAGTTGGTGGGTAATAGAACGGTCGTAGTCGCTATTCAACTCATTGTCGGTATCCAACAAATACAGTGCAATGCGACCTACCGAAACTTTCCACAAATAAGCATGCACAGTACGTCCTGGATAGGGTACTTCTACCACAACCGGCTGATCGTTTGCATCTTTTACTTGTTTGATAGGCAAATTATTGAAGTTCTGAGCTTCGTAAATTGGCACTTGTTGTCCATCTATCGAAAGCGATTGAGTGAAGTAACCGTAGCGATATAAAAAACCTATGGCAGTTAAATCTACATTACAATCACTGGCTTCTTTGAGGTAATCGCCCGCTAAAACACCCAAACCTCCAGAGTAAATTTTCAACACTTCTGTTAAACCATATTCCATGCTGAAATAAGCTACTGAAGGCGTTACAATGCTTTTTGGCACATTCATATAGGCCTTAAAATCATCATAAACAGTATTTAGTTTTTTGATGAATGTTTCATCGTTACCCAATGCCACCAATTTTTGGTAATTGAGGATATTTAGCAATAAAACAGGGTTAGAAGATGCGTCTTTCCAAGCCTCTTTGTCTATTTCACGAAATAATTTTTTGGCATTGCTATCCCATGACCACCAAATATTTTGTGCCAATTCGTTCAATTTGCTCAAAGTTTCAGGCAAATGCGATTTTACATTAATCTCCTTTAAGTTACTTTCGTTTACGTTGTTAACTCTAATTTTCATAAGTTTATGACTCTTTAAATTTCTAATAAGAATATGACTATATTAATTCTAATACAAAAACTAGTTTCAAAGAAACTATGAATTTGTTATGTACTTTAGGTGGATGATTTTGATTATTACTTTTCAAAATCGGTTGTATTATCTTACTCTCCAACAGATGTATATACATTTATATTGACAATTAGACAATTGATTTTTCATTTTGAATAATTGCTTGAATTATCACTGTCAGTCAGTCAATTTTTCCGCAAAAATAATAAATAAAATACAGATATGCTATTTTGCGGAGTTGAACCCTTTCAATATTCATTTCAAACGTTTGCAAAACAGACCAAAACTTGAGGTTTAATTATGTAAACAGGAACGTATATAATATACTTTAACCAAAATGAATCTATGGGCGTATGTCACTTAGTTACTTAACCACTTTGCATACAGCATCATACACAGCATTTTTTGGCTACTGCTAATTAAACGCCGCAAGTTTATTTATTTATCCTCTTATTTTTATTTGTCAAAGCAATGTGATAAGCTTTGACGTAATATTGGATAAAATGCTTCCACAAAGCTTTTTCGGCAATAACGGATGCGCACTTGCGTACTGCTTTCACTTCTGTTTCGCTGAAAGCTGCAAACTGTTGTATCATTTCTGCAATTTGCGAAGCCACCAAATAACTGTTGTAGTCAGACCTGTGAATTACGCCTACCCCATGTTCCACACCTTGTGGTTGGGCCGATACCCATTGTCCAAAACCAGATAAATCGGTAGTAATAGTTGGTACTCCAAACGCTACACTTTCTAGCGGTGTATAACCCCAAGGCTCGTAGTAAGATGGAAAAACGGTTAAGTCCATACCAATTAGCAAATCGTAGTATGATTTATTGAAAATACCATCGGCTTCGTTGAGGTATGAGGGCACAAAAATTATTTTTACCCGTTCCGGTTGATTGTTACTAAAATGAAACCAATGAATGGCAGCCATCACGTTATCGTGGTAATAATCGTGCAAATCGTGGGTAGAAAATCTGTTTTCGGTATGAAGTTTCGTCGTTGGATGATTAATTGCCACTGCCAAATCTGCTCTAGGTCCTATAATATGTGCAGGAACCATAATAAATACCACCACTTCTTTTTGCAAATCAGCGTTGTTCGACAATTGTTTCAATCCCCTAATAAAAGTGTTGATACCCTTGTTTCGGTATTCATATCGGCCTGCAGTACTTACAAACAAAGCATCTGGGCTCAATTCGTAACCAAGTAAAGTTTCGGCCACTTTGCGCAATGTGGTGCGAGCTGCTTTCCGTCCAGCGGTAAAATTACGTCCTTTGGGCACAAAGTCATCCTCAAAACCATTGGGCGTAATTACGTGTGGCTTTTTGTCGAGCAATTGTGTACATTCAATACCTGTAATTTCACTTACAGTAGTAAAACAATCCACCAAATGTGCAGCAATTTTTTCGGTGCTATGCTTGGAAACCATGTTAAGCTCATACGCCATTTGGTCACCGTTGTATTCATTCAAATAATCGTACAATGGTTTGCGATTTCCGGCAATGGAGCGACCAATGCAAGTAGCATGTGTGGTAAACAAAGTACCCACTTCGGGCAAATGCTCCTTAATATAAAAAGCACCAAAAGTAGTCATCCACTCGTTAAAGTGCGCCACAACTTGGTGCCCTGCATTCAGTTTAAAAAAGCGATAATAGCTTTCAATAATCATTCCGGTAGAATATCCGAAAATGGATGATTCGTCGTAATCACCATTAGCAGCCATAGAATTTACGCCTACCGTTTCCCAAACACGTCCAAAAATCTGATTTTTTTCTACCATCAAAGGCATAAAATCGACCAGTACAGCTATTGGTTTACCAGGAATACTCCAGCGTCCAACACGTATCTTAAGGTGATACTCTTTTTCGGTAAAAGCTACCCAATCGGTATATAAATCGGCAGACTCTTCAAAATATGGATTCGTTTTGTCTTTCCATACATCTGGTCCAATAAAAATCAATTTATCGGGGTGCGCCTCTTGCAGCGTGGCAGCGCGGGTTGATAGTACAGTATATATACCGCCCACCATATTACATACTTCCCAACTTGTTTCAAAAATATATTCGGGTATCAATGTTTCAACCATATTTTGTAATTTTAAATTGAATGCAAAGATAACATTATTTTGTCGCAAATACTGTTAACTGTCATTTTGTATGTTTTTTTGTGTAAATACTATCATTCTATCACCAAAATATATTTTTTAATTCATTAAAATGCCAGAATATCAACATTTTATTCTATTTAGAAACCAATTCTATTTCAATCACTTATAATTTAAAGCAGAAGTGCAAAATCGAAATGCATTAAAAATGTATTGGTTTTGTAATAAATATCCATTATCTTTGCCGCATTAAATAAATAAATAAACTATTCATTCTAAAAAAAAAAAGAAAATGAGAAAAATTACTCTATTATTATCATTCGTTGCTTGTGCGGTTTTTGCGCAAGGACAAACAACTGTAGCAAGTATTGCTGCAATGAATGCCGCCAATTCAACACTTGCTTTTGGCGCAACATCAACAGAAACCTTTACCATTACAGGTGAAGTTATTGTTACTTTTGTCTCTGTTTCTTCATCAGGGGCAAGAACGATTTACATTCAAGATGCAACTGGTGCAAGTATGATTTATGATGGTGCAACGACTAAGTACTTTACTTCTTCGCCAGCACTTTATTCTGGTTTAACAGGTGTTACAGGTACAGTAAAAAGCTATAATGGAATTTTGGAATTAATTCCAAACGTTGCACCTGCAGCCGCAACATCTATTGGCAACACTCCTTTTGCTCCAATCGTTACAACTTTAGATCAATTACTAAATTATCCAATGCAACTTTGCACTGTTAATAATGTTACAATTAGTGATCAAGTTACTAACGGAACAGGCAAATTTGTTGCATCAAAAAGTTTTCCATTATCTGTTGGTGGTATCGCAAGTACAAATGTACTTCGTACAGCTTATGCTGATGTTAATTATATTGGCACAGATGTTCCAACTTCAACTCCTCAAAGTATTACAGGTTTAGTTTTACCTTATAAAAGTGCGACTTCAACACTTATTGCAAATTTAATTCCTCGTAGCTCATCGGACATGACAGTTGGCACAAGTGTTTCAGTAACCGCTTCCAATAAAATGGAGCTTAAGGTTGTTGGTAATATGTTGACTATTTCAAATGCTTTGACTTCGATTGTTGACATTTACAATACAGTTGGTGCAAAAGTACAAACTTTGAAATTGGTAGATGGTTCTGCAGAGTTGAATTTAGTAAAAGGTGTTTATGTAGCTCGCGCAGGTAATCAATCAGCTAAAATTATGATTAAGTAATCGTTTTAATTAAAGAATATATAGGCGATACAAATTTTATTGAAAATGCCTCCGAAGAGTAATTAGTTTTCGGAGGTTTTTTTTATTGTGTAATAATATAAATACAATATCTTTGCAATATAATTTTAAAATAAATTGTTCACTCTCAAAACTGAATCTCATGAGGAAAGTTACTTTATTAAAATTATTATTTATCCTAATAGTTATTTCTTTGAATTTAAGTGTTACAGCACAGGTGGTTATAAGTCAGATATATGGTGGCGGTGGAAACTCCGGAGCAACCTATAAAAATGATTTTATTGAGCTTTATAACAGAGGTGCAAATCCAGTATCTTTAAACGGTTGGTCAATACAATATGCTTCTGCAACAGGTACATCATGGACTAATTCTACTAATCTACCCGATCATACATTGAATCCAGGTCAATATTATCTTGTTCAAGAGGCTGCGGGAACTAGTGGAACAACCAATTTGCCAACACCAGATTTAATAGGTACGTTAAATTTGTCTGGTACAGCAGGTAAAGTAGCTTTGTGTAACGCTATAACAAGTCTTACAGCAAATGATTTTAATGCTGCCAAACCAATAGGATTAACTATAATTGATTTTGTTGGTTTTGGAACTACGGCTAATTGCTATGAAGGCTCAGGAGCTGCACCTGCTCCTAGCAATACTACAGCTGTAATTAGAAATTTAGGAGCTAAAACAGATACTAATGAAAACTCTTCTGATTTTTCAACAGGCACACCAACTCCAAGAAATACTGTTACTGCTAATCATAATCCTTCAGCTAGCACTTTCAAAGCTTATGTAAACGGAAAAAGCTTACAACTTAGCAACGTAGCCAATGGTTCAGCAGTAGAAATCTTCA
>JAIFKQ010000027.1 GCA_020049515.1 Paludibacter sp. | reverse complement strand
AATGTTTTCTGATAATATTTTTCAAATAAAACCCAGTTTTACTCTAAACAGCTGAATGGAAAGTCATTTGATGATGAAAATAATTTCAAAATAGTTTTCAATTGTGTGATATCGATTCAAAAAAAGATTGAAATAGACAAAAATCCTAGCTATTACCAAAAAACGGATAACCCTATAAGAGTTATCCGTTTTTATAAAGCTATTATTTCTTTTAAAACTACACTATGTTTGTTACTCTTTCAATTATTCAATGCTAAAGTTGGTTTCACTATTTTAGCTTTAATAATTTTTGTTTCGGCTTGAATATCCATTAGAATAGTATCTCCAGCCTCTAACTCACCGCCCAATACTACATCTGCCAATTCGTCTTCCAAGTATTTTTGAATGGCTCTTTTTAATGGACGAGCACCATATTGTACATCATATCCTTTTTCGGCTATGTAATCTTTGGCATCGGTTGTAAGTTCCAATTTGTAACCCATAGTAATTACACGGCTAAATAAACCTTTGAGCTCTAGGTCAATAATTTGTGAAATAGACTCCTTACTTAATTGGTCGAACATAATTACATCGTCCACACGATTCAAAAATTCTGGTGCAAAAGCTTTGTTCAATGCTTTTTGTATGACACCGCGGGAAAATTCAGAATCAGCTTCTGGGGTAGAGGCAGTTGTGAATCCAACTCCTTTTCCAAAATCTTTCAACTGACGGGTTCCTACGTTGGAAGTCATGATGATAATGGTATTTTTGAAGTCAATTCGGCGACCTAAACTGTCAGTCAATCGTCCTTCATCCATTACTTGCAACAGTATATTAAATACGTCTGGATGCGCTTTTTCAATTTCGTCGAGCAAAATGATAGAATATGGCTTACGACGTACTTTTTCGGTCAATTGTCCACCTTCTTCGTACCCTACATACCCTGGAGGTGCTCCAATCAAACGCGACACGCTGAATTTTTCCATGTATTCGCTCATGTCCACCCGAATAAGTGAATCGGCACTATCGAACATAAATTCTGCCAATATTTTAGCCAAATGAGTTTTACCCACACCAGTTGGTCCAAGGAAAATGAATGAACCGATGGGTTTGCTTGGATCTTTCAACCCAATACGATTTCGTTGAATGGCTTTTACTATTTTATTAACCGCCTCATCTTGTCCTATGACTTTATTTTGCAATACGTCTTTCATTTGACGGAGTTTCAAACCTTCTGCTTGTGCAATTCTTTGTACTGGAATGCCCGACATCATGGCTACTACTTCGGCAACCTGCTCTTCATCAACAGTTTCAGGGTGCAATTGGGCTTCTTGTTCCCAGCGCTTCACCGCATCTTCCAATTGGTATTGAGTTTGTTTTTCTTGATCGCGTATTGGACCAGCCAATTCGTACTTTTGATCAGAAAGGACTTTCATTTTTTCTTTGCGAAGCTCTTCAATTCGTTTTTCCAACACTTCAATTTCTGCTGGAACAGACACTGTGCCAATGTGTACACGAGAACCAGCTTCGTCTAGGGCATCTATTGCCTTATCGGGAAAGCATCGGTCGGTAATGTAACGATCGGTCAAGTGTACGCATGCTTTTATTGCATCGGGTGTATATCGTACATTGTGGTGATACTCATACCTATCCTGAATATTTTCAAGTATCTGTAATGTTTCATCAGCCGTTGTAGGATCTACCATAATTTTTTGGAAACGACGCTCTAGTGCTCCATCTTTTTCAATGCTTTTGCGATATTCGTCCAAAGTGGTAGCTCCCACACATTGAATTTCGCCACGTGCTAGTGCTGGTTTTAGCATATTGGCAGCATCCAGCGAACCTGGAGCACCTCCTGCACCAACAATGGTGTGAATTTCATCGATAAAGAGAATTACATCTGGATTTTTGGACAATTCGTTTAAAATAGCTTTTATACGTTCTTCAAACTGCCCCCGGTATTTGGTGCCAGCTACTATAGAAGCCATATCGAGGGAAACCACACGTTTGTCGAACAGCACGCGAGATACTCTACGCTGAATAATTCGGAGTGCCAAACCTTCTACAATGGCTGATTTGCCAACTCCTGGATCGCCAATTAGGACTGGATTATTTTTTTTGCGGCGACTTAGAATTTGTGCCAACCGTTCTATTTCACGGTTGCGACCCACAATTGGATCCAATCTATTTTCGATGGCTGCTTTGGTAATATCAGTACCAAAAGTATCCAATGCGGGTGTATCACTTTGTTTTGGACCTACAGACGATGTGGGAGCTTTCTTTTTACGACGTGGATCGTCATCTTCATCATCATCTTCCTGAAAGCTAGAGCCCATTCTAACATCTTTAGGCTCTTCGATAAAAGCTTTTGCAAGATCATAAGTTATACTTTCGGCCAACAATACATCTCCAGCCAAGTTATTTTTATCTTTCAAAATGGCAAGTAATAGGTGTTCAGTATCAGCAGTTTCGATGGACATAGCTCGAGTTTCGAGTTCCATTATTTTTTTAATTTTCTCTGTACTTTTTAGGTTTGGAATCACATCACCAGTAGGTTCTGCATCAGTTTTTATCTGACTTTCGATGGATTGTTTGATTTTGGACAAATTTATATGTGAACCATTTAATATATCAATGGCTTTTCCACTTCCATTGCGCAAAATGCCCAACAGTAGGTGCTCTGGTCCTACATAGTTATTGCCAAGTCTTTCAGCCTCTTGTGAACTGTAAAGTAGTACATTATGTAATTGTTCTGAATAGTTGACTGTCATATAAAATAGGTATTTAAAATTTGTTTTGCACGCTGCACAAGGTTCAATAAATAAAAACTGTTCCTACTTGCTTGTATTCATTCGGTCACAAAAATAGAAATAAATAATTGAGAATTGATGAATTAGAGATATTATTAAGAATAAATAATTGCCTCTTGTATTCTTATGATTTATCATTGACAAACAAAAACAATACCAAGTGAATAAACTTTTTTTATCGGTAATTTTGTCAGTATGACTTTGCAAATGATTTTTTTCTGTAGATTTGTGATCTGAAAATTGGATGTAAAACTTTCGTCATTCATTTTACAAAAGTAAAACAAACAAATTAAACAAAAAGTTTATGTTTGAAAAAAATCCCTCTTCTCTTCGCGAGTCTTCATTTGCTAGATGGTATGCACTAACGATTGTTTCATTCACTATGTTTTGCGGTTACTTTTTAGCTGATGCCATGAGTCCGCTCAAGCCTTTATTAGAAAGCCAATTATTGTGGGATAACATTGATTATGGGATTTTTACGAGTGCTTATGGTTGGTTCAATGTTTTTTTGATGATGCTGATTTTGAGTGGAATTTTGTTAGATAAAACTGGAGTTCGATTTACAGGATTACTCTCCTCGGTTGTGATGGTTGTAGGTGCAAGTATTAAATACTTTGCCATTTCACATTATTTTCCAGAAGGAATGTCGCCTATATTTGGCATAAAAGCGCAGGTTTTATTTGCAGCGTTGGGTTATGCTGTATTTGCTGTGGGTATTGAAACTATTGGTATTACAATTTCACGTGTTATAGTAAGGTGGTTTAAAGGAAAGGAAATGGCTTTGGCCATGGGGCTGAATGTGGCATTTGCACGTATTGGAACTTTATTGGCAGTGGCTATTCCACTTCCTATTGCCAAATACTTTGGGGATGTTTCTGTTCCAATTCTGTTTGGCACTTTGCTGCTTTGTATTGGTTTGATTGTTTACATTGTATATGTTCGTATGGATCTAAAATTAGAACAATCGGAGGCTCACATTGAAAAAGACGATGAAGAACCATTTCAAACATCTGATATACTGAGCATTATCAGCAATAAAGGTTTTTGGTTGATAGCAGTATTGTGTCTAATGTTTTATTCTGCTGTTTTTCCTTGGATAAAATTTGCTACCGACTTGGTAATCAACAAATTTCATGTAAACGCCGATTTTGCTGGTTTGATACCAAGTGTTCTACCATTGGGAACGCTTTTTCTAACACCATTTTTTGGAAATTTTTACGACAAAAAAGGAAAAGGTGCTACTATAATGATAATTGGCGCTTTTCTGCTCATTTTGGTACATGGTGTTTTTTCCATTCCATTTTTAAATGATTGGAAATTAGCTATGGCTTTAACAGTAGTTTTAGGCATTGCATTGTCGCTAGTACCTTCTGCCATGTGGCCATCGGTTACAAAAATTATTGCCGAGAAACAATTGGGTACGGCTTATGCACTCATTTTCTGGATTCAAAACATAGGTTTAATGGTTGTCCCTTTGTTAATAGGGGTTGTGTTAAATAATACAAACCCAACAGTTTGGCAAGGCAAAGAAACAGTAAAAAGTGCGATTCGGGAAACATATCTGCAATTGCAACCACAACTTAAACTTAATAAAATTGAGTTTGAGAAAGCTGTAGATGCAACCACAACTCGGCTTATAAACCAAGTGTTGGTGAATACAGCATATAAAGGGAAGCAAGATACAATTGGATTTGGCAGTTTTAAGAACGAATTACTTGAAGCTAATCTACTGGCAGTAAAAAACTTAAAACAAACAAAGAGCCAAAAACAGACATTACAGCATGTGGAAGATGCTTGTGTGAATGCGGGATATGCAGCCATTGACAAAAAACAAATGGCTTTGCGCTATGATTATACAAAAGCGAACTTGATTTTCATGATTTTTGGTGTTCTTGCGTTTATTGTAGGCTTTATGCTAAAAGCGGAAGATAAGAAAAAAAGCTATGGACTAGAGTTACCAAACATAAACAAATAGGGAGTGATTTATTGTACAATTTTCAGCTAAAAAAAGAAGTAAGATTCTGCTGCGATTAGTCTATTTGAATTTATTAGTATTTAAATGCAAAGACACAAAACATTGATATTCAATGTAAATACTTCTTTTCGACTTAACTATTTTGACCTCTTCCGTTTCTTAGGATGTTTCAATACCGTTAAAGCGGGACGTAGGAATACTCCTTTTGCATTGAAAAAATCTTATCGGAGTAAACTGAAATAATATATCTCCAGTAGATTTATTATACCAAAATAATAAATATTATTTTCTCTTTTCAAAATAAAAGTGTATTTTTAGCCTCTCAAAAAAATAAAATCCAAAAACAAGAAATAGTATGGAAAACAACCCTTTACAAATGGATGTGATAGCCAAAGCTCAAACCTGGCTAACCGGAAATTATAACGAAGAAACAAAAAATGAAATTCGGCGGATGATTGATGCTGAAGATAAAACGGAATTAATTGAATCGTTTTACCGCAATTTAGAATTTGGAACTGGTGGTTTGCGTGGCATTATGGGTGCTGGCACCAATCGCATGAACATTTATACTGTAGGAGCTGCTACGCAAGGTTTGAGTAATTATTTGCTGGCACAGTTTCCAAACGTAGCACAAATTGGCGTGGTAATAGGACATGATTGTAGGAACAACAGCCGCCTTTTTTCAGTAATTTCGGCCAATATTTTTTCGGCCAATGGCATTAAAGTGTATCTTTTTGAAGACCTCCGTCCTACTCCAGAAGTTTCATTTGCCATTCGTCAACTAGGCTGTCAGAGTGGAATTATCCTCACTGCTTCTCACAACCCAAAAGAGTACAATGGCTACAAGGCTTACTGGGACGATGGCGCACAAATGATTGCCCCACACGATGAAAATGTAATTACGGAGGTAAATAAAATTGAAAGTGTCAACGAAATAAAGTTTGAAGGAAATCCTGCATTAATTGAGATTATTGGCGAAGAAATGGACAAAGCATTTATTGAAGCAATAAAAGGCATTACCCTTTCGCCAGATGCCATAAAGCGCAACAGTGATTTAAAAATTGTTTACACTCCAATACACGGAACAGGTGTCAAATTAATTCCTCGTGCATTGCGCGAATTTGGCTTTACAAATATCATCAATGTACCAGAACAGGACGTTACAAGTGGCGATTTTCCAACAGTAATTTCGCCCAACCCAGAAGAACCTGCAGCGTTGGATATGGCAGTAAAAAAAGCAATTGCAACCGATGCCGACATTGTAATGGCTTCCGACCCCGATGCTGACCGACTTGGTATTGCTGTAAAAAATGATAAAGACGAATGGGTGTTGGTAAATGGAAATCAAACTGCTTTGCTGTTTATCTATTACTTAATACGTCGTTGGAAAGAATTGGGCAAACTGACAGGCAATGAGTATGTGGTAAAAACTATTGTGACCACTGAAATTATCAAACAAATTGCCGAACGTAATGGTGTAGAGATATTTGATTGTTTTACTGGTTTCAAATGGATTGCAGCCGTAATTCGTGAAAACGAAGGTATTAAACAGTACATTGGTGGTGGCGAAGAAAGCTACGGTTTTCTTCCAGAAGAATTTGCGCGTGATAAAGATGCTGTTTCGTCATGTGCCTTAATGGCAGAAATTGCTGCTTGGGCAAAAGACAATGGTAAAACGTTGTTTGAACAATTGCAGGACATTTATGTAGAATACGGTTACGGAAAAGAAAAAGGCATTTCGGTAGTTCGCAAAGGAAAATCGGGCGCTGAAGAAATCATTGAAATGATGAAAAATTTCAGCAGCAATCCTCCAAAAGAAATTGCAGGCTCAAAAGTTACGTTTATCAAAGACTATGAAACACTGAAAATGACCAATGTAGCTACTGGTGAAGTCACTGATTTGGTAATGCCTACTACTGCCAACGTATTGCAATACTTTACAGAAGATGGCACCAAAATATCTGTTCGTCCTTCGGGCACAGAACCAAAAATCAAATTCTATATCGAAGTTCGTGGTGAAATGAAATCGCGTGCCGAATATGATGCAGCAGATAAAGCTGCCAATTTGAAAATTGAGGCAGTTAGAGCATCGCTAGGGGTATAAATCCCAATTTATAAGAGTATTGGTACAAAGCAACTCTTAAAAGTAACCGCCATTCAATAAAATGAATGGCGGTTTTTATGTTATTATCAATCACAACCCTGCCTATCAAAAACAATATTTACATTTCAATTTACAGGTTTCTAAATCGGCCACAATATCAAAGAGAGTATTGAAGCTGACAGATTAATCAAAAATTTAGTTTGATTTTCTATCAAATAAATTATCTTTGTGTTATGAAGCAAATTCAGAGTTAAAAATCATTATTCAAGGAAAACTAATTAGTGTAATGTTAGGCAATTTTTGACCTATTGAATAATAATTAAGCAGTTAAACTTTACCAAATTAAATATTTAACCACAATACGAAAAGTCGGATTCTTCGATAGGCTCAATAGAAAATATATATCAAAGAAAAAAGGTCACAATAGACAAATACCTATTCCGGCAAATCGGAATCTTCGTTCGGTATTTTAAGATTTAATACACTAAAATTATGCTAAAAGCATTATTTCTATTGTAAACTATCGATTTCCAGATAGCTATTCCCGAAATGTCGGAACAAGCTGGGATGGTTAAATAATTTCAAGTTTTATTTTACAATGGTTCGTTATAAAATATGTTTTTTTGAACGCAAAGTTGCAAAGTCACAAAGTCGCAAAGAAAAACTGAAAGTTTTTGTCCCGATAGC
>JAIFKQ010000166.1 GCA_020049515.1 Paludibacter sp. | reverse complement strand
ACGGATGCCAGGTTTGCCCAATTAAGAGTTCTGATTTCTTCCAATTTAGTTTTAAGTAGGCCTGACGAATACGGAGCATGAAAAAGGTGGTACTAGCCCCAGCAAAATCTGCTTCTATTTTACCGCTAGATTTAGCGCCCATAATGCTGTCGCCATTGATGTCAATACCCACACGAGTGTGTACGCTCAGCATTTCGGCTTGCGGCACATCGTTTTTGTCCATGTCAGCAGTTGCTAGTTCGATGGGTTTTGGGAATAAGTGAATAAGGCCGTCTGTTGCTTCCACGTTTTGACGAGAATTCGGATGAAAATGTCGGTATTGAAATTAGAAGGAGTAGTAAGCTTTTTTTTAATTGCATATTAATGAGTAATAGTAAGTAATTAAGAATTAAGAATGAACAATTAATAATTAGTAAGACATAGTAAATGAATGACTTACGAATTAATAAATATGTCAATAAATATTTTCAACTACTTAGTTTTGATAATTAAATTATTAGTTGTTTTTGTGTGGGATATTTTACGGAAAAGGAGAAGTGAGAAAACAGAATTATCCAAATCGTTAATAATAAAGATGTTCAATAAGAATTTTTGTTCCAATACCTATCAGCACAAATCCACCTATGGCTTCTACTTTTAGATGAAACCTTTTGCCGAAATGAATGCCTATGTACATCCCTAAAAACGTAAACAAGAAACTCACAAAACCAATCATTGCCACTGCTTTCCATATCATTTCGGGAAATGGAGCAATTACAATACCTGTAGCCAAAGCGTCGATGCTGGTAGCAAAAGCAAGTGATAGGAGTGATGCCCATTTGAATGGATTGGAGACTTTAAGGCATTCCGAGTTTGGGTTTTGAAAGCCTTCAATCACCATTTTTCCGCCTATAAGTGTCAGTAAACCAAAAGCCAACCAATGGTCATAAGTAGTCATCTCTTTGGCAAAACTTTTTGCAGCGGCAAATCCAATTAAAGGCATTATTGCTTGAAAAAGTCCAAAAAGAAATGCCATTCGAAAGGTGAGCCAAAAGAAAAACTTTTTAGCACAAATTCCTTTGCTTACTGAAACAGCAAAGCAATCCATTGCTAGTGCTACGCTAATAATAATGACTGATAATAAATCCATAAATAAAAAAGAAACCCCTAACCCCTTAAGGAGAACTAAATTAGTATTGATAATCTATCATTTTGTAAATTATTCACAAGATGAAGCTAACTCAGTTCCCCTTTAGGGGTTAGGGGCAATAATTACATCATTTTTTTCACTTGTTCAAAAACGTTTTTACCTGTAAATCCAAGTTTTTCGTCAAGCACGGTGTAAGGAGCTGAGAAACCAAACGATTCCAATCCCCAAATTTTACCATTTGCACCCACTAACCCCAATAGGTTTACTGGAAGACCAGCAGTAAGGCCGAAAATTTTAGCATCACGTGGCAATACGCTTTCTTGATATTCAGCTGATTGACTGCGGAATAGACCCTCAGAAGGAACAGAAACCAAACGGATTTTTACACCATCGGCACGCAATAATTTTGCACCTTCGTACAGTGTAGAAACTTCTGAGCCCGAAGCTACCAAAATTACATCAGGGTTACCATCGCATTCTACCACATATCCACCTTTTTGAGCTTGTTCGGCTTCAATTTTACGACCAGCCACTGCAGGAAGATCGGCAATATTTTGACGAGAAAGAATCAAACCTGTTGGAGTAGTGGTGTTTTCAATGGCCATTTTCCAAGCAATTGTTGCTTCTTCTACATCGGCAGGGCGCAACACCAACATTGAATTATGACCTTTATGGTTTTTCAGTTTTTCCATCAATCGAATTTGAGCTTCTTGCTCCACTGGCTCGTGTGTTGGTCCATCTTCACCTACACGGAAAGCATCGTGAGTCCAGATAAATTTCACTGGTTGCTCCATCAATGCTGCCATACGAATGGCTGGTTTCATGTAGTCTGAGAAAACAAAGAAAGTAGCACAGGCAGCAATTACGCCACCATGCAAGCTCATTCCAATACAAACGCAGGCCATGGTCAATTCGGCAACGCCAGCTTGAAGGAATGCACCTGAGAAATCACCTTTGGTGAATGCTTTTGTGTTTTTAAGGAAACCGTCTGTTTTGTCGGAGTTCGATAAGTCGGCACTGGCAACAATCATGTTTTCAACTTGTTTGGCCAATTCTCCCAATACGGTTGCAGAAGCAGCACGGGTTGCTTGATTTGGTTTTTGAACCACGGCATCCCAATTCATGGCTGTTTTTCCCGAGAAGAAGAACGCCAATTTTTCTGCCAAAGCAGGATTTTCTTTTGCCCATGCTTCTTTTGCAGCTTTTTTTGCAGCTACTATTCCATCCAATTCTTCCGCACGTTTTGCATATAATGCTTTTGTTTCTTCAAAAATCACAAACGGATTTTCAGGATTTCCACCCAGGTTTTTGATACTTTCGGCATAAGACGCTCCACATTCGCCTAGTGGCATACCGTGAGTAGCACATTGACGCTCAAAGCTTGTACCATCAGCTTTTAAAGCACCTTTGCCCATAATGGTTTTGCCAATAATAAGCGTAGGTTTGTTTGTTTCTTCTTTAGCATCTGTTAACGCTGCACGAATTTCGTCGGCGGCATTACCATTAATTTCAATTACTTTCCATCCCCAAGCTAGGTATTTTTGAGCTACGTTTTCGCTGGTAACATCTTTTGTTTCGGTAGAAAGTTGAATGTCGTTAGAATCGTAAAACATAATCAGGTTGTTCAATCCCAAGTGACCAGCCAAACGACCAGCACCTTGCGAAATTTCTTCTTGAACACCACCATCAGAGATAAAAGTGTAAATGGTCTGACTCATCACTTCACCAAAACGAGCTTTCAAGAATTTGGCAGCAATGGCAGCACCTACGGCATAAGTATGTCCTTGGCCCAGAGGCCCAGAGGTGTTCTCTACGCCACGCATTACGTCAACTTCTGGATGACCAGGAGTTGGGCTGTCCCATTGACGGAATTGTGCTAGCTCCTCCATTGTGTATTTTCCAGTGCAGGCAAGCACCGAATACAACATGGGCGACATGTGTCCTGGATCTAGGAACATGCGGTCGCGACCTTCCCAAGTAGGATTTTTTGGATCGTATTCCAAAAACTCAGAATAAAGTACATTGATAAAATCTGCACCACCCATGGCACCACCTGGGTGTCCCGATTTTGCTTTTTCTACTGCAGATGCAGCCAAAATACGGATGTTGTCCGCTGCAAGGTTCAAAACTTGTGTTGAATTCATACTTTTTTAATGGTTATAACCCTTTAACTTTTTTGTTAAAGGTCGAAATTAAAATTATTTTTTTCTTTTTATTTGTATTATCGCCTTTTCAGGTTTCTAAAATTCCTGTATTCTAAAATTTATACCCCAAACTGTAATTTATACCCCAGTTGGAAGTAGCGTTTTTTCCATATCCTGGAATATACCATGGGAAAACTTCGCCAGCTGCATTTTTTGTAATCAGATGTTTATTTCTTATCGACCATCCCATATAGATGTTTTTTATTACTTCTACCCTCACACCAAAAACTAATTCATACCATAGATTAGTGGAAGTCATATTGTTAAAGTCCTTTGATTCACTGTTTTTCCAATAATCATCCGTAATAACTATGTTGTTAATGTTATATGCAAAGTTCGACATGCCCAATCTTACACCAGCACTGACTAAATTATTGGATACTTTAGCGTTTGGTTTTGACTTTTTCAAGCTAAAATCTACGCCCATGCGTCCAAATAGCCCATTCGTTTTGAAATTGATGTTTTCGGCTGTTGTTTTGTCTGCCCCAGCAAAACCAATTTCTACAATTGGGTAATACTTGTTTTTTATGTTTATCAGAGCGCCACCCTCTAAAGAGTATGATTCTCCGTTGTCGATTGCCGAACTTACCAATGATGCCAAATCGGCTTGTAGGGTAATGCCATTCAGCCAGTTGGTTTTTGCTTGAATGCTATCTCTATTTTTATCTTGCGCCTGTGCCGAATAAACTACAAGACTAAGCATCATGCTAATTGTAAATTTGTAAATGCTCTGCATTGATGTTAATTACATTGTGATTGTTGATGCTTATCGAGTCTATAAAATGATTGGTAGTAAGCACAGTATCTATTGTGTGAACTTTTAAACAGCCACATTCAAGCGATAGATATAAATCGGAATTGCTGTGCAAAATACTAACTGTATCAATTGTTTCATTAAACGTGACTCTAAATCTTGAAATTGCCACAAATTTATTCAACGGCAAATATAGTTTGCTTATTTTTTTGCTGTTATTATATACAAGTGAATCAATTAGGAGCCCTGCGGTATCAATTCCTTGTATTGTTAAACTGTCAATGCTTATACTTGAAGAAGTGTACTTTTTCGTTGTTTCACTAAATGTTTTTTTATAAAAACCAACCCCCAATTTTACGTACTTTTCCTTTCTACATTCTTCGTCTCCTGTGCAAGATATAAAGAGTGTAAAGGAAAGAAGTGCAAGCAAAAATATAAATATGGTGTGTTTCATACAAAAAAACAGCCCCCAACCCCCGAAAAGGGGGAGTAAGACCAAGTAGCTTATCTTTTTTTGTTATTAATTTTTTTGTTTATCTCTATTATCTGCTGTCTAATCTCTACTATCTAATATAAATCAGTTCTAACCTCTCCTATTCCCCCTTTTGGGTCCACGATAACTATCGGGTTCGGGGCTTTTCTTCGGGGCTTGCTTAAAATAGCAATCTCACTTCTTTTTTCAACTTCTCCATTGCCAATTCACTCGGACTTTGCTCACTCATTCTATATACTTGAATTATTTTTTCGGCCAAAACAGATGCCGATTCAGCAGATTTGCATTCGGAGGCACAGCTATTTACTAATCTCAACAGGCTTTCTTGCGCACTTCGCATGTAGTTCCAAATTTCATCACTCACATATATTTGTTGAGACATATTGTGTGAAAACTCCTCGCGAATACTCGCTAATAGCTGAGTGTGGAGTTCTAAATTGGTCATTTGCGGCTTTGCCACACTGAGTATCAAGTTACTAGGTGTTGTGCGTTCCAATACCAATATCAGTCGCTCATAAGCTCTAAGGCGGATAGGAGTGAGGGTGGCATTGTTTTTTTTACGTAATTCAAAATTCCGACGCTTCTCTTCGTTTCGCAACAGTTTATCTATCAGCAAATAAGCTGTTAGTAGCACCAATAAAGCGGGTAGTATTATTTTGAGTATTTCCATTTGTGTTTTTTAATTATAATTGGATGTTATAAAACTGAAAACTGAAACTCTTAACTTGAATGCTTCAAATCGCAAAAAAGAACGGTTGCACACAGTGGAAGTTCAAATCTTCATCCACGATAGCTATCGCGACTTCAAACTGTCAAACTGTCAATCTTCAAATCTTCTTTTCAATTTTATAATTATTCCTTTCGGTCGAATTTCTTGCTACTATTTCTCCCAAAAATCCAGTTAGAAATAGCTGAGTTCCTAATACCATTGCGAGTATTGCTAAATAAAAATAGGGGCTATCGGTAATTAAAGGTGCTTTTACATGTCCGAAAATAGCCACTAATTTGTTTACACCCACTGCCAGAACTGCCAAAAAACCGAGTAAAAACATTAGGCTTCCATATAAGCCAAAAAAGTGCATTGGCTTTTTGCCAAATTTAGATAGAAACCACAATGTCAATAAGTCCAGATAGCCGTTCACAAAACGGTTTAATCCGAATTTTGTTTCTCCAAACTGTCGTTTTCTGTGTTCCACTACTTTCTCACCTATGCGAGTAAAGCCTGCATTTTTTGCCAAAAAGGGGATATAGCGATGCATTTCGCCATATACTTCTATGTTTTTCACTACTTCACTGCGATAAGCTTTCAAACCACAATTCATATCATGTAAATTCAATCCAGTAACTTTACGCGCAGTAGCATTGTATATTTTCGAAGGGATGTTTTTCGCAAATTTCGAATCGTAGCGTTTCTTCTTCCAGCCAGAAATCAAATCGAAATTCTCATTCATTATCATGGCATACAATCCAGGTATCTCATCGGGGCTATCTTGCAAATCGGCATCCATTGTGATTACTACTTCCCCTATGGCCGCATGAAATCCACAATAAAGGGCTGGTGATTTCCCATAATTGCGTCTGAATTTAATGCCTCGGACATGTGTTGATTTTTGATGCAACGATTCTATCACTTCCCATGATTTGTCGGTACTTCCATCATTTACAAAAATAACTTCATAGCTGAATTTATTTTCGTTCATTACCCGTTCAATCCACTCATAAAGCTTCGGAAGTGATTCTTCTTCGTTGTACAACGGAACAATTATTGATATATCCATATTACCCCTAGCCCCTAAAGGGGAACTATGTTAGTATTGATTGTTATTAACTCTGATATATTTTTACTCAATTATCTTATTTTATTCAGCTTTTATGTCATACTAATATAAATCAGTACTAATACTTCTTACTCCCCTTTAGGGGTTGGGGGATCTTATTCCACCCTCGGTGGCTGTGGGGCTTCAAAAATATCTTTCTCCTTTTTTACAAATCCACTCATTACCATTGCCACCAGTGATCCCATAAATACGTTTATCCAAATATATTGCAAGGTAAAAGTAGCGGGTTTCAGTATGCTTTCCATTTGTGCTACTGAGGCATCATTCATTGGGAAATTCATTTTTTCCATCAATTTCATGCTTTCTTCAAACATTTGTGCTAAGTAGTCAGGGTTGATGTATTGGAAATAAATGTATTTGACAACGGAAGAAATGATAGCTGCAAAAAAGAATGTGAGTAAGATGAAAGAAAACGATTTCCAATAGGTAATTTCCCCTTTGCAATCCACATCTCTAAAGCGAATTACCATTTTGTATATCCCCACTAGTATTAACGTGATTATTACATAAGATAAAAGTCCAAGAATGGTTATTTTTGCTATGGATATTACAAAGTTTATGGAGAACATCGCACCCATAATGAGGCCATTGACCATGGCAGATTTGATGATAGTAGGTTGCATAAAATAATTTGTTGAAATAGACCACAAAAGTACAAAAAAACCACTACATTGAGCTAAGAAAAATCAATAAATATAACATCGGAGAATAATGCAATTATCAATACAGCTTTAAATGCATAAAGAGTCGGCATTTTCATGCCGACTCTTTATATATAATTAATTTATATCAAATCACTAGTTTTTTTAAATCTTTGAAGTGCTCAAACTCATTTTGCGAGCTGCCATTTTCCAACTAACGAAAGCTACAGCCATTATTAGCAATATGCTTGTTCCATCTCCAATTGGAAGAGTAGGACCACCACCACCACCTTCACCTTCTTCTGGTGGAGGGTTATTCCCTGCTTGACGATCGCCACCTTGAGCAGTCATTCCTACAGTAAGATCAGTTGTTAGGGTGTTAAATCCAATTAGTACAGGACTATTCGTATTCGTGTTGTTTTTTCCAGGTGTTGAATTTATTCCCAGAGAACCTTGTATTCCGTTCGACGAAAATGTGCTTGACGAATTTGACAATACTCCTGAACCAGCAGTTGAACCAGTACCAGCATTACCCCTTAATTGATTTCTTTGAGCATAAGCCAAAATACTGTAGCTAATATTATTCACTTGTGTACTTCCACTATTACTGCCTCTGCTTGAAGTTCCTTTTGAATTTGCAGATTTAACACTGCCCACTTCAATTGTTGATTCAGTCCTATTGGTATTTACCGCCCCGATGCCGTTATTGGCTCCTTGAAGATTAACAGCAGCTGAAGTAATAACTTTTTCAGTAATTCTATTTGAGTATTCGCTAAACGAACTTCTCAGAGGGGCTATAAATAGTGCCAATACCAAACTTAGTATTGCTGATACACTAATAAAGACGAT
>JAIFKQ010000064.1 GCA_020049515.1 Paludibacter sp. | reverse complement strand
TTTTGCCAACGAAATAAGTCAGGTTCATTTTGTATAAAAATGGAAAAGAAATTTGAACACCTGAAA
Source organism: Paludibacter sp. (assembly GCA_020049515.1). Lineage (GTDB taxonomy): Bacteria > Bacteroidota > Bacteroidia > Bacteroidales > Paludibacteraceae > Paludibacter. Next base: position 7,894 of record JAIFKQ010000064.1, on the reverse strand, counting down.
TTCAAATAACTATTGGAATTTTGGAGTTTTCGTAAATAAAATTTTTGACGAAATAAATACTTAAAAACCGCTTTTGCATAGTTCTTTGCTAAAGCGGTTTTTTATTTTTCGAGAAATGATTCAGTAAAAAAACAGATAAACAGAAAGAAAATTTCTACACAACTAATAGCAGCACGTAATTTCTGCAAACAGAGGTTTTACAATACAAAAGTTTCATCTACCCTATGCTTTCAACGTATGCATCATGCTCAAAGATAAGTATTTGATGCTTTAATGCTGCCTCGTCAAGTAATATTTTTTTCTCTTCCATTGCCACAATCGGGTTGAGATCATAGGCTGAAATCCAAGCTACAGGTATATTCGTTGCAGTAGGAATCACGTCACCCACATACACGAAAGTTTTCATTTCGGTGTGAATGTAGCAAACCAACTGCCCAACGGTATGTCCGTTGAAAATTCGCAGTTCTACTTCAGGGCAAATCCATTGGTTTTCGGTTATCAATCGCAGCTTTCCGGCTTCATGTATGGGCATAACATTCTCGGGAAAATAAGAATCTCCTTCACGCACATTGGGTTTCAAAAAGTTATTCCATTGCGCTTCGCCAACATAATGTGTAGCATTGGGAAATGTAAATTCAATTTTCGTTTTGTCGGAATTATAATAAGTGCTACCTCCGCAATGGTCGAAATGTAAATGCGTGTACACCACATCGGTTATATCATTGCAGGAATATCCAATTTTATTTAGTTCCGTTTCAAAATTGATGACATCCACAAAATCGTAATATTTTAAATATTCCAATTGTTTATCACCGCAACCTGTATCAATAATAATACGTCTTTCGCCAGTGTCAACGAGCAAACAGCGCATTGTAACCCTACAAAAATTATCATCATTGCAGGCATATCTTTTTTGCCAAACACGTTTTGGAACAACACCAAATGCCGCTCCACCATCTACTTGAAAATCTCCTGCTTCAATTTTATGTAATTTCATGTTTTTTTGTTATAAGCATTCGTAATTTCTTACTACTTTTGCAGTTTAAATATCTTTCCGCAAAAATAAGTAAAATCATTCAACTTACCAACCCTATGCAACGAGTTCATTTTATCGCTATTGGTGGAGCAGCTATGCACAACTTAGCCATCGCCATCAGCAAAAAAAATAATACACACGTAACAGGTTCTGACGATGAGGTTTTTGAGCCCTCTCTTAGTCGATTGAAAGCGTATGGCTTACTGCCTGAAAAAATGGGTTGGTTTCCCGATAGAATTCACAAAGGGTTGAGTGCCGTTATTTTAGGAATGCATGCCACACTTGATAATCCAGAGCTAGTTAGAGCCAAAGCCTTGGGACTAAAAATATATTCTTTTCCTGAGTATTTGTACCAACAAACCCGTAGCAAAACGCGCATTGTAGTGGGCGGAAGTCATGGCAAAACTACCACTACAGCCATGATTTTATTTGTATTGAAACAACTCAAAATTGATGCCGATTACATGGTGGGAGCACAAATTGAGGGTTTCGATAATATGGTAAAACTGTCATACGAATCACGCATAGCCGTGTTTGAAGGAGATGAGTATTTAACTTCACCTATCGATCGCCGTCCAAAATTTCATTTATACAAGCCTCATATTGCAGTACTTACAGGTATTGCGTGGGATCATATCAATGTTTTTCCTACCTTCGAAAATTATGTGGAGCAATTTCAAAAATTTACCGAATTGATGGAAGGGCAAGGCAGATTGATTTATTTTGATGGAGATGCCAGTTTAAATGAAATAGCTCAAAATCTGCGTCGAGACATTGTTCCTTTTCCTTACAACACGCCAGAATATGAAGTTATAAAAGGTGTTACGTATTTAAAAACAAAAAAAGGAGATGTAGCTCTAAAGTTTTTTGGAGAACATAACTTACAGAATATGAATGCTGCCCGGTTGGCTTGCAGACAAATTGGAGTAACTGATGAGCAATTTTACGCTACAATATGTGATTTTCCTGGTGCTTCCAATCGGCTTCAAAAAATTGTGGAAACAGGTAAATCTGTTGCATTTAAAGATTTTGCGCATTCACCATCTAAGCTTAAAGCAACGGTAAAAGCAGTAAAACATCAATATCCCGACCGGAAATTGGTAGCATGCATGGAGCTACACACTTTTAGCAGCCTCACCGAAGATTTTTTGCCACAATATGCTGACTGTATGGAAGAAGCCGATGTTGCTTATGTGTATTACAACCCAGAAGTGATAGAACACAAACGCTTGAAGGAACTGCAACCAGAGCAAGTACAACAGGCTTTTGGTGGTAATAATGTAACCGTTTTCATCGATTCGCTGGCCTTGCAAACAAAACTTCGCGAACTGAAGTATGATAATGCAGCATTGCTACTTATGACTTCAGGAAATTTTTCGGGTTTAAATCTGATTGAATTTGCTGAAGAACTGTTGAAGAAGTAGATAGTTTATAGTAAGTAGAAAATAGTCAATTCATTAACCAATTAAACATGACCGAAAAACAACAATTACTAGACCAACGATATATGCGTATGGCAAGAATCTGGTCCGAGAACTCGTACTGCGAGCGACGAAAAGTGGGTGCTTTATTGGTCAAAAACCAAATGATAATTTCGGATGGCTACAATGGCACTCCTTCAGGATTTGAAAATAATTGCGAGGACGAAAACAATGTGTCCAAACCTTACGTTTTACATGCCGAAGCCAATGCAATAAGTAAAGTAGCCCGTTCTCATAATAGTAGCGACAATGCCACGTTATATGTAACTGCCTCACCTTGTATTGAATGTGCCAAATTGATAATCCAATCAGGAATTAAACGGGTAGTGTATGGCGAAAAATACCGCATAATGGACGGCGTAGAATTGCTAGAAAGGGCGAATATCGAAATATCGTTTTTGGAATAAGACAGAAAGAACCCCTAGCCCCTCTCGCTTTGGCGGGATAAATTGCGGGAAATTATGGAAGTTCTTTCCACATGTTTTTTGGATAAAAAGGATACAATATAACAAATCAATATTAACTTAGCTCCCCGCAATTTATCCCGTTTTTACGGGAGGGGTTAGGGGTTCTTATCTCCCATTAGGGGTCAGGTATCATTTTAATCATTATTTATGAATAAAAAAAGTTTTCTACTAGTTTTAATAATACTCCTTTCAATACTAGGAGGCTTGATGTTGGGTAATTTACTTTCAAATCGTGCCAACGGTTCAATTGGAAGTATATTGGGAAATCGTAGTCTTCATGGAAAAGTGGATGAATTATTGTCAATAATTGATGCACAATATGTTGACTCGGTAAACACAAATGACATGACAGAGGAAATGATGGCCGATTTGATTGCCAAACTCGACCCTCATTCAGTTTATATTCCAGCCTCTGATTTAGAAAATGTCAATAGCGAATTAGAAGGCAGCTTTAGCGGAATAGGCGTTCAGTTCAATATTCAGAATGACACTATTATGATTGTAGCGGTGGTTAGTGGTGGCCCATCTGAAAAAGTTGGATTATTGGCTGGTGATAGAATTATTAAGGTTAATGATTCTATTTTTATTGGCAAAAATGTGACCAACGAAAAAGTAATGAAAAAGCTACGCGGACCAGAAGGTTCAAAAGTAAAACTTGGTATCAAAAGACACGGTACGCGTGAAATATTATACTATTCTATTACACGTGGACAAATTCCTGTAAACTCGGTTGACATTGCTTATATGATTGAGCCACAGGTAGGTTTTATACGCGTAAGTAAATTTGCTGCCACTACTTATGCCGAATTTCTCGATGCTATCAGTAAATTACGCAATCAAGGTGCAAAAAAATACATTGTTGACTTGCGCGAAAACAGTGGTGGTTTTATGGATCAAGCCATCAATATGGTCAATGAATTTCTTCCAGCTGGGCGCATGATTGTTTACTCTGAAGGAAAAGCATACCCACGATCTGAAGCAAAATCGGATGGAAAAGGAAGCTGTATTAACCTTCCAATAGTGGTGTTGATTGATGAATTTTCGGCTTCTGCAAGTGAGATATTCGCAGGGGCAATTCAGGACAATGACCGGGGTTTAATTATTGGCCGACGTTCATTTGGAAAAGGATTGGTACAACAGCAGCTCGATTTATCAGACGGATCGGCCATTCGACTCACTGTGGCACGTTACTACACACCTTCCGGAAGGAGCATTCAAAAACACTATGAACGTGGTAATGCCAAAGATTATGAAATGGACATGATAAATCGTTATACTCACGGAGAATTTGACAATAAAGACAGCATTCACCTGGCTGATTCGCTCAAATTCAAAACTGTAGCTGGACGTACTGTGTTTGGCGGTGGCGGCATAATGCCCGATATATTTGTAGCAAGAGATACTACCGAATTTACACCTTACTTGAACAAAACAGTTAATTATGGTTATCTTTACCAATTTGCATTCCAATACTCGGATAGAAATCGTGCGAAGTTAAAAAGCCTAAAAACGTGGAAATCAATCGATGACTATTTGAACAATCAGAACTTGATTACAGAATTTGTTTCATTTGCCAAAACAAAAGGTTTAGCTCCCAATCAGGCACAAATAAATATCTCCAAAAGATTTCTTTTATTACAACTCAAGGCATATATAACGCGTAATGCGATGGGAGATGCTGGTTTTTATCCTATGCTTTACAAAGAAGATAAAACAGTTTTACGTGCATTGGAACAATTAAAGAAAAAGTAATTGCAGTGATTGAACGATGTGATATTAAAAAAAAAACGATGAAGAAATACGCATCTTTTTAGTTTGATTTTCAAACCAATTAACATGATTGAAAAAATATTTGAACTATCCGAACATACCGATACAACGGTATTTTATGGCGTAAATCATGCCAATATTCATCTGCTAAAAAATCTGCATCCCAATCTGCGGTTAGTAGCTCGTGGGCATGTAATAAAGATTTCGGGCAGTGAGGAAGAAGCCGATAGATTAATAGAGAATATCCAAAAATTAGAACGATATGCGTTGGATAATAATTCATTAAGCGAAGAAAATATTATTGAATTACTAAAAGGTGTTGCTCCAGACGAAATTAAATTTGTACATCTAATTTTGCACGGTGTCAATGGCAAATCCATTATGGCACGCACTGCCAACCAACAAAAGCTTGTAAAAGATTACGATACCAACGATTTGCTCTTCGCCATTGGCCCAGCAGGTTCTGGTAAAACCTACACTGCCATTGCATTAGCCGTTCGTGCGTTGAAAAACAAAGAAATAAAAAAGATTATTCTCTGTCGCCCTGCAGTAGAAGCTGGTGAAAAACTCGGTTTCCTGCCTGGCGATATGAAGGAGAAAATTGACCCGTACCTACAACCACTGTATGATGCTCTGCAAGATATGCTTACCCCACTCCGACTGAAAGAGTACATGGAAAATGGTACCATCCAAATTGCACCGCTGGCATTTATGCGTGGACGAACTTTGAGTGATGCAGTTATAATTCTGGACGAAGCGCAAAATACCACCACCATGCAAATAAAAATGTTCCTCACACGCATGGGCTTGAATGCCAAAATGATAGTCACTGGCGACGTAACCCAAATTGACTTGCCTATTCAGCAAAAATCGGGATTGATAGACGCATTGGAAGTACTCAAAGGTGTAAAAGGAATTGCCAAAGTGGAATTTGATGTAACGGATATAGTGAGGCATAAATTGGTACAACGGATAGTGGAGGCGTATGAAAAACGAGCGTTGCAACCGCTGAAAGGAGAGTAAGATAAAGAGGGGATTTTGGTATTCTAAAAGTAGAATTGGGTCGAATAAATGTAATTTATGTACAAGCATTGGGTACGAAAAAAAGTGAAATAAGTAGGATTGGGTACGAAAAATGGAAAATAAATACCATTATTGGGTACGAAAAATGGAAAACTAAACGAATAAGATAATCAACCAATTTGACATCAATGAACGAAAACCAAAATATCGAGTTCAAACAAGCTTGGCATGATGAGTATCTAAAATGGATATGCGGTTTTGCCAATGCGCAAGGTGGGCTTATTTTTATTGGTAAAAACGATGATGGTGAAGTAATTGGCTTGCCTAATTCGACCAAACTGATGGAAGACATTCCCAACAAAGTACGCGATGTTTTGGGAATTATGGTTGATGTGGATTTACTCACTGAAAACGAACTCGATTATTTGAGAATTACCGTTGAAGCGTACCCATATCCCGTTAATTATAAAGGTCAGTACCATTACCGAAGTGGTTCTACTAAACAAGAGCTGAAAGGTGCAGCTTTAAATAAATTCATTTTAGAAAAAACAGGGAAGCATTGGGATGGTATTCCAATGACAAATCTGACAGTGGAAGAGCTCGACAATCGGGCATTCGAGTACTTCAGAAAACAAGCTGCCAAATCCAAAAGAGTAGATTTGGAAGTGCTTGCTGAAAGCAATGCCAATTTGCTAGAGAATTTGCATTTATTTGAGAATAAGTTTCTTAAGCAAGCCACTTCACTATTATTTTATTCAAATCCCGAAAAATTCACTACGGGTGCTTATATAAAAATTGGTTACTTTGCTTCAGAATCCGATTTGTTATATCAGGATGAAGTACACGGAAATTTGTTTGAGCAGAATGAGAAAACGATTGATTTTCTACTTACAAAATATACAAAAGCAGCCATTCGATACGAGGGCATCAGTCGCATTGAGGAATATCCATTTCCTGAGCTTGCATTACGTGAAGCGCTACTTAATGCAGTGGCTCACAAGGATTATCAAAGTGGAAATCCCATTCAAATAAGCGTTTACGAGGATAAAATTATTATTTGGAATGCTGCAAATTTCAGTCTTGGCTTTTCAGTTGAAAAGCTACTCCAAAAACATCCTTCGGAGCCACATAACCCCGATATTGCCAATGCTTTTTTCCGAGCAGGATTAATTGAGGCTTGGGGACGAGGCATTTCCAAAATAGTAAAAGAATGTTTGAATTCTAATCAGCTTGCGCCAAATTTTACGGCAGATACTACTGGTTTTTCAGTAGAATTTACGTCTAATCTTACTGTGGAGAAAACTGTGGGAATGACTGTGGGAATGACTGTGGGAATGACTGTGGGAATGACTGTGGAAGAGGTTCTAAATAAAGTATTTATCGAGATTGAAAAGAACAATAAAATCACTATTCCCGAATTACAAAATGCTTCAGGATTATCACGTCGTGGTGTAGAATGGAATCTGAAAAAACTAAAAGATAATAAGTTGATAAAACGAATTGGAAATAATAGAACTGGATTTTGGCAAATAATTAAAAAGTTATAACAAATAAACTGTGTTGTAAACTGTACTGTAAATGGTACTATGGAATAAACTGTGGAATATGTGCTATAAACTGTGGAATAAACTGTGGAATAAACTGTGCTATAAATGGTTTGTAAATTTCAAAATACTTAAATTAATGATAACAATGAGCCCTTATCTCAATCAAAAAAAAGCATGATTACAATTGGAAATAATAATTACAAGTACAAAAAAGATGCTTTAAATCATTATAAATCCATTTTAAATTCATATAAATTTGGTGATTCACTAAACGAACAGGATTTTAATGACTTGATAGATTTATTGGAGTATGATTATTCATTTTCAATTGATAACAATGATAGTTTAGATGTTGAAAATCAAGAATGTAAATATATAATAGACATCAAGATTGTAAAAGTGCAGTTTGGATCAAGATGTTTTGAAGTTAAATACTCAGATGATTCTAACTGGTTAATGTCATATATTCTGATGATTATTAGACCAAAAGAGAATCCAGATAGTGTATTTAGTATAGCTTGCAGAAGTGCAATTCAAAAAGATATTAGAGACGTAAAAAAAGGCTATTTC
>JAIFKQ010000138.1 GCA_020049515.1 Paludibacter sp. | reverse complement strand
TTTTATTGTTTTCTAAAACAATAAGTTAGAAATAAACAAATTGTTGTTGACATTGTTTAATGCACGAAGCTGACTGAGATAACCCAACCTAACCTAGACAAGCAAGAAATAAAAAGAAATTGAACGCTGATTTGGCTGATAAAAAACGGATCAGAAAAATACTTCGTTTCAATAGCTGTTGCGGTTTGATTTAAAGCAATTTGCAAAAAGAACCGAACACAAACGAAATATTCATTGAACGATTTAAACTTGATTTCGTTTCCAATAATAATTTTATTTTTGACAAATAAAATATGATTCATTGTGATATAATGTGTGTTGAAATTTGCATTTTGTCAGTCGCTTCAATCCTTTGGAGATTTCAATTCTATTTGCAATTAGTTGCTACTTCGTTAACAATAGATTGGCATGGTTTAGAAGTTTTTATTTCGTTTTTTTTGTAAAATTGAATTACACCTTATCGGAAGCGGAATTCTATATTGTCAATAATATTACACTTAAATGAGACTTTTTTTGTTTTTTACACCACCTTGTTCAAAAAAAAACTGTAGATTTGAAAGTGATATAGCTTTGCATAGAAACAATAAAAATAGATAGTTTATTTGATTGAAAGTGGTAATTTTGATTGTAAATTGACTCTAATTGGAATAAATATACTATTTTTGCAGTCTATGATTTATTATTTAGCTATATTTATTTTTAGTAATTCATTTTTCATTGAGAAGCAAAACATTCCTCAAAAAAACAAATTGAGTATTGATTTCCTTTTTATTTTTTTACTATCCAGGCATTTATGAAACAAACTCTCTTTATACTCTCCTTTCTAATTTTTGGTTTAGGAATTACGAATGCACAAATAACAAAAATAACAGGTACGGTGGTTGATGAAGCTGGCGAAACGATTATTGGTGCAACTATTGTGGTAAAAGGCAATTCGAAAATTGGGACTACAACCGGTATAGATGGAAAATTTACGCTGAATTTACCTGACCAATTTAAAAGGATTATTATAACCTATTTGGGCATGAAATCTGAGGAGTTGGATGCTAAACCATTAATGAAGATAAAATTATACTCCGACACTCAACAGTTAAACGAAGTGGTGGTTACTGGTATGGTGAAGATTGACAAGCGATTGTTTACGGGCGCTACTGACAAATTGGATGCTGCCAAGACAAAAATTGACGGAATTACGGATGTGAGCCGCGCGCTCGAAGGTCGTTCGGCAGGTGTTTCGGTTCAGAATGTATCTGGCACTTTTGGTACGGCTCCAAAAATCCGTGTGCGTGGCGCTACTTCTATTTATGGTAATTCAAAGCCATTATGGGTGGTGGATGGTGTGGTTCAAGAAGATGCCATTGATGTATCGAGCGACGCATTGTCTTCAGGGAATGCTGAAACGTTGATTTCGTCGGCCATTGCAGGAATAAATGCCGATGATATTGAAAGTTTCCAGATTCTAAAAGACGGGTCGGCCACTTCTATTTATGGCGCACGAGCCATGGCGGGTGTGGTGGTTATTACCACTAAAAAGGGCAAAGCGGGTGTGAGTCGCATTAATTATACGGGCGAATTTACGTCTCGCATGATACCAAATTATGCTGACTTTAATATCTCCAACTCGCAACAACAAATGGGGATTTATCAAGAAATGGAACGCAAAGGTTGGTTGGAGTTTGCCACTATTGCAGGTGCTTCTAATTCTGGCGTTTACGGCAAAATGTATCAATTAATAAACGATTATAGCAATGGAAATTATGGTCTTTTAAATACTGCAGGTGCCAGAAATGCTTATTTACAAGAAGCAGAGTTTAGAAATACCGATTGGTTTAATATGCTTTTCAATCAAAATTTAACACAGAATCACGCCGTAAGTATTTCTACAGGTACCGAAAAAGCGAAGTTCTATGTTTCGTTGTCGGTTTTTGACGATCCAGGTTGGACAAAAGCAAGCTCGGTAGAACGCTACACTGCCAATGCCAACGGCTCATTTCTTATATCTAAAAGTTTGACATTGAATTTATTGACAAGTAATTCATACCGTAAACAAAAAGCGCCAGGTACATTGAGTCAAGATATTGATGTGGTGAGTGGTGAAGTAAAGCGTGAGTTTGACATCAATCCCTACAGTTTTGCTCTAAATACCTCACGGACTTTGGACCCCTCCATATATTACAAACGTAATTACGCTCCGTTTAATATTTTCAACGAACTGGACAATAATTACATTGATTTAAATGTGGCTGATTTGAAATTTCAAGCCGAATTGAATTGGAAAATAGTCACCGGACTTGAAGCTAATCTGCTGACTGCTATTAAGTACCAGACTTCAAGCCAAGAACATCTCATTAAGGATCATTCCAATCAGGCAGACGCTTATCGTGCAGGAGTTTTTCCAGAGGACGCAACCATTAGCGAGAAAAATCCATTTTTATATAAAAATCCTGATGATCCAAGTGCATTCCCGGTTTCTATACTTCCAGTAGGTGGAATTAACGACCGCACAGCTTATTCCATGCGTGGTATGGATTTCAGAGGCTCATTCACTTACAATACTGCCATTAATGACACACATATTTTAAATTTGTTTGGTGGAATGGAAACTAGTTCTATTGACAGAAACAAGGCTTGGTCACGTGGCTGGGGATATCAATACGACAATGGTGGGATACCATTTTTTGACCCGATTTATTTTAAGCAAATAAAGGAAGAGAACGGTCAATACTATTCAAACGAATGGACTTACTCACGTAATGTGGCATTCTTTAGTTCTGCTACTTATTCATATAAAGGTCGTTATATTTTAAATGGTACTGCTCGTTATGAAGGTTCCAACAAACTGGGTAAATCACGCTCGGCACGCTGGCTACCCACCTGGAATATTGCAACAGCCTGGAATATGCACGAAGAAAAATGGTTTGCCGAAATTTTCAAAACCATACTTACTCATGCCACCTTCAAAGCCTCCTATTCTTTGACCGCAGATGGTGGTCCAGCTTTTGTAACTAATTCGCAGGCAGTCTATAAGAGTAAAAGTCCTTGGAGGCCAACTGCCAGTGTAGCCGAAAGTCAAATATATATTGGAGATAAGTATGAAAATGATGAAATTAGTGGATTGGAAAATAGCGAGTTGACTTATGAAAAGAAACATGAGTTTAATGTGGGGACCAGCCTGGGATTCTTGAAAAATCGCATCAATATAGAAGCGGATTATTATACCCGACAAAATTTTGATTTAATTGGCTTGACTTATACTACTGGTGTGGGCGGTTCAATTTCAAAATATGCCAATGTGGCCTCCATGAAATCGCAGGGAGTTGAATTAACTTTCTCAACCAGGAATATAGTCAGTAAAGATTTTTCATGGACAACCGATTTTATTTTTTCTAAAGCAGTGAATGAGATTACTGATTTGAAATCGCGTTCCAATGTTATCAAATTAATTTCCGGTACTGGTTTTGCCATGCAGGGTTATCCAGTTCGTGCGTTGTTTTCCATTCCTTTTGCTGGCTTAAACTCCGAAGGTTTACCAACATTCATCAATCAGGACAATGTAGAAACTGTTACCGACATTAATTTTCAAGAATTCGAAAAACTGGGTTTTTTGAAATACGAAGGTCCAACAGATCCAACCATTACAGGTAGTTTTGGAAATGTGTTTACTTACAAAGGTTTTTCGTTGAATACCTTTATTACTTATTCATTTGGTAATAAAGTACGACTAGACCCCATGTTTAAAAATGAATATAACGACCTTACGTCTATGCCGAAAGAATTTAAAAACCGGTGGATTCTTCCCGGCGATGAGGCATTTACCAACATCCCGGTTATTGCGAGCAAACGACAGTCGCAAATCTACGGTCGAGAACTGGCTTATGCCTACAACGCATATAATTATACTTCAGAACGAATTGCCGATGGTGGATTTGTAAGATTAAAAGAAGTTTCATTAGCGTATGATATTCCCAAAAGTTGGATAACTGCATGGAAAGTGAATACGGTTCAATTGAAGTTACAAGCTACAAATCTATTCCTGCTGTATTCCGATAAGAAATTGAATGGACAAGATCCTGAATTTTTCAATACCGGAGGTGTGGCAAGTCCGCTTCCCAGACAGTTTACTTTGACGTTGCGATTGGGAATCTAGTCATTTACTATTTTGTCATTTGCTATTTACTATTTGAAGAGCATTTACGCTATAAAAAAATTGAAGATGAAATATTACAATAAAACAAATATATTATTGGTGGTGAGCTTGATGACTATTGCGATGTTATCCACATCGTGTGATGATTTTTTAAGTACACAACCCGACAACAGAACACTGTTGACCACAAAAGAAAAAATTGCACAATTAGTCGTTTCAGCATATCCTGATGCAAACTTCTCAACATTGGCCGAATTGAGTTCTGATAATTTTGTGGACAATAACTCAATTCTTCCAGTATATTTAAGTAGTTTCGAACGCTTGGACGATCAAATTTATGCTTGGCAACCAGCAACAGCTTCAACCGAGGAAGATAGTCCTTCGTTTTTGTGGGGGAAGTATTATGGTGCCATAGCTTCTGCCAACCACGCTTTAGCAGCCATTGAAGCTTTGAAAGCTGAAGGTTCTACTGCTGAAATGAGTGGGCAAAAAGGAGAAGCCTTGCTTTGTAGAGCTTATGGTCATTTTGTGTTGGTGAATATTTTTGCGCAAGCTTATAAAGATGATGTTGCTAGCTTGAATGATATTGGTATTCCTTATGCAACGGAACCGGAAACTGTGGTGCAGGGAGATTATAAACGTGAGTCGGTATCTGCAGTATATGCGAAAATACAAAAAGACATTGAAGAAGGTATCCTTTTGATTAAAGATCAGAATTATACCGTTCCAAAATACCATTTTAACTCAAAAGCTGCTGCTGCATTTGCTACCCGTTTCTTTTTGTACAAAAGGGATTATGCAAAAGTAGTAACTTACGCTGACCAAGTTTTGGGTTCGGATCCTAGTTTGATGTTGCGCAACTGGAATAAAGTTTACGGAAGTACTGCCGAAATTGGATATGACTACATTAACACAGAATCGCCATGTAATCTAATGATGATTACAACCTTATCAACATTCAACAGAAACTTTGGAACTCGTTATGGTCACAATGGTGACGCTATGAAAGGCTCAACTTATGGCTCAGGACCAACCTGGAGTGGTTCTCTTCCCTGTTTTGACGGTAAATTATATATCAGTGAAAGTCAGGATTATGGCGTGTTTTTTCCAAAATGCGACGAGATGTTTGAATATACGGACAAAGTGGCCGGTATTGGATATGCACATATTGTACGCACCGAATTTACGACCGATGAAACGCTTTTGTGTAGAGCTGAAGCTTTGGTTTATTTGAATAGAACTGCTGAAGCGGTGGCCGATTTACAACATTGGAACAAATCACATTTGGCTACAAACACGCTGACTGAAGCAGTGATTAGAAGCTTTTATACTGCCGACAAAACATTGTTTGTAAAAAAACTGAATGCTGAAAAAATGAGTGCTGGATTTATTGTAACTCCAGCTCAAAAACCACTGATTGACTGCGTGCTACATTTCCGAAGAATAGAAACCATGTTTGATGGTTTTAGATGGTTTGATATTAAGCGATATGGCATTGAAATTGAGCATCAAATTGGGAGAACAGTTACAGAAACATTGGTTTACAATGATTTACGCAGGGCGATTCAATTGCCACAAGAAGTGATAAGTGCTGGAATGGTGCCAAATCCGAGAATTATCACCACTACACCAAGAGAGAAATACTTCTTGTTTATTAAACCGGCAGTTAAATAATTTTTTTTTACAACTATTCTGATGAATAAAACGACCCATAAAATACTGATTATATTTCTGGTATCATTGAGCCTCTTCTCTTGCCAAAAAGAAGAAGCTTTTAGTCCTACTATATTTGACACTACAGATACATTGAACTTAAATTCTGCTAGTTACCCCTTTGACTTATGGCTTAAAGATTCATATTTGACCACTTACAATCTGGATTTTAGGTATAAAATGCAAGATGTAGGTTCCGATATGGATTATAATCTGGTGCCTGTATCATACAACAAAGCGCAACAGATGGCTAAGCTAATCAAATACTTGTGGTTTGATGTGTACGGAACAGTGGTTGGACCAGAATTTCTGAAGGAAAATGGTCCTCGTATGATTCACCTCATTGGCTCACCTGCCTACAATCCAGTTTCGGGAACTATCGTATTGGGTACAGCCGAGGGAGGAATAAAAGTAACACTTTATCGCTGCAACGAACTTGACCCAACCGACATTGATACTATGAATATCTATTATTTTAAAACCATGCATCATGAGTTTGCGCATATTTTACACCAAAAAAGAAATTACCCTGTAGAATTTGGCCAACTATCCAAGGGGCTTTATAATCCACTGGGGTGGCAGAATTTGTCTGACTCGGAGGCTGCAACCAAAGGATTTGTATCTCCTTATGGAGGAAGTCAAATTAGGGAAGATTTTGTGGAAATAATAGCCAACTACTTAGTAAAAAGCGATGCCGATTGGAATAATATTCTACTAATGGCATCAAAGCCAGGCTCGTACGAAGATGGCAATGGAAAAATAATTGTTCTTCCTGACGATGGCATCGATGGTAAAGCAGTGATTTTGCGAAAACTTGAAATGGCAAGTAATTGGTTAAAAAACTCATGGAGTATTGACATAGTAAAACTGCGTGCTGAAATAATTAAGCGGGAAGCAAATCTATCAGAAGCATTATAATAAAAATTTGTTGATTCTTAGAAAATGAAAAACTACATATACATATCTCTTATTTCCATGTCGTTGTTGCATTTTGCAAGTTGCGTGAATGAGCAACCCGATATTTTTATGGGCTCCCCTGCCGAACGCATGAATAAAGCCATAATAGACAATACCGATTCGTTGCAAAGTGCCAAAAATGGTTGGGCAATGGAGTATTTTGCAACTGACCAAAGCGCAGGATATACTCTGCTTGTGAAGTTCGAAAAATCGGGGAATGCAATTATTGCAGGGAAAAGTGAATTGACCAAAAACCTCTTAGTTTCCGACAGTTGTTTGTACGAAATGATTGGCGACAATGGCCCTGTTTTGACTTTCAACATGTATAACAAGGTGTTACATGCATTCTCAAATCCTGTAAATCCTGATGGATATGGGTTAGAGGGCGATTATGAATTTATTGTAATGAAAAGTACAGCCAATCAAATTGTATTGAAAGGAAAGAAAAGAGGAACCACTATTTTGCTGAATAAAATCCCTGTAAACATAAGCTGGACGCAATATTTTGCAGATCTAGATGCCATGAATTCTCTATTATTTGGGAATAATGCTCCTGCTCTAATGATGAATTTAGTTGATAAGTATTCGTTTTCAAACGGTTCAAATCACATTTTCAACATTCTGCAAAACGGGGCGGATACAAATACATCAATCGATGCACCATTTATTGTTACGCGAACTGGTATTCGATTTCATTCGGTACAAGAATTAAACGGGATGAGTTTTCAAAATTTCTCGTTAAATATGGAACAGTCGGCCTTGGAAAGCATAGAGAATTCAGATGCGAAAATAATTGGGCCTGACAGTTTATCCGTTTATTTTTCAAAGATTATAAATGTTTGGACAATTGACCCTTTGAAATATAGTCCTAAATTAAAGTCTATTTACGATTTACTTGTCCAATCATTAGTTAGCAAATTTAATGCAACAAGCATTAAATTAGCAATAAAATACAGTGCTAGCAGGAAATCTCATGAATTTATGATTAGTTTTACATCAGGGAAATCTAAAATTGAAGGAAATTTGGATCTTGGTCTAACCGTGGAAGCAAAAAACAATCTTTCGATGATTTATATGGGAACTGGAGACAAAAATGGAATCAATTTCTATACTAATATACAAGGATACAAAGAAATGGCAGCAATTGTTTCTTCAAACTTT
>JAIFKQ010000025.1 GCA_020049515.1 Paludibacter sp. | reverse complement strand
CCGGAATGATACTTGAAAACCATTGAAGTGGTAACGGCATATTTTCAATGGGAAATATCATTCCCGAAAGTAGCATTACAGGTATCATTAGCGCCATTCCGGAAATTAGCATGGCCGCTTGTTGCGAATTAGTCATGGTCGAAATTAACAGACCAAGCGCCAAAGCTACAAATATATAGAGTAGCGAAACGAAAATTAGGCTAATAAAACTTCCAGCCACCGGCACTTTCAGAACATAAACCGAAAGCAACATGATGGTAGCAAAATTTACACACGAAAGTACAAAATAAGGTGTGATTTTAGAAAGAATGGTGTAAATTGGTTTCATGGGCGAAACGAGCAAAATTTCCATCGTTCCCATTTCTTTTTCGCGTACAATGGCTATGGAAGTCATCATGGCGCAAATAAGTATCAAAATCATGCCCAACACACCCGGCACAAAGTTGTATGCACCAATCATTTGTGGGTTATAGAGCATTTTTACTTCAGGCGTAATTTGATAAGGATTCTTAATTTCTGCCATCAATTCTTGCTGGTATGAATTGATAATATTACTGGCATAAAAAGTAAACGATGTAGCCGCATTGGGGTCGGTGGCATCGGCAAGTAGCTGAATATGCGCTTTGCCATTTTGCTTTAGTTTTTCTGCAAAATGATCTTCGAAAACCATGACCAGTTTGGCTTTTGAATCTCTAAAAACAGGTTGAATTTCATCATTTGAATGTAGATATTCCACTACATCAAAGTATGCGCTAGCATTTATTTTGTCAATAATACGTTGCGTAGCGGCGTCATTTGTAGGTGCTAAAATGGCTACATGAGTATTTTTCACTTCTGTAGTGAGTGCAAAACCAAACAAAATGATTTGAACGATGGGAATGCCCAACAGAATCAACATGGTTGTTCGGTCGCGCAAAATATGGTAGAATTCTTTTCGGATAAATGATAGTAATTGTTTCATAATCAGTTGATAGTTGATAGTTGACAGTTGATAGTTAACTGTTATTAGTTGACAACTTTCAACTGATAACTGTCAACTAAATTATTGTTTCTTATTGTTTTCTTTGGATGTCTTTATAATGCTAATCAACATCTTGATTAACTCCTGACAATCAATAACAATTGAAGCAAACGATTTGTCATCAATATAATCGGTGTCGTGCAATAACATTAACCAATACTCTGTCTCATTTGCTTCTTTCAATGCAATGCTTAACTTGTGAATAAAATCAGCTTTCGATTCAGCATGTTCAGCCTCTCTAATTAATGCTCCGATTGCTGTTCCACTACGTAATATTTGTTTTGACAATACAAATTCCCTTTGTTCAGAACTTAAAAACTTGTAGGCTCTAATAACTCTAATTGCGAAGGCATAAGACTTGAACTTCACTGTTTTTTCTTCCATAATACTATTGATTTGAATTAATTATTGATAAATGGTTTCTAAATTATTTTAGAATTAAAGACTCTTTCCTATAAAGTAAGACTAAAATACAGAATTATAAATTAATAACTGTCAACTAATAACTGTCAACTATCAACTGCTAACTATCAACTCTCTTCGCTTTTCTTGCTAATTGTTGAAAAACCTCATCCATATTCTTTGCATCAAACTGCTTCTTTAAATTTTTGGGGGAGTCCAACGCTTCTATTCGTCCATCCACCATGATGGAAACACGGTCGCAATATTCAGCTTCGTCCATGTAATGCGTTGTTACAAATACAGTTATTCCCCTTGAGGTAGCTTCGTAAATCAATTCCCAAAACTGCCGACGAGTAATAGGGTCAACTCCTCCAGTGGGCTCATCCAAAAACACTACTTGCGGACTGTGAAAAATAGAAACCGAGAACGCCAACTTCTGCTTGAAACCCAAAGGCAACGACCCAACAAGCTTGTTTCTTTCACTTTCAAAGTTCAAAACTCGCATCAATTCATCGGTTTTTGACTTTATTTCTTTGTCTTTCATTCCGTAAATACCACCAAAAAGTTCGATATTTTCCCAGACTTTTAAATCGTTGTAAAGTGAAAATTTCTGACTCATATAGCCAATGTTTTTCTTTACCAATTCAGTTTGTGTGCCAATGTCGAAACCCGCCACTTCACCCTTACCACCAGTAGGAATGCTAAGTCCGCAAAGCATGCGCATGGCTGTAGTTTTGCCGGCTCCATTTGCGCCCAAAAAGCCAAAAATTTCGCCTCGCTTTACTTCAAACGATATATTATCTACGGCAGTAAAGTTTCCGAATTTCTTAGTTAGATGCTCGGCTATAATTACGCTGCTCGTGTTCAGCCCCCGAACCCCCAAAGGGGGAATAAGACAGTTATTTTCTAAAGGAATTGTCATATTATTTATCTTTGACTTAGTTGCATAAAACAATCTTCCACTGTTGGTTCAATTTCACTAATCAAAATATTTGTATGGTTCAATTTTTCTAATTCAAATCTTAAATTATGAATTATGAATTGTGAATTATTAATTGAAATATGGTGTTTGTCACCAAAGGCAAAACAATTTTTGGTCATTTCATTGGCACGCAAATCAATCAGCAATTTATGCATATTATCGCTTTCCACAGCCCATAGCTTATTTTCATATTGACTTACTATGTTCTTTGGTGTATCAATTTTAAGGAATTGTCCATTCTGTATCAGCGCAATGCGGTCGCACAACGTAGCTTCGTCCATGTAGGGCGTTGAAACCAAGATGGTAATTCCTTGCGCCTTCAATTTTTTGAGCATTCCCCAAAATTCCTTCCTCGAAACTGGGTCAACACCAGTAGTTGGTTCATCCAAAAACAGCACGCTTGGCTTGTGAATCAACGCACAGCATAATGCCAATTTTTGTTTCATTCCACCCGAAAGTTTTCCCGCACGTCGCTTTTTGAACGGTTCTATTTGAACATAAATATCCTTTATCAAATCATAATTTTCTGCAACAGTGGTATTAAAAACCGTGGCAAAAAAGTTCAAATTCTCTTCAACCGACAAATCCTGATAGAGCGAAAATCGTCCAGGCATGTAACCCACGCGCTTTCGAATTTCCTTGTAATCTTTCACCACATCAAAGCCATCTACGGCAGCAGAGCCAGCTTCAGCCAAAATCAAAGTTGTTAGAATCCGAAAAAGCGTCGTTTTTCCAGCACCATCGGGTCCAATAATACCGAAAATTTCGCCTCTCTTTACATCAAATTTTATGTTTTTGAGTGCTTCGATTTTTCCGTACTTTTTACTGATAGTATCGCAACTGATTGCAATGTCTGAATTTATATTTGTTATTTCCATTTGAATTTAAAGATTTTATAACTGTCAACTGTCATCCCGATAGCTATCGGGAGCCAACTATCAACTTTAAGTCTCCATACATTCCAATTTTCAAATATCCGTCATTCTTCACATTTATTTTTACGGAATAAACCAAATTGGCACGCTCGTCACGGGTTTGTATCGTTTTAGGGGTAAACTCAGCTTTGTTTGCAATCCAAGCAACTGTGCCATCAAATTGTTTCGAGTCATCTTTTCCAAAGTCGGTGCTAATTATCACTTTCTGACCCACTTTTATTTTTGTCAATTGGTCGGCTGTAATGTATGCTCGTAAAATCATATTATTAGTATCGGCAATTTTAAAAAGAGCTTTTCCGGGAGCGGCCACTTCACCCATTTCTGCATATTTCAGCAATACAGTCCCTGCTATTGGGCTCACAATCTTGCATTTATGCAATTGATCATCAATTTGAGCTACCTGCAACGACACGCCTTCGCTATCCTCCGTAATTCCTTGATTGGTAGTTTCCAAAGCTGTTTTCTGAGCATCAAGTTGTTTTTCCAATAGGGCAATCTGGGCGTTTACGTCATCCAACTGTTTTTTGTTGGCAGCATTTGCTTTCAATAGGTTTTCAACTCTTTTTCGCTCCGTTTTGGCCGTAATGATTTGCTGCTCAATGGCTGCAATTTGTTTCTTTACATCCGGACGGCGACTCTGCAAGGACTTTTTACTACTAAGAATTTGTTGCTTGCGCAAATAAAGTTGCGTACTGTCAATGGTGCCAACTTGTTGATTTGCAGTAAGTCTTTCACCCTCTTCCACATCGAAAGAAAGAATTTTTCCGCTTGCTTCAGCAGAAACAATTACCTCTGTGGCTTCAAATGTACCCGATGCATCTGCATCATCTTTCGATTTTCCACATGAAATAAAAAGTGTAGAAATAGCCAATCCTAAGAGAATAAATTTTGAATTGCGTTGAGTGTTGATATTTGCTTTCATATTTTTTTGTTTTCAATAGTAAATAGTAAATGAAAAAATGGTCAATGATTTATATTATTCTTCAATTGATAAACCGACATAATCAACTGAATCTCATGCAACGATTTGACTTGTCGAGCCAAATTCTCAGCATTTATTTCACGTATCAACTCGCTCACTGCCAATGTTCCATTTTCAACTTTTGCAGTTGCCGAGTTTTTTATGTTTCCCCGTAACCGAATAATTTCATCATCGTTGCTAATGATTGTTTGCAGTTTTTCAATTTCGGTTTGTTGCTGTTTGGTTTTCAAATCGGTATTAAAAAGAAAAGTTTCTTTCTGAATATCTACCGTTTTTTTGTTGATTTCCAGTTTGTTAATGTTGTTTTTCTGTGTATAGTAACCGCTGATGTTCCACGACAACCGTACTCCGCCAATGTAGAAATCGGACAGGGCATTGCTCAACATATTTAAACCAGGCTTGCCAACGCCCGCTTGTGCAAAAAGTCCGATTTTTGGCAAATTACCTGCATTCAGCAAACTTTTTTGGCTTTCGTACAATTTATTTTGAGCTTCGAATAAACCTATTTCTGGGCGGTGGTTGGTGGTGTCATTCAGCAATGAAAAATTTATAATTGGCATGCTCAATTCAGTTGTATCGTTGATGACTAATCCCGTAAGCGTAGAAAGCATGATGCAGTATGATATAGAAGTGCTTTTCAATTCCGTTTCACGCTGTATGGCATTGAGTTGCTCCACTTTAATAGCATCAATATCGGCTTGATTGGCAACTCCATTTTGAACGTAATCTGACACGCGGTTATAGTTAACTAGCAATTCATTTTGTAGCAATTCATTTTGTTTTGCTTGTTCGTTCAACAATAAAATACCAAAAAACAGCTGATTCACCCGTTCATTGAGTGCAAATAAATCCACTTCCAGCTTCTGTTTCTCAATTTCCGAACCAGCACTATTTATTTGTTTTTGAGCCTTAATTACGCCCCCATCCCAAATTACCTGACTTGCCTCCAACACTGCTTGGTACTGGTCTTTGTCTTGAGCCATTTTATTTCCAGCCACGGTTATAGTAATGGCCTCCGATTGCAAAGTACCTTTTGCCGAAAGTGTTAATTGTGGCAAATAACCTTTGTTGGCATTACTGAGGTTGTAATCAGCAGTTTGCTCAATCAAATTATATTGTTTCACCATCGGATAATTGGCGCGGGCTTTTTCCTGACACGTTTCAACGGTAAGCGCTTGAGCAAAAAAAGGAAGAAATAAAAGAACCCCTATCCCTATTCCGATAGCTATCGGGACTTTAAAGGGGATTATATTTGCTTTTATTTGTACAGTTTTTCTTATATACATCATATTCATATAATTTTATTTAACAATACTGTTTTATTCCCCCTTTAGGGGGTTAGGGGGCATCCTCTATGGCCTTAAACTTTTGAGAATAAAATCGACATTTTCGGCTCTACGATGTTCAATCATGTTCTCCTTTTGAGTTTCGTTTAACGAAAAAAGATTCTCAACTATGGGCATCATCACAAATAAAGAAACATTCATACCAACTATACTAACAATTAAATCGACTAATTTGATTTCCCTTATTTCTCCTTTTTCAATTTCATGTTGCAATTCTTCATTCAATAATGTGAACAGTACTTGTGGAATTGATTGTAATTTATCACGAATCAAATTTAATTGTTCTGGTTTTCGTGATAATTCATTCAATATAAGACTAGGCATTTTAGGATTATTTCTCAATAAATCGTAATGCGATTCGATGATAAGTTTCAGTTTATCAATAAATTGCATATTCTCCATGTTCTTCATTTCAAAAACGCCTTGAAAAAACTGTTTGAACTTATTTTCAAAAATTGTATTAAACAAATTGTCTTTTGTCCGAAAATAATAATGAATCAAAGCTTGGTTACAACCCACTGTTTTAGCAATTTCGGTGGTAGAAGTTTGTGCAAAACCTTTTTCCAGAAACAGTCTTTCGGCTACTTCAAGAATGTTTTGTTCCATCGACGATTCAATGTTATTATCCATGTTTAAGTTCTCTATTTAATAACTCTATTAATTGAGTGCAAAGGAAGACATTTTATCTTGAAAACACAAAGAGTCTATGTTGATATTTTACCAACGATCAAAAAATTAACTACTAAGAGGTGTTTTATGGTAATTTAAAATTTTAAAACTTACTAAAACAGAACAGTCTATTGTTTGAATATAAAACATATTGTACCTTTGTGGCGTTATTAGGTCAATACACTGCAACAAATTCAACAACAATGGATATAAAGTTAACACGTAAAGAATTAGGAAAGCGAATTGCTGAATTAAGGAAACTAAAAGGTTTCTCACAAGAAGATGTGGCTTTGCATTTAAAAATGTCAAGGCCATCATTGGCGCAAATGGAGCTTGGCAATCGGAGCATTGACGCATTGGAATTACATGATTTATCCATCATTCTGGGTTTTTCATTAGACGATTTTATGGCCAGCGATTTTGTAGCAAAAAAAGCTACCGACAAAGTAGCTGATGCAGTAAATGAACCTTCGGAAGAGCGAATTTCTGTGCCAACCCTGCAAATAAACAAGTTTAAAAATGTATTATTGTACATGCTCGAACGATGTGCCGGAAAACCAAATGTGGGCGAAACTGTACTTTACAAACTGTTGTATTTCAGCGATTTTAATCACTATGAAATCTACGAGGAGCATTTAACAGGTGCTCAATACCGCAAACTTCCTTATGGCCCAGTTCCTCAACAAATGGATACTATCATTCATCAAATGATAGAAAACAAACAAATTCAACGTGTGAAAACTGAATTTCATGGCTTTCCGCAAACTCGCTATTTGCCTTTAGAAAAAGCAGATTTAACCCAACTAAAGGCCAGTGAAAAAGAAGTAATTGACCAAGTAATTGAGCAAATGGGAAATTGGACTGCCACTACAATCAGTGAATATTCTCACAAAGATTTACCATGGCAGGTGAGTGAGGATGGTAAAGATATAAGCTATGAATTAGCATTTTACAGAGAATTTCCTTATTCTGTTAGATTATATGACCAAAATGAGGATTGAAAAATGAAATTTACCACACTAACAGAATTTGACAAAGATTTGAAAAATCTTCTCAAAAAATACAGAAGCCTCGATGATGATTTAGACGAAGTTAAAACAATTTTAAAAGTCAAGCCAAACGAACGTCCACCATTCAGCTTTCGCATTGATAATTTAGGATTGAAAACCTGCATTATCAAAGTAAAAAAGATAGCTTGCAAATCGTTAAAAGGGCGTGGAGTAAACTCAGGTTTACGGTTAATTTATGCCTACTTTCAAGCGGAAGAAAAAATTGTATTTGTAGAACTTTATCACAAAAATGATAAGGAAAATGAAGATAGACAGCGAATTATAGATAATTTCGAATAGTTGCTAATTCGCCGTTTGTTTTCTTATAGATTTAAACCCATTTCCAAGTTGTTC
>JAIFKQ010000060.1 GCA_020049515.1 Paludibacter sp. | reverse complement strand
TGGGTATTAAAACCATTGCCAAAAAGATGGCTATTGAAGCTGGATTGCCTTTGGTACCGGGCAGCGATGGAGCAGTTTCCGACTATAAAGTAGCACAGGAATTTGCCGACAAAGTGGGTTATCCTGTTTTGGTGAAAGCCTCAGCAGGTGGCGGTGGTAGAGGAATGCGCATTGTGGAAAAACCCGAAACCATGGAGCGACTGTTCAAATCGGCTTACGATGAAGCAGTTTCGGCTTTTGGAAATGGCGATTTATTTGTAGAAAAATACCTCTTGAATCCAAAACATATCGAGTTTCAGATTTTGGGTGATAAACATGGAAATGTGATTCATTTGGGCGAACGTGAATGCTCGCTACAGCGCAAACACCAAAAATTACTTGAAGAAGCTCCTTCGGCTAGTTTAAGCCCCGAAATGAGAAATGCAATGGGTGAAATGGCCGTGAAATTTGCAAAAACCATTGGATACTTTTCTGCCGGAACTATCGAATATATTTTGGACGAAGATGGCACTTTCTATTTTATGGAAATGAATACCCGTATCCAGGTAGAACATCCTGTTACCGAAATGGTTACTGGAGTTGATTTGGTAGATTGGCAAATAAAAGTGGCGTTAGGTGAGGCATTGAACATCAAACAATCAGATGTGAAAATGAATGGTTGGGCAATCGAATGTCGTGTAAATACCGAAGACCCTCAAAATAGATTTAGTCCTCAAACGGGGTTTATTGAGAATATCCATTTTCCTACGAATGAGAATATTAGAATTGAAACTGGCGTACAACAAGGCTCGATAGTAACTCCTTATTTTGACTCCATGATTGCAAAAATTATTGTACATGGAACCGATAGGGCAGGTGTGATTGAAAAAACATTAAATGCATTGCAAGATTTTAGATTGGTGGGTTTAAAAACTACCGTTCCTTTTTGCAAAGCAGTGCTGCAACATGAGGAGTTTACAACTGCTAGATATACAACACGTTGGGTAGATAAATACTTTACTCCCGAAATGCTGGAAACGGAAGAAGATGAAATGATAGGAGCGTTGGCAGCAACCATTATTTATGCAGCTGAATACTTGCAAATTGCGTCAGAAATTCCTGCTTCCAAGAACGAATCATTAAACCTTTGGGTGCTGAATAAAAGGATTAATTAGCCCCCTTGCCCCCGAAGGGGGGAAAGACCAATCAAGTAAAAAAACATAGGTTAAACTAATAAACTTCGTCTTTAACCCCCTTCGGGGGCTTGGGGGCTTTTAAATTATGGGAACATCATACATTTACAAAAGAGACGCATCCAGGCTTTTTATTGCTTTGCGCGAAAATGGAAAACGGTTTAAAATTTATCTTCCTAAGGAATCGCAACCAGTTATTGATGGCGTTGAACATGATATTCAATTTATTGAGCACAAAGATTTTCAATATTCTTTTAATTGGAACAATAAAAGATATGATTGTGAATTGGTGTCCAAAGACCAGAATAAAACGATTGTAAAGGTGAACGGCGTTGAATATAAATTTAGCAATGAGTCTATTTTTTCGTACGTTCGCCACGGCATGATTGATAAAGACGATAAATCTATTAACGAAAACAATATTGTTTCGCCAATGCCAGGCAAGATTGTGGATATTTTTCTATCCGAAGGCGATTTGGTAAATATTGGAGAGCCTATTTTGAGCTTGGAAGCTATGAAAATGCAGAACGAAATTACTGCGACTTGTAATGGCGTGATTCGCAAAATTCATGTTGTTCAGGGACAGTCGGTTATGAAAGATGAATTGATGGTAGAGGTTACTTCCATTGATGTGTAGGGTTTAAAGAAAAAAAGAAGAAATGGGGATAGTCATACAGAGATTTACCCCATTTTTTTTTGTTACTAAACCGATTTATCGTTATAAAAACACAAAGGATAGTGCTATTAACCTGAGTTAGGGATAAGCAATATACTTTCAGTTTATCAATTTATAAACAGATTGCAAATCCTGATTTACTTGAACATATCAGCCGTGATGGTTTAAAATTTTACATCAAAAAACCATTAAGTTTGTGAAGCTGTAAATACTAATTTGCCTGAAATAGTAAAATAATAATACTCCTCTTTACGTCACAATTTTCATTCTAAAGTCTTCAATTCATTTTGTAACTTCTTTCCAATTGAAAGTAGTATCTTTGTGAGCAATAAACGAGATGTTGCAATTAATAAATAACCACAAATAGCTTAATCCCCTACAAAATAGCTACACCCATAGCTATTGGGAAGGCTGGCTCAGCTAATTATTATCCTATGAAACTTACCCTCATTGCTCATTTGATTGGAGCTGACAAGAAAAATATTTCGGATACTGAGATTAATTGGTTGTTGACTGACAGTCGCTCATTGTCATTTCCAACCGAAAGCTTGTTTTTTGCCATACATACCCCTCGAAATGATGGTCATAAATACATTGCGGAGCTTTATAATCAGAATCTTAGGTGTTTTGTAGTGAGCGAAATGTTACCCGAATTTGAGCAATGTAAAGATGCCGTTTTTTTGCTGGTAAATGATACACTAAAGGCGTTGCAAACATTGGTAGCGGCACATCGTGCATCGTTTCACATTCCCGTGATTGGCATTACCGGCAGCAACGGCAAAACGGTGGTGAAAGAATGGCTCTATCAACTTTTGCATACCGATTACCGCATTGTACGGTCGCCTCGCAGCTACAACTCGCAGATAGGTGTACCGCTTTCTGTCTGGGCGTTGAATGAAACTTCCGAGCTGGGCATTTTTGAGGCGGGTATTTCCGAAATGCAAGAAATGGAATGCTTACAACCTATTATTGAGCCAACGATTGGTATTTTTACCAATTTAGGCGATGCGCATCAAGAGAATTTTTCGGGACTAAAACAGAAATGCGAAGAAAAGCTCAAACTCTTCAAACAAGCAGAATCGTTAATATATTGTTCCGATAATAAGCTGGTGGAAATTTGTATTGCTCAATCCGATTTCAAAGGAAAATTGATTTCGTGGGGAAAAAGCGAAAAGTCAGTTTTGCAAATTCTGCAAGTTGAAAAGTCGATATATGCTACAACTGTTATTTTAAAATATGCTGATGCCGATTTCTCAGTTATAATTCCTTTTGCCGATGATGCTTCCATAGAAAATGCCATTCATTGTGTGGCTGCCATGTTGCATTTAGGATTCAAAAAAGATGAAATTAGCAAGCGGGTTTTGCAACTTGAAGCTGTGGCTATGCGCTTGGAAGTAAAAGAGGGCGTACGCAATTGCCTGATAATTAATGATAGTTACAATTCCGATTTAAACTCGCTGGGTATTGCGCTCAATTTTCTGAACCAACAAGCCACCGCAAAAAACTTATCCAAAACGCTTATTCTGTCTGATATTTTGCAAAGCGGACAAGCAGCTGCCGAACTTTATAAAACGGTAGCCAAATTGGTGAAAAATAAAGATATTCAACGTATTGTGGGCATTGGTAAAGAAATTTCAAAGCATACCGAGGTTTTTCAATCCATTGAGAAGTATTTTTTCGCGGACACGGAAGAATTTCTAAAATCGACATTGATACGTGAATTTCAAAAAGAAATTATTTTACTCAAAGGGTCTCGTAGATTTCATTTCGAAGATATTTCCGAAAAATTGGAATTGATTACACACGAAACAATTTTGGAGGTGAACCTCAATGCTTTGGTGGATAATTTGAATTATTTTCGTTCCAAACTAAAGCCCGAAACCAAGGTGATGTGTATGGTGAAAGCATTTGCTTATGGCAGTGGTTCGGTTGAAGTGGCCCGCACGCTACAGCATCATCGGTGCGACTATTTGGCGGTGGCGGTGGCAGATGAGGGTGCGGAGCTGCGCCGCGAGGGTATTCGCATTCCCATAGCAGTTATGAACCCCGAAAAAGGCAGCTTCGGAATGATTTTCGACCACAAATTGGAGCCCGAAATTTACAGTTTCCGATTGCTGAACGCTTTTATTGCTGCTGCCGAAAAGTTGGGACTCACTGATTATCCGATACATATTAAAATCGACAGTGGCATGCATCGGTTGGGCTTTGAACCAACGGATATGGAACAATTATTAACCCGTCTGAAAATTCAAAACCAAGTGAAAGTGCGTTCGGTTTTCTCCCATTTATCGGGCGCCGACGAAGCGAAATTTGATGCATTCACTAAGCAACAGATTGTCTCATTTACCAATTGTGCCGACCAAATTTCGGGTGCTTTTTCGCATTATATCATGCGCCATATTCTCAATTCGGCTGGTGTAGAGCGTTTTCCGGAAGCGCAGTTCGACATGGTGCGGTTGGGAATTGGGCATTTTGGCATCAGCACCTTGCCCGATGTTAATCTCAAGCAGGTGTGTGCGCTGAAAACAATTATTCTGCAAATAAAAACCGTTAAAGCGGGCGAAACGGTTGGATATAGTCGCAAAGGGCTAGTGAATACCGACAAAAGAATAGCAGTAATTCCAATAGGATATGCCGACGGTTTCGACAGAAAATTGGGAAATGGAGTGGGAGAGGTGTTTATCAATGGCAAACGCGCCAAAGTAATAGGCAATGTGTGTATGGATTTATGCATGATTGATGTTACTGACATAGAAGCGAATGAAGGCGATGTAGTAGAGATTTTTGGTGATAATATCACTATTTCCGAAGTTGCCAACTGGCTGAATACCATTTCGTATGAGGTGTTGACCAGTATTTCCAGGCGAGTGAAACGTGTGTATTTTCAAGAGTAAGACGACCCCTAACCCACCAAAGGGGAATTAAGCAAGTAATGAGTGCATTAAACCATGATTGTATTTTAAATTTAAAAACAAACTTGCTTGCTGCATATAATCAAAATATATTTATCCATAATCCATTTTACATTTAGCATCAATATTTTTTGTATATTATTTCTGGCAATGAAGTATTAATTGCCAATAACTAATCACTCATCGTTTTTTATGGTTCTAGCTTTCATTCAACAAATATCCACCGCAAATCAACTTTTGCAAAGTGCTTCCAGTTTGGCAATACAATTACAGAAATCATTCGGTGTTTTGTGTTTTGTAGATGACGATGATCTTGTTTTGGAGCGCGAACTTGAATTGACAACACTATTTCCGAATAATCAAATTACCGTCAAAAATTCTAAATTATCTGATTTATCACCCATTTGTGACGAATTAGATGCTTCCTTTTTATTCCTACAATTGCCACAGGCTAATTCCAAATCAATAAAAAGCCTACTTTTTGTTTGTCGTGAGTTGCGCATTCCGTACCTGCTTTTCAAAGATACATTTCCAATCATTGATTTTAAAAAAGTGATACTT
Source organism: Paludibacter sp. (assembly GCA_020049515.1). Classification (GTDB taxonomy): domain Bacteria; phylum Bacteroidota; class Bacteroidia; order Bacteroidales; family Paludibacteraceae; genus Paludibacter. Next base: position 2,432 of record JAIFKQ010000060.1, on the reverse strand, counting down.
CCCATCGGTTTTTTGGAAGAAGAGCTAGAAAAAGCCCAGTTCGCCTCCGCTTTTGGGCGATTCTGCAACTCGGAAATCAAAATGTTATTGGCCAATGATTATGGCTCCAAAGCTACTAATAATGCAGATAAAATGCAGTCGCTTTTCGATAAATTTGAACTGAATTACACCCTCGAAAAGGCCACCAAAGACAGCTTCAAAGTGGAACGAGAAGCAATACAAGTGGCTGATAAATACAATGCCGGGCTAATAATCGTTTCTGCTTCACGCGATTACGGATTGGATGATATTATTTTTGGACCCAAAGAATATCATGTTGTAAAAAAATCTCCTATTCCTATTTTACTTGTCAATCCGCGTGGAGATTTGTATGCATTGTGTGATTGAAGTACATCGCAATACTTGTATGTTTTAAATGAATTTAATTCCGACAATCAATTCTTTTTTTTGTTGCAGAAATTAGTTTAAATAATTGAACCAAGTACTTTCTATAATGTTCTCTTAATATACAGTATCAGTTATTTCAAATAACAAACAAGTATATGAAACACACTATATTAGGTGCAGGTGGATCGATTGGTAATGCACTCACTCAAGTGCTTTTAAAATCCAATGAGGATATACGTTTGGTTTCTCGAAGCAAGCATTCAGTGGCTGGTGCAGAGTCGGTTAAAGCGGATATAATGTCCTATTCGGAAACGACGAATAGCATTAAAGGTTCCGACATTGTTTATTTGTGCGCAGGGCTACCCTACAATACGGATATTTGGAATGAATTGTGGCCGAAAATTACGCAAAATGCCATTGATGCTTGTAAAAGCGTGGGAGCAAAATTAATCTTTTTCGACAATGTATATATGTATGGAAAAGTGAATGGCAACATGGTGGAAACTACGCCCTATAATCCTTGCAGCAGAAAAGGAGAAATTAGAGCCATTATTGCCAATAGGATTGAAGCCGAAATAGAACACAATAATTTAAAAGCCATAATTGCCCGATCTGCCGATTTGTATGGGCCATATATTTCTCAAAATAGCATTCTATATTTTATGGCAATTGAGAAAATGATGCGCGATGAAAAGGCTCATTGGCTTGTAAACCCCCATAAACTGCACTCGTTTACCTATACAATTGACTGTGCAAAAGGACTTTATATGCTTGGCGGCAAGCCAGAATGCTTTCAGCAAGTTTGGCATTTACCTACCTACAACCCGACCCTTACTGGAGAACAGATGATTCAGCTTATTGCAAAGGAATTGGGTGTAGAGCCGAATTATTCAGTGTATAATAAATGGATGATTCGCTTGGCAGGACTTTTCAATAAAACCATATCAGAATCGTATGAGATGCTGTATCAGAACGAATTAGATTATTGTTTTGATTCAACAAAATTTAATAGCTATTTCAATTATAAACCAACTTCATATCAGCAAGGCATAAAAGAAACAGTTGCTTTTTTCAAGAAATTACACTAAAGAAGTATTTATTCTAATGGTTTCAAATTAATTAAAAGTAAACGAAGATGAAAACAAATCGAAAAAGAATCTGGTTTTTGCCACTTCTACAAAGTGATAAATATAAGTTTTTGTTTGTGGCTATAAATATCTACCTCATGGTTGGTGTAACGAGTCTTTTGCTAACTATTCTGTTTCTGTTTTTCAATTTGAGCAATCTGAGCAATATCCTATATTATTGTATTCCAGGTATTATTGTATTTTTAAGTGCTGCCGTTTTTTATATAATTGGCTATCAAGCTCTAATTTCGGAACACAGGCAAAATGAAAGACTACATAAGCACCATTTGGGATAAATTATTGTCTTTTAGGAGGTATTGGATGTTTTTGTTAAAATATTATTCAATGTCGCTCCTTGATTCTAATAGGTTAAGCTACAATAATCTAGGATAGTATTTAATAGAAAGTAGGGTCTTGTTTTACTTCGAATAACAGCGTGCGTATTCGTTGCGTACTTTCATGATTGCGATTCATTGGAACCGTCGACAATCCTTGTCCTCCTTTTTTCAACCCGCGTAGGGCTACCCAACCTACCTCTAAGATTCTGTTTATTCTTCATTTGAATTTAATTTCCTTTTCTGTCACGGTCGTCCAAAAATACAATTTGATTGGCTATTTCAATAAATTATATGTAGTGTGGGTTTATTTTGACGAATAAGGCGCCTCAAATAAAATAGGATTTCTAAACTTCAAAATACTTTCGTTCCTTTAGCAACCTTAAATCATAATGTGTCTTAACTCCGATTAGAAGTGTTGTTTTTTTAATCATTTTTTAACACAAAAGACATTCAAATACATGAATTAATAAAGCTCATTTTGCGTTCATTTTACTTCCATATTTTGAGAAAATTTTTAAGATCTAAAGTAAACTCCCCCACTCCAAATTGCTGCCTTGAAGCACCTGATTAGTTGTTGAAT
>JAIFKQ010000057.1 GCA_020049515.1 Paludibacter sp. | reverse complement strand
ATGACAACTCGTAGCCCTTGAAATTTTCTTGCGGGCGGCGCATAAATCTTTCGGTGTAGGCAGTGTTATAAAGCCTCCAATCGGTAACTGGTGCTACTGCTATGCCCGCTTTAAAAACCTTTTCGCCCGAACTCATTGACATTAGCGTAACGTTGCCACCATAACTCCATCCCCAAATTCCAATACGGTTTTTATCTACAAACGCTTGTTTCCCAAGGTATTTAGCTGCTTCTATTTGGTCTTTTGCTTCTAGGATATTCAGTTGCTGATAGGTACATTTTCTAAATTCTGAACCTCTTGCCCCCGTTCCCCGTCCATCTACACAGGCTACCACATAGTTTTCGGAGGCCAAATAATACTCCCAACCAATGTTCCATTTATCCAACACTTCTTGCGAATTTGGACCGCTGTATTGAACTAAAAGTACTGGATATTTCTTGGTGGAATCGAAGTTTGTTGGTTTAATCATCCAGCCATTCAACTTTATATTTTCCGATGTAGTGAAGCTGAATAACTCTTTTTTTGATAAGTTCAACGCTTTGAATTTAGTGGCTAAAGTGCTGTTGTTTTCCAACACTCTTAATGAAGCACCTGTATTGTTCAAAATTGAAATGGTGTTAGGTGATTCCAAGCTCGAAGCATTGTCCACAAAATACGTGAAAGTGCTGTTGAAAGTGGCGTTGTGTGTACCCTTTCCATTGGTGAGTCGGGTTTTCTTTCCTTTGCCATCCAACGAATACACATCACGCTGCATGGGCGAAATTTCTGCCGATTGATAATACAGCACCTTTTTTGCCCCGTCGTAACCATACACGTTAGTCACATCCCAGTTGCCTTTGGTCAATTGCTTGGTGAGCGTGCCATTTATACCGTATTGATATACATGACGGTAGCCATCTTTTTCATTGACAGCAATAAATGATAGATTGTCGGGAGAGAAACGTAGAAAGTCAATACTTTCAAAATCCACATAGTACTTATCATCTTGTTGTAGAATGATTTTTGAAAGTGTAGATTTTGGATTTGCCAATAGCATATCTAGCCGATTCTGGTTGCGGTTGAGCTTAAAAATGGCCAGTTGGTCTATCGAATTTGTCCACTTAATGCGCGGAATGTAATAATCTTGGTCGGCATCGGGCAACTTCATGGTTTTGACGTTTTTGTAGAAATCATCATACACACAAACGGTTACTTTCGAGTTATTCTCGCCTGCTTTTGGGTATTTAAACTGAACAAAAGTAGGGTACAAAGTCAGCTCATCTTTTTCCAAAGCATTGTCTTTGTATTGTTGGAATGAAAATAGTGGCACTTTCGATTCATCGAATTTTACAAAAGCAAGCATTTTGCTGTCGGGGCTAAACTCGAAATAGCGGGTGGCGGTGAACTCTTCTTCGTACATCCAGTCGGGCGTGCCGTTAATGATATTACCAATAGAACCATCGGTAGTGATGGGGCTTTCACTTTTAAAATCCAGCTTTTTCAAATACAAATTATTCTCACGGGCAAAAGCAATATATCGGCTATCGGGCGAAAAAAGTGGAACTTCCTGCGCTCCATTTTCCGATAGGGATTCCAGTTCATTCCGTTTTACGTCATATACATAATAATTGGCTGTAAAAGTCCGGCGATAGCGTTTTTTTACGTTGGTATAAACAATTATTTTAGCCTCATTGGGGCTAAATTCATAACCCGTAATTTGTTTAATCGGAGCGTTTTTAAGTTTGTAAATACTGAAAATTGTATCGACAGTGGCACCTGTTTTATAGCTGTATTTTACCACGGCTTTGTCATTTACCATTAAAGTATAATTTTCGCCATCGACCATGGAACGCGGAATATCTCCTGTTTTTGCCTTGTATTTACCGTCGGTAATATCATAAAGCAAATTGGCATAAGAGAATTGTACGACCAAAAATAAAACAATTACTAAAGTGATACGTTTCATTATTATACTAGTTTTTTTAATGTTGGAAAATGCATTTTCAGGTTTAATGAATCACAAAAATAGCTCAATTTATTCTTAATGTGTTTACTATCCTAATTTTTTTCAGTTCCATTAACGTATAACTCAATGGATTTCATTTTTAAATCCAACTAAAATATAATTATAGATATGAAAATGATAAAGGATTTATTTTTCCAGTCCACAAAAAATGATTCTTTAGGAATCTGTTTAAGTGGAGGCGGTGCATTAGGCTTTGCGCATATTGGCGTTTTGCAATCGCTGGAGGACCACGGTATTTTTCCGCAACAAATTGTCGGTTCTAGTATGGGTGCCATTATTGGAACGCTCTATGCAGCAGGTTTTACACCCACCGAAATGTTGCAAATGATTAAAAATCAGAAGTTCTATAGAATTTCCAAACTGATGACATTTCACCCCTCTTTTCTTAAATCCGGTTTGTCCAATCATACTATGTTGCGTGAATTTATTTTGGAGCTCATTCCACACAATAGTTTTGAGCAGTTGAAAAAGAGGATGCACATTTGTGTTGTAAATCTGAACACCGCTGAATGGGAAATAATTCATGCGGGCAATGAATTGGATAAATGGGTGGCTGCATCTGCCACTATTCCCGGCATTTATGAAACTGTAACAGACAATGAGGTGTATTATGTAGATGGCGGTTTGCTCAATAATATGCCTGCGCAAGGTATAGAAGATTATTGTCAAAATATAATAGGGGTAGATGTTCTACCGCACATTATACCTACAAAATTGGGCAAGCCAATTGATACGCTAGCTGTGTCGATAAGGGCTGTGCAGCACCAAAATTCCAAAGAGGGGCGTGAATTATGCCGTTTTCTTATTGAACCCAAAGCCATTGAGGAATATCATGAATTTAGTTTTGATGCCTATCAAGCTATTTATCAACATGGATACAGTGCTGCCACAAAATACATTGTTGAAAATCCAGGAATGATGAAACTGGCTAAATGATTGTGAAATTACTCTGAATTGGGCTTGCTTATTCTCAATTTATGTGCTAATTGCTAAGGAACAGGATCATAGCCCTTACCGCCCCACGGGTGGCAACTCCCTATTCGTTTTGCCGACAGCCAACTTCCCTTCAAAATTCCATGCTTCATTACCGCCTCTATCGTATATTGTGAGCATGTAGGTGTATATCTGCAGCGGGCAGGAATAAGCGGTGAAATGCTAAATCTGTAAATATAGACTGGTAGAAGAAATAGAAATTGAAATGCTTTTTTCATGAATAGTTATGAGTGCTTTTTTATTTGTGTTGAGCTATTCTAATATAAGTTTTTATCGTGGCTTCTCAATGTAATTTAGTACATATATTTGTAACAGATTGCTAGTGTTGTATTATTATGAAGGTTCTGTATGGCAACAATTTAATTATTATTCAATACGTCATAAATTGACTATCTTAACTTATTTTCAGCTAAATGAAAATTCATTAACGACTTGCGCCTAAACAATACTTTAGATGTTTTTTTACAACTTTTCAACCACTTTTCCCAATGCTTGTTTCATTTTCTTATCAATTGTTGCAAAATCTAGTTCATCGTTCGATACGTAGTTAAAAGCAATGTGTAATTGGAGGTTTTTTTCTTTTACTACATCTATCAATAAATGCTTGTTGAGTCGATAAGCTTCTCTAATCAAGCGTTTTAATTTGTTTCTTTTCACAGCTCTTTTAAATCTTTTTTTAGGAACGCTTACCAATACGGATACGGCCTCTTGGTCTTTTAATGGCTGCTTCAAATAGACTACCCTCAATGGAAAAGAAATAAATGCATCACCTTTTGTGTATAATTCGGTAATGCGAATTTCGCCACACAAGTGTTCCGATTTGGGGAAGGTATTCTCTTTGGTCATGGTAAATTAAATGCGCTCATTGTACGGTTAAATAACAAATTAGAAGCCTTTTCTATTATGGGTAATTATTTGTTATCACTGTGGCAGATTTTGCTCTATTCAAGTAGGCTTTATAAAAAAAAATATCCCAAAAGTAATGAAATTATTCGATACTTCTGGGATAAAATAAGTTTGTTGGGAAACAATTATTTCTTTGCTTTTTTATTGCTTTCTTTTAAGTAATTCTCTAGTGCCATAGTCATTGATGGCAATCCTGGCAGTGGTGCCTCCAAATCTAATCTAAGACCAGCATCATGTACTGCCTGCACAGTAGTAGCTCCAAAGCAACCAATTTGAATATCACCTTGAACAAAGCTAGGAAAATTTTTCAACATTGACGCAACGCCTATTGGGCTAAAAAACAGCAACATATCGTAGTCGAAAACCTCTTCTGGACCAAAGTCATTGCTTACTGTTTTGTACATCACCGCCTTATGTAAATTAATCTTCGATTTTTCAAGCTGAGAGCTAGTATCGTCATTTTGTACATCGGAAGTGATAAAAAGGTATTTTTCTTCAGCATGTTTGTTCATTATCACTACCAATTCAGCGAATTTTCCATTAGCGCCAAAAAACACTTTTCGTTTACGGTAATGAACGTAGCGTTGTAGGTAAACTGCTACCGATTCCGACACGCAAAAATATTTCATTGTTTCAGGAATAGTAATGCGCATCTCTTCGCATATTCTAAAAAAATGGTCAATTCCATGCCTGGCGTTAAAAATAATGGCTGTATAATCTAATATATTTATACGTTGGGACCTAAACTCTTTCGCCAATATTGGTTCTACTTTGATAAATGGGCGAAAAACAATTTTCACTCCGTACTTTTCACTAATGTCAAAGTAGGGTGATTTTTCTGTTGATGGTTGTGGTTGCGAAACGAGTATATTCCTAATTTTCAATGCCATATTTTTTTAATTAGTCGCTTTATTTTATTAAACAATACATATTATACAATGCAAATAGGGGTAAAAATTCGAGGGTGCAAAGATACAACAATATGTAAAAAGAAGCTACTATTTTATGGAAAAATAATTGAAAAAGTTTTATGGTTAAAAGCAAGTATGCTAATAGAAAAATACCAAGCGTAACATTGGGGTAAACTATATCAATATTGTACGGTAAATATAGTTGGAATAACAATAGCGGATATAGAATAACGCCAAATAAAGAAAATATATCAAAATAATACTGTTTTGCAAGTTTAACCGTTTTCGAATCAAAAAAAACATACCCAATCAAGTTAAATAGCATTGATTTTATGGCAAAAAATAAGTTGGTTACTAAAAAGAAATACCCATACTTTAAGATAGAAAATGGGATATTGGAGCTCAAAAAATAAAGGTAAGCGTATAAACTTATCGCACCTATTGAAAATTGTATTAAAAAAAACCGAAACCGAAAATTGCTAATAGTCGTTTTGTTAGAAAAATTAGTACGGTCTATTGTTCGAAAAAAGTTTTTAGCCGTTTCGGAGAGCATGCTAGCCGAATGAAAAATGGATATTACAAATAGTAAGAAGAGTGTTACCAGAATACCGAATACCCACGGATTTGTCTCAGGCAAAGTAGGATGTGGAATTCCGAAGTAAGCAGATGGGCCACTTAACACCGCCTTTAGGGTATCTACCATTTGTGATGAATCGAAGCCCGAAAGCGTATCTGCTTTTAACAACGAATCTGTTGTTATCACTTTAGAACTGTCGTTAAGTAATTTTATGGTGTCTGATTGAATCATGCTGCTGATTTAAAGTGCTGCAAAACTTCGGGCGTTTTCGTCCCAGTTTACTGAATTTTGAATGGCCATAAGCACCTCTTCCGGATTTTCTACCACTTCCCACATATTCCTATGCTCGTTGCGCATAAAATGTTCATCTACCGCCCTATTTAGCATGGATATAAGTGCATCAAAATACCCTTCAATATTCACTATTATTATTGGTTTGGTAAAAATTCCTAGGCGTTTCCATGTTATCACTTCCAACAATTCTTCCAAGGTACCGCACCCTCCAGGCAGTGCCACCACTGCATCTGCCATTTGAGCCATTTTTTCTTTCCGCTCATGCATGGTTTGTACTAATATCAACTCTGTGAGCCCATTATGATTCCATTCTACATCGCACATAAAACGAGGAATGATACCTGTAATTTTTCCGCCAGCCGCCAAAGTGCTATCCGCCAGCTGACCCATAAGACCCATAGAACCACCACCATAAACTATCGAAAGGTTAGCCTCCACTAGCAATTTACCTAGTCGGTGGGTAGCCTCAAAATAGCTTGGTTTTACTTGCGTGCTGGAAGCACAATAAACACATACGGTTTGCATTGGTTGATATTATGTAATTATTTTGATGGAAATAATTGATTTGAATGCAAAAATACAGTTTTCTTTCCGTATATTTGAATTTCAATTTAAAAAGTACTATAAAATGATTTTAATAACAGGGGCAACAGGATTGGTGGGGGCAAATTTAATGTGGCATTTACTCCAGCAGAATGATCGCATAAAAGCCATTCGCCGTATTTCAAGTGACTTGAATCCACTTCGTACTATTTTTAGCTTTTACACGGCTAGCCCTGATGATTTTCTGTTGCGCATTGATTGGATTGTGGCCGACTTGCTTGACGAAAAGTCAATAGTAGAGGCCTTAACGGGTGTGAAATCTATTTATCACTGTGCAGCTGTAGTGTCGCTTGCAAATAATTCCCACATTTTAATGGATACAAATGTACGTGGCACACAAATATTGGTGGAGGCTGCCCTGCGGTGTGAAGTAGAAAGTTTTTGCTTTGTCAGCTCTATTGCCGCTTGCGGAAAAGCCTTTAGTAATGAATTGGTTGATGAAAATACACCTTGGACGGAAAATGAAAATCGTTCAGCCTATTCATTGAGTAAGTATTTTTCGGAACAAGAAGTCTGGAATGGAATACACAAAGGACTGAATGCTGTAATAGTAAATCCAGGTGTAATTTTAGGGGTTTCGGGAACCAGTACTGGTAGTTCGCAGCTATTTACACAAGTAAGAAAGGGGTTAATGTTTTATACCAATGGCGGTAGTGGCTATGTAGATGTGCGCGATGTAGTGCGCGCAATGACGGAATTAATGGCACAGCGAAAATATGGCGAACGCTATATTTTAGTTAGCGAAAATTGTTCAAACAAATTGATACTATCAATGATGGCTGATGGTTTTAATAAAAGAAGACCATTTATTGGTGTCGGCAGAGATGTACTGAATGCTGTGGGAGCAATCTCCGAAATGATTGGGAAATTACTTAATTTCACTCCTTTAATAGACCGAAGTACCGCCCGCTCAGCTTCAAACAGTACCTATTATACAAGTCGAAAAATAGAAACAGAATTGGGTTTTAAATTTAATCCGATGAATAAATGTGTTTCGGAGGTTTGTCGGTTTTTAGATTCTCGTACTAATCTCCTATAGGTAGGATTACACTTTTCTATTGAGCCCTTTTGCCTTTTCCCCATCTTTCGATGGTATGGCGCGAGGCTAATTTATTCTACATTGTTACTCGCACTTTATAATTCACAGTCATGCCATCCATAGGTAAAAAACTCCCGATAGCTATCTGGACTACAATATCGCTCATACCGCTGGCACTCATCAAAGCACAAATGCAAGTCCCAGCGGGACGATTAGCACTTAACAACGCACCAATGCAAGTCCCAGCGGGACGACCGATATGGTAGCGCAGGGTTTCAACCCTGTGATGCAGGGATGAAGCGATATTGGATCGCAGGGTTTCAACCCTGTGATGATTGTGATGCAGGGTTTCAACCCCCGATTCACCCGATTTCCCCGTTATCCCATCAGTATAAATATGCAAAATTATTATCGCCAACATGAATATATACGTCATTAACGTATTTTAATACGCTTGAAACGCAATGTGCATACCGTTTTTCAGCGTTTTAACTCATTTGAATGCAAATTGCGTTTTTAAAAAAAAACAGGATGATTATACCGATT
>JAIFKQ010000159.1 GCA_020049515.1 Paludibacter sp. | reverse complement strand
CATTTTGGGTAGCAGAGAACTAGAGGTGTTGTCATCTTTTTTAGTCTAATGTCAAAGGTCTAAAGTCTAAAGTCTTTTGACCTTAGTCCTTTGACCTCAGACTTTTTTATTTAAAAATGGCTTTAAAAATATCATTTCCGTTGGAGAAAATAAGTAATCCAAACAACAGAATCATTCCGGCCGTTTGTGCGTATTCCATAAATTTATCATTCGGCTTGCGACCAGTTATTATCTCATAAACAAGAAATAACACATATCCACCATCCAATGCCGGTATAGGCAAGAAATTCATAAAGGCCAGAATTACAGATAGTAATGCAGTCATTGACCAAAAAACCTGCCAATCCCATGCTTGAGGAAACATTTTACCTATGGCACCAAAACCACCCAATTGTTTAGAACCTTCCTTGGTAAATACCAATTTCATTTGCTTCACATAACTTGTGAGTGTTTCCCAACCGAGATTGATACCAGCCGGTATGGCTGCAAAAAATCCGTATTCTATTCGTTTTGTTTCTAGAAAATCGAAGTAAGGTTTTGGTGAAACACCCAATTTGCCATTTTCGTTTACCTGAACATTTACGTTTAATAATTGTCCATTGCGGATGTAATCTATAGCAATTTTTGAATTGATTGAAGTATTTAATTCATTTGCAATATCTTGAAATATATAAAGTGGTTTGTTATTTATACCTACTATACTATCTCCAGCTTGCAATTTAGCGGCTGCTGCACCCATTCCGTCAGTAACTTCGGCAATTACAAACGGCTGACGAATAGAAACTAAATCTGTTTCGCCCGAAGCTAATACTTTTTGAGAAAAATCGACAGGTAAGCTTAATTCAATCAGTTGATTGTCTCTATTTACAGTTACTTTTTGCTTCCCTTCAATAAGAATTTTTTCTATTAAATCTGAACGTTGTTCAATAGCTTGACCATCTACACTTACCACTTTGTCTCCGTTTTGGAAACCGCTAGCTTGCATCGTTTTAGAGAATTGTAAGCCATATTTTGCATTTTGTAATGGAAGGTATTCTTCGCCCCAAGTGTATAAAACAGCTGAATAAATGACCATTGCCAGAATAAAATTCACCAATACGCCACCAATAATAATTGGCAAACGTTTCCAAACTGATTGAGCGCGATATTCCCACGGTTGTGGTTCTGCAGCCATTTGGGTTGTGTCCATCGATTCGTCCACCATGCCAGCAATTTTGCAATAACCGCCCAATGGCAACCATCCAATTCCCCACTCGGTATTGTCGGGATATTTGCGCCAATCGCCTTCTGGGAGTTCAGAGGCCGGTATTTGTTCCATCACAGGTTTCTTTTTTGCATCCACCATCACGTCGCCATCGGCATCCAATTTTGGACGTTCATTGGCTGGTACATTAGGCGCAAAAAGTTTCACGTCCCATTTACCATTGATTCTTTTGGCACGAATAAGTGAAAAATTGGGATTGAAAAACATGTAAAATTTGTCAACTCGTACTTTAAATAATCGGGCAAACGCAAAGTGCCCTAGTTCATGTAAAACTACTAGGATAGAAAGGCTTAAAATAAGTTGAAGTGCCCTGATAAGAAATGTTTCCATAAAGAAATAATTAGCCCCCAAGCCCCCAAAGGGGGATGAAAGAGTTTTGTTTTAGTTTAATTTATATGTCAATTGTAAGTTGCCCTGGTCTTTAAGTCCCTCTTTGGGGAATTTTAGTCGGCTTTTTCCATTAAAAAAAGATATTCGTTGTGTTTGCCGTCACTGTTTATCCACTCGCTAGTGGAGCGCATATTGCTCATCACATTTTTTTGATAGTCAATCATTTTTATTTGCAATAATACTCCTGAAGCTGAAATAATGTCCATTAATTGCTCTTTGGTTGCCCTACCACCCGAACTGTACGATAACAGTAAATAACGCGTATTTGTTTCGTCAATTAATTTTCTTAACGCTTCCATGGCCATAAAATCGCCACTTTCATTTCGTCTAAATTCCTCAAAAACAGATGCTGAGACATTATCTCTTGAATCTTCACGTCGATTCGCTTTCCCAAAAATTAAAGGTTTGTCGTTTTGGATAATGGTAGTCCACAAATGGTAATAGGCACCATATCTGACTCGGCTTGGCGGCATTTTTTCGTTATTCGAGCCATAAGGCGGATCAAAATACACCAAATCATAGCGGTTATTTTCCACCGTTTTAAAAATATCGCCCCTAATAACGCTATTGTTCCCAGTGTTTAAATAACGATTTGGAAGTGTTAAAAGTAAATCTTTAAATGAGCGCGGACACCAATCTGACAAATACGCCACGTAATGCCCCAAAGTATTATCCACTTTGTCCAGTGCCAAAATCAAACTCGTAAGCAGCACACATTTGTCTTCCCACTGTAAATCCATTGCATCAATTTCGGTGCGAATGGCATCTAGTTTTCGTGTGTTTTTGTTCTGAAATGGTTTTTTTATCTCAGAAACTGCACCGCCATAATTTTCTGTAAACCAACCGTCTACCCCTTGTAAGTTATTAAGAAAATCAATTTTTTCTTGATAAAAATTATCCGTTTTATTCGCAATAAGATAACAAGTAGCAAAAACTTCCGACCAAGCTGAAATGTCGCTTGAAGTGGTAGAATATCCCAACTGCGCAAAAGCCTGCGAAACCCTAGTAGAACCACTGAACCCATCCAACACCGATTCAATCCCGTCCAATTGGCCCACCATTTCGAATATGTAAGGCAGCAATTTTAATTTTGAACCTGCATATTTAATGCCTTCTGTTTTTGGGATTTTGCCCCCTAAATCCCCCGAAGGGGGATTTTTAGTTAGTTTCACTATTTATTTTATAATTATATTAAATATTTAAAAGTAGACTTGGTCTTATTCCCCCTTCGGGGGTTAGGGGGCTATTAATTCCGTAGTTAAAACTCTCACCAATTCATCCGTTCTCACATAATCATCATAAGTTGGTTTTGCCACAAAATCGGCTTTAGCCATTACAGTTTCAATGATGTCGCTCATTTGCAAAAATCCAATTTTTTCTTTTAGGAATGCTTCCACCACAATTTCATTCGCTGCATTTAGGATACAAGGCATATTTCCACCTTTATCCATGGCATAGTAAGCAAAACCGAGATTTCGGAAACGTTCCATATCCGGCTTTTCAAATGTAAATTGATTGCAAAGATCAAAATCGAAGCGTGGAAAATTTGTTTTTAGGCGGTCGGGATAAGTAAAAGCGTATTGAATGGGCAATTTCATGTCTGGCATCCCAAGTTGCGCTTTTATGGAACCGTCGGAAAATTGAACCATCGAATGTATGATAGATTGTGGATGCACTACCACTTGAATTTGGTCCGGACTAACTCCAAAAAGCCATTTTGCCTCAATTATCTCAAAGCCCTTGTTCATTAAACTAGCCGAATCGATGGTTATTTTTGCACCCATATCCCAGTTTGGATGTTTGAGGGCTTGCGCAACAGTCACATTTTCAAGTTCGTGCATCGATTTTGTGCGAAACGGACCGCCAGATGCCGTAAGTATTAACTTTTCGATAGGGTTATTTCCTTCGCCCGCCAAGCATTGAAAAATGGCCGAATGCTCTGAATCAACAGGAAGAATTGCGGCATTATTTTCGGTAGCCAGCTCACAAATCAGTTCACCAGCTACAACTAATGTTTCTTTATTGGCTAGCGCAATTTTTTTTCCAGCTTTGATGGCATTCATAGTGGGTTTCAAACCCGAATAGCCCACCATGGCAGTCAGCACAATGTCAATAGGTTGCATTTCAGCTATTTGAGCAATTGAGTCAATGCCTGCAAAAACTTTAATTGGCAAATCGGATAATGCATCTTTCAATTGGTTATAATGACTTTCGTTGCCAATTGCCACCATTTCAGGGTTAAATTTGCGTGCTTGCTGAATGAGCAAATCTATATTATTGTTTGCAGTCAAGGCATAAACTTCAAACAATGAATCGTTTGCAGCTAACACTTCCAACGATTGCGTTCCGATAGAACCCGTTGAACCTAAAATTGCTATTTGTTTTTTTGGAATTGTCTCCATGTATGTTTTTTCTAATAAGAAGAACCCCTAGCCCCTAAAGGGGGACTATGCAAGTATTGATTACTATCAACTTTGACTATAATTAAACTAACAACTGATTTTTGAACGCAAATAACACAAACAAATGCAAATCGTTTTTTGTGTTAGTGTCAAGTTCTAGTACTTAATTTTAATTGCCGATTTGCTATAAACTACTAACTACTATCTACCTACTAAAAAATTATAACTTCTTCAGGGTTAACAGCTTTTCCTTGTTTCCAAAGTTCAAAATAAAATTGAGTCCCTGTTTTTTTTCCTGTAGCATCGCCCGTAATGGCAATACCCTCACCGGCTTTAACCGACTCGCCAACTTTACTCAGCAAGCGGGTATTGTTTTTGTAAATAGAAATGTAATTATTTTCGTGCTGCACCTGTATTACCCATCCAAAATCAAAAGTGAAAGCAGCATAAATGACCGTTCCACCCAACACACTTACCACTGTTTCATTGGGAGAGGTAATCAAAAAGATACCATATTGTTTCTCATCTAAACTAAATGACGAAGAAATAACGCCTCGAGTTGGTCTAAAAAAAACGTACATATTTTCGTTTGGTTTTGAATCCAAACTTGCCAAGTTGTATTTTTCTTCCTTCTCAAATTTCTCAATAAATTCTTTTTCTTCGTTTGATTTTTCTACTAAAATTTGAGCTCTTTCCTTCAATGCAATTGAGTCTAGTGAGGCAATTGAGTCGGGCTTCATTTCTCCCCTAATGATTCCTTTTAAAATGGCCACGTAGCCCTCTTGTAAATTAATTTGTTTTACTAAAGAATCCACTCTCATCGACTCTTTAATAATCTCATTGCGATTTCCTGTTTCTCCATAGCCTGGCAAGTATCGCGAAATGGAGGTGTTGAAAATGAGGATAGTAAGGATAATGAATGTTATAAATATAAAAGTTATAGTAAACATAAAAACACTGTATCGCGATAAGCGTACATGCCACGTTTCTTCCAACGTGTTTTCATTCATAATCGAAACACGATACTTGAATCGCATTTTTTGTATGAATGGTTTTATTTTATTAACTCTTTTCTTCATTATCTCCTTGTTATTTTCCACAAAAGCGTACAAAAGTAACGAAATAACACATATAATCAAAATTAATAATTAACGGTTTGGGTTATAATTTTAAAGAATATAACACATATTCGTCTCTTAGGCATATAATTATTTCTTTATGGTTGATTTTTATTACTTTTGCAACAGATAAGAACATAAAATAACCAACCAATGACACGCATCGGAATTCTCTCGGACACACACGGCATGTTGGATGACCGCATTCTTGAACATTTTGCCAACTGCGATGAAGTGTGGCACGCTGGCGATTGGGGGTCGTTGGAAGTAGTAAATAAATTACGCGCTTTCAAACCTTTACGAGGAGTTTGGGGGAATATTGATAGCTACGAAACGCGTGCGATTTTTCCGCAACACAATCGTTTTATCTGCGAAGGTGTAACGGTTTGGCTCACACATATTGGTGGTTATCCAGGCAATTACGACAAATTAGTGCGTCCACTCATCTACCAAAAACCACCAAAACTTTTTGTGTGCGGACATTCTCACATATTGAAAGTGCAGTACGACAAAACCCTCAACTTACTGCACATCAATCCAGGAGCTGCAGGAAAATCGGGCTTTCACAAAGTCCAAACATTGGTTCGTTTTGAAATTGACGGTGAGAAAATTCAAAATTTGGAAGTGATTGAACTGAAATTGAATGGTGTGGAAAAGATGTTGTAAGAATTTGAGCAATTAGTAGATATTGATTTAAAAGTAGTAATTTAGCGGACTTAATAAATAAAGAATAAAACATGGAAAATAAATATGTCAATTTCATTTCAGACGAACATTTGCTTAATTGTATTGGTAATCTTCATAATGCCTATTTAAAAGCTAAAAACAACATTTCCAAAAAGAATTTTTATAGCAATAAAGTTGATACAATTAAATTGACTTTCGACTCCAAATTTAATGGTATTAATGAAGAAAGTCTAATAGAATCTGAAATTCTAAGGCAAATCGACAAGTCAATTAATAATTCAATAGGCACTTTTCATGAACAAATTTTAGGCGGAATAAAGGGTTTTGAAATTGGTAATCTGAGTGGTTTTGATATAAAAGCCAATGATGATACTTTATTTGCTGATATTAAAAACAAACACAACACAATGAATAGCAGTTCTGCTGAAAGTCTATTTCAGAAATTGGCTCGATATGCAGATTCCTATAAAAAAGCCAACTGTTATTGGGTTCAAATTCTCGCCAAAGGTAGTTTTAACGAGAAATGGTCAGGTGAAATAAATGGCAAGGAATATGGTCATAGTAGGGTATTTAAGATTTCAGGCGACCAATTTTATACACTTCTTTCAGGCAAAAATGATGCTCTCTATCAATTGTACAAGGTTTTACCAATTGCAATCAAAGATTATTTGGACAGCATAAATTCAAACAAAGAAATTGTAGATAATTCAGCTTTAGAAGAAATAAATTTAGAAATAACTACAACTAATAGAACGGTTTTAGACCAAATAACTTTTGAAAATTATAGTTATTATTTAGGTTTCGACAAATTATAATAACGATTCAAAAATCTAACTATAGAATAGCCAACCTCTCTACCTAAATTGACTGGAACTGCATTCCCAATTTGTTTATATTGCTGTGCCAGAGAACCTTCAAAATTCCATTCGTCTGGAAAAGTTTGAATACGAGCATACTCCCTAACGGTAAAGGGACGAGTTTCTTCGGGGTGGCATCTCTCTGTTTGTTTTTGAGCTGGACTACAAGTTAATGTCAAACAAGGCTCATCCCAACCTATTCGTCTTGCAATGCCTGTTTTTCCTCCACCAAGATGAAAACTTCCACCCATAAAAATTTTCTGAATATCTAGAGGTAAATCACGCCAATATCCTTTCGGTGGCACTAAATCTAATACGTCTTTTTTGCTTTTTGGATACTTTGCACCTATAGAGTCAGGAACATCACAATTAAATAAATCTCCTTTTTGAAGTGCATCTTTTAGATTGTAAATTTTCTTGTATGGTGCTGGGTATTGATAATTTATGTCAATATCTTTTCTTACTCCTACTAAGATTAATCGCTCTCTTTTTTGTGGTACTTTATAATTTATTGCTTTTAAAACCTGAAAAGGCATGACATTATATCCTATTTCGTCTAAAATAGAAATCATTCCTTGTAATGTTTTTCCATTTTCATGACTCAACAATCCACGCACATTTTCACCAATACAAATTGGCGGATTTACTTCCTTGACAACTCGAGCAAATTCATAAAACAATGTACCTCTTGCATCAGCTAAACCTAATTTCTTACCTGCATAACTAAATGCTTGACAAGGAAATCCACCTGTAACAACATCTACTTTGTTATTATATTCAGTAAAATCAAAAGACTTAATATCACCTTCTAAAACTTTCCAATATGGTCTGTTTTTTCGTAATGTCTGACAAGCCCATTTGTCAATTTCGTTTAATGCAACACATTTGATACCTGCCTTTTCCATTCCGATAGCCAAACCACCACCACCAGCAAATAATTCTAAAACAGTATATTGATTTTCGGGTTCCACATAATTCGAGACCGTCTCCACATTCTCATTTAAGAATTCAGAAAAAAGAAGTTCAACATGTTCTTTTTTGTAAACTCTATAATTGCTCATAGGTTCACGAACAGCAGTCAATTTACCTTCTCTATCCCAACGTCTCAAAGTTTCTTTGCTTTTTCCAATCAAATCGGCTGCTTCCGATAATGTTAAGTACTCATTCATAACCATATAGTTTAACCTTACACAATGGTTACAAATTTACGACATTTTTTTTAATCATACAAGTTAAATTTACTTATATTGTTATATTGGATTTTTATTTGATTTCTTTCAAACCATATATTCGGTTGGGTCAAAACCCACTAACGCCTCTTTTCGTTCCACGCATGTTCCGCATGTTCCGCAGTGAATTTCCTGTCCATTGTAGCATGAATAGGTGTTTTCGAACGGCACATTAATTTCTTTTCCAAGCAATGCAATTTCACGTTTTGTAAGATTGGTCATTGGGGCAAAAATCTCAACATTGTTGTAGGTTCCAAAACGGATGGCATCGTTCATGCTATTAATAAACTCAGGCCTACAATCGGGATAAATGGCATGGTCGCCCGCGTGATTGGAAATCAGAAGTCTATTGCAATCAATACTTTCGGCAATTCCCGCTGCAATGCTGAGCATAATTCCATTGCGAAAAGGCACTACAGTCGATTTCATAGTTTCATCTTCGTAATGTCCATTTGGGATATCACCACCCGTTTGCAACAAGCTTGAAACAAAGCCCATTTTGTTCAAATCCAGCTCAATAATGCGATGTTCTATTCCCAACGCTTTGCAATTTTGGGCTGCAAATTGAATTTCTTTTTTGTTGTGTTTTGAACCATAATTAAACGACACGGCCACCCGAATTTGCGTTGAATATTGGTACAATGCCACGCTGCTATCCATGCCACCCGAGTAAAGAATTACAATGTTTTTCATTGAATTTTCATTTTATTTTGCCACAAAATTAGTCAAAAGCATTTATAATTGAATGAACAAATTTTTTTTTCGTATTTTTGTATCGAATTTTCAATTTTTCTTAAAACAAATGGACTCAAAACCAACAAAAATCCTCCCTGCCGAATGGGCTGAGCAAAGTTTCATTCAACTCACTTGGCCACATGCCAACACCGATTGGGCTAATATGCTTGATGAAGTAAACGAATGCTTTGTGAATATTGCACGTGAAATTATCAAACACGAAAACTTACTCATCGTTTGTGCCGATACAGATGAAGTAGAAATGTTATTGGGCGATGTAGATCTGTCGAAAATAACATTTGCCGAAATGCCTACCAACGACACCTGGGCGCGCGACCATGGTGGAATTACAGTGTTGGAAGACGGAAAACCGGTTATTTACGACTTTGTATTTAACGGTTGGGGACTAAAGTTTGCTGCCAATTATGATAATTTGATTACTAGAAAGCTTTATACGGCTGGTATTTTTGGCGATTCGGGTCACAAAAACTGCTTCGATTTTGTGTTGGAAGGTGGCAGTATAGAATCGGATGGCGAAGGAACTGTTTTGACAACCGCTGAATGTTTGCTTTCGGATAACCGCAACCATTTATCTGAAGAGGTGGTGGAAGAAAAACTAAAAGCATTTTTTGGATTAAAGCAAGTTTTATGGTTAAATTACGGTTACTTGGAAGGAGATGATACTGACAGCCATGTAGATACATTGGCGCGGCTTTGCGATAAAAGTACCATTGCTTATGTAAGATGCGAAGATATTGAAGATGAGCATTTTGAAGAGTTAAAGAAAATGAAAAAGGAACTTCGGAAATTTAAAAACCTCGAAGGAAGATATTATAGGCTAATTCCGCTGCCAATGGCCGATGCAATTTATGATGATGGTGAAAGATTACCAGCAACTTACGCTAATTTTTTGATAATTAATGGAGCGGTGTTGGTACCTACTTACAATTCACCAAAAGATGAAATAGCAAAAGAGCAGCTGCAAAAAGCATTTCCCGACCGTGAAATTGTGGGAATTAATTGTATGGCTTTGGTAAAACAACATGGGTCGTTGCACTGTGTAACGATGCAGTATCCAGCTCCCCCTAGTCCCTCCGAAGGAGCGGAATAGGTCAATGAATAACGGGTTGAGTTATTCAGACTAAAAAAAATCAAAAGTTCTTAGAACTCTAATTTAATTAAATGAACTTTTCCCCTCATTTGGATGGGGTTAGGAGGAGGTAAAAGAAAGATGAAAATAGCTATAATTCAACAGTCTAACACGAAAAACCACGAGGCAAATACTGCCAAACTGGAACAAAATATACGCTCATGCGCCGCCCAAGGTGCAGAGCTTATTGTGCTACAGGAACTTCACAACGGTCTTTATTTTTGCCAAACTGAAGACCCTGCAATTTTTGATCAAGCAGAAACCATCCCTGGCCATTCAACAGAATTGTTTGGAAAGTTAGCCAAGGAATTAACTGTGGTGTTAGTGCTTTCGTTGTTCGAAAAACGAGCTGCCGGTCTTTATCATAATACGGCTGTAGTGATTGAAAATGATGGAACAATAGCTGGAAAGTATCGTAAAATGCACATTCCTGACGACCCAGCTTATTACGAAAAGTTCTATTTTACACCTGGCGATTTAGGTTTTGAACCCATTCAAACATCGGTTGGAAAACTTGGTGTGCTGGTATGTTGGGATCAATGGTATCCGGAAGCTGCCCGCCTAATGGCAATGGCTGGAGCAGAAATGTTGATTTATCCAACAGCAATCGGGTGGGAAAGTACCGATTCAACAGAAGAAAAACAACGCCAAACTGATGCATGGATGATAGCACAACGGGCACATGCTGTAGCCAATGGACTTCATGTAATTTCATGCAATAGAACGGGTTACGAGTCTGACCCTTCGGGAGTAACCAATGGTATCCAGTTTTGGGGCAATAGTTTTGTGGCTGGCCCTCAAGGAGAAATAATAGCTCAAGCTGAAAATGATATTGACGAGAATATAATAGTAGATATTGATTTGTTAAGAACAGAAACTGTGAGGCGGATGTGGCCCTTTTTCCGCGATAGACGTGTAGATGCTTTTAGAGACTTAACCAAAAGATGGAGAGTTTAACAAGCATTTTTTAGATGTCTATTTCATTTATGATAAAAATAACACCATTCAATTATGCTTAAAAATCAAGAGAAAATCCGAGTTACAGAATTGACATTAAACAACAAGAACTGGAAAACTTGGGGTCCATATTTGGCTGATAGGCAATGGGGAACTGTGCGCGAGGACTATAGCCCAGACGGAAATGCTTGGGATTGCACCACGCACGATGCCGCTCGAAGTAGAGCTTACCGATGGGGTGAAGAAGGAATTGGAGGTATTAGCGATGATAAACAATTGATTTGCTTTGCATTGGCTTTGTGGAATGGTAAAGACCCAATTCTGAAGGAACGATATTTTGGACTGTCGGGTAACGAAGGAAACCATGGAGAAGATGTGAAGGAAAACTACTATTATTTGGATAGTACGCCCACACATTCGTATATGAAAATGCTGTATAAATATCCTCAGGAAGAATTTCCATACATGAATTTAATAGATGAAAACCGAAATAGAGACAGAGAACAAGCTGAATTTGAACTAGATGATACAGGTGTTTTTGATAATGATAAATATTTTGATGTGTTTATTGAATACGCAAAAAAAGACGAGACAGATATTTTAATAAAAATCACAGTACATAATCGCGCCAAAATAACTGCTACAATTGACCTAGTGCCCCAAATTTGGTTTAGAAATACTTGGAGCTGGGGATACGATGTACATAAACCACTTATTGGGTTAAAAGATGATTATTCTTTGGTCATTAACCATAAAAAACTCGGGCTTTATCATCTTTATTGTAATAAAAAGCCACAGTTTTTATTCACTAACAACGAAACCAATGTAAAAAAACATGGTGGTAAATCAAATGGAAATCAGTATTTTAAAGATGGTATAAATGATTACATCGTTGATGATGTGGCGGACGCTGTTAATCCAAACAAACTAGGCACAAAAGCGGCTGCACGCTTTCTACTGAATATACCAGCAAAAGAATCAACTACAATTTTAATGCGTTTGTCATCCACGCACAACAGCCTTCCATTTCTCGATTTTCATCAAATTTTTGAGGAAAGGTTAGAAGATGCAAATCAATTTTATGCTGATTTACAAATAAATAACAAAAATGCTGATGCCAATATTATACAGCGACAAGCATTGGCAGGTATGCTTTGGAGCAAGCAATTTTATTATTTCGATGTTTCTAAATGGCTAAAAGGCGACCCCGCACATCCTGCACCACCCAAAGACAGAATGGTTGGACGTAACAATGGATGGACGCACCTCTACAATGCCGATATCATTTCTATGCCCGACACTTGGGAATATCCATGGTTTGCGGCTTGGGATTTGGCGTTTCATTGCATTCCGTTGGCAATGGTGGACCCGCAATTTGCCAAAGACCAGCTGAAACTTATCACCCGCGAATGGTACATGCACCCCAATGGTCAGCTACCGGCTTACGAATGGAATTTTTCTGACGTAAATCCCCCAGTGCATGGTTGGGCAACTTGGCGTGTATATAAAATGGACAAAAAGCACAATAATAATGTGGGCGACAGGGCTTTTTTGGAGTCCGTTTTTCATAAATTA
Organism: Paludibacter sp.; assembly: GCA_020049515.1. Taxonomy (GTDB): domain Bacteria; phylum Bacteroidota; class Bacteroidia; order Bacteroidales; family Paludibacteraceae; genus Paludibacter. The sequence continues at coordinate 11,741 of JAIFKQ010000159.1, read as the reverse complement.
TTACTTAATTTTACTTGGTGGGTAAATAGAAAAGACGAGCACAATCACAATATTTTTCAGGGCGGTTTTTTGGGGTTGGATAATATTGGCGTTTTCGACCGCAGTGCAGAGATTCCTGGTGGTGGACACATCTTACAAGCCGATGGAACAGCTTGGATGGCAATGTATTCGCTCAACATGATGCGCATGGCATTGGAATTGGCTAAAACCAACAAAGTATATGAAGATTTGGCTACTAAATTTCTCGAACATTTCTTGTATATTGCTGGCGCAATGGCAAATATTAATGGCGACGGGATAGATTTGTGGGACGATGAGGATGCATTCTTTTATGATGTGTTGGATAATAAAAACGGAAAAAGCAAATTGAAAGTAAGGTCGATGGTAGGGTTAATTCCCCTCTTTGCAGTCGAAATTATTGATGACGACACGCTTAAAAAATGCCCCGAATTTGCGGCCAGAATGAAATGGTTTCTCAACTATCGACCCGACCTTTCAAATTTGGTATCCCGATGGACAGATGAAGGCGATAACGAAACACATTTGTTTTCATTGTTGCGTGGAGGTCGTTTGAAGCAAATATTAAACAAAATGCTTGACGAAACAGAATTTTTATCTGATTTTGGTGTCCGTTCATTATCAAAACATTACCAGCAGAATCCATATATTTTTAAAGCAGAAAATAAACAATACATGGTTGATTATCAGCCGGGTGAAGCTACTACGTCCATGTTTGGGGGAAATTCCAATTGGCGAGGCCCAATATGGTTTCCAGTTAACTTTTTGATTGTAGAGTCACTGCAACGCTTTCATCACTATTTTGGTGATGATTTTAAAGTTGAATGTCCCACCAATTCGGGTAACTTGCTGACGTTGAATGAAATTTCAAATGAATTGTCCAATCGTTTATTGAAAATTTTTCAAAAAGACGAGAATGGAAATCGACCTGTTTTTGGAGATGATAAACAATATATGGAGAGGTCTGATTTTGCGAACCACATATTATTTTACGAGTATTTTCATGGAGACACTGGAAAAGGGCTAGGAGCCTCGCATCAAACTGGTTGGACTGGCCTGATAGCCAAGCTAATACAAGCTAGAAAGTAGTTTGGTGGACGAGCAAAAATATATAACTCTTTTATGTTTTATTTTTTCTCCCACTCTAGTATTGCTTTTTTACATTCCAATCCCCATCGAAAACCACCTAAACTGCCATCGCTTCGAATTACGCGATGGCATGGAATCAGAAATCCAATGGGATTAGCACCAATAGCTGTCCCCACCGCTCGAACTGCTTTTGGGCGTCCAATTGCCTCAGCAATCTTGACATAAGTAGTGGTTTCGCCAGCTGGAATTTGTTGCAATGCATTCCATATAGACAGCTGAAAATCAGTTCCAATTGGATTTAAAGTCGGATTTTTACCATCTTCAAATATCTGACGAACCAAGCGGGCGGCCTTATCATCATTTTGTTTAAACGTTGTTTCCGAAAAGCGCCTTTTCAAATCCATCATTCCACTTTCGCGGTCTTCGGGAAAAGTGAGCGAACAAATTCCATCGTTAGAAAAAGCAATGCAACATTCGCCAAACGGAGTGGCTTGAAAGCTATATGATGGATCGGAAGCAGGAATTAAGTAATGCATAATTAGAAAAACATTTTATGAAAGATGTAAAAGCAAATTAGAACAAAGAAAAAACGCTAAAAAAATCTTTTCTTGGAAATAGTTAAACGATAACATAGATAACAAAAAAGCCACTACATTTGCGCTCAAATTTACGCATAAAAATCGCTCATTGTACTAAACATGATAAAAATAAATAAAAAAATAGCCATTTTCTGGTTTCGCCGCGACTTACGACTGGAAGATAATGCAGGATTATATCATGCTTTACAGTCTGGAATACCCATTTTACCACTATTTATATTCGATACTGACATTCTTTCGCAATTGGAAGACAAGCGTGACCGCCGTGTTGACTTTATCCATCAAGTACTTACAAGTTTGCAAATCAAGTTGGAGGCGATTGGAAGCTCGTTGTGCGTAAAGATTGGAAAACCGTTGGATGTTTTCACTCAACTAGTTAACGAATATGATATTAAAGCAATTTATACCAATCGTGATTATGAAAAATATGCTTTGCAACGGGACAAAGAAGTCAACGATTTTTTAGAATCTAAATCCATCCAATTTTTTACTTTCAAAGACCAAGTTATTTTTGAGGCCAACGAAGTGTTGAAAGGAAATGGCGAACCTTACACCATTTTTACGCCCTATTCCAAAATTTGGAAAAATAATTTGGCTGAAAGAAGTTATACTCAAAATCCTTCTCAACAACTTACAAATCAGTTTGTAAAAGTGGCTAAAATGCCAATTCCAAGCTTAGATGAAATTGGTTTTATGAAAACAGACATGCTATTTTTACCCCCAACTGTGGACGAAAGTATCATTGCAACTTATGACGAAACGCGCAATCTACCTGGCGTGGAAGGAACTACAAGACTGAGCGTTCATTTGCGATTTGGAACCGTCAGCGTACGAAAACTGCTAACTGTAGCATTGAAATTAAACGAACAATGGCTCAACGAATTGATTTGGCGTGAGTTCTTTATGAGCATTCTAGTACATTTTCCGCATGTAGAAACGGGTGCATTCCGGCAAAAATACGAAGCCATTGCGTGGCGAAACAACGAAACAGAATTTGCAGCTTGGTGCGAAGGAAAAACGGGCTACCCAATAGTGGATGCCGGCATGCGTCAACTCAACGAAACGGGCTGGATGCACAACCGGGTGCGCATGGTGGTGGCTAGTTTTCTGACCAAACATTTACTGATAGATTGGCGTTGGGGTGAAGCATATTTTGCCAACAAACTAATTGATTATGAACTATCTGCCAATAATGGCAACTGGCAATGGGCTGCAGGATGTGGCTGTGATGCTGCACCATATTTCCGAGTTTTTAATCCTTCGGAACAAACCAAACGCTTCGACCCAGACTTAAAATACATCCGACATTGGGTAAAAGAATTGGATAGTTTTGATTATCCACAACCGATTGTGGAACATAGCTTTGCCAGGAATAGAGCGTTGGAGGTTTATAAAAGGGGGTTAAATATGTGACTTAGTATTTTAGAGTATTAGGTGAAGAATAGTTAACACAATTTTCTATTGTTAGATTATTCTCACTCCACTGTACCCAATTTTTAATGTAGGTTTTTGATGAAAAGTCAATTACAATTATCGTCTTTTTAGATGTCAAACAAATAGTTCTAATCACATGGTAATAAATACTTATCGAATCATCTAAGAGGTTATATGAGTATCTTTATGTATTAAGTGGTCTATCACTACATTATAAAATAGCCTTAAATCCTATTTTCCTTTATCTATCACTTTCACCACCTTTGATGTCTTTTTTTGTATTTAAATGGTGTTCGAGGTCTGCCTTATGAACTCCAATTTGTTGTGAAGTGTAAATTCCCGAATTTCCACTAAAATAGTAGGCAATAAAGCATGCCATTGCAAAATAGATAACATGCTCACCACCAAATAATTCTACACCCATAAGCGTACAGGCGAGCGGTGTATTGGTGGCACCTGCAAATAGCGCAATGAACCCCAAGGCTGCAAATAAGTCAATCGGCATACCAGCAAATTGTGCAATCACATTGCCAAGTGCAGCTCCAATAAAGAAAAGTGGAGTAACTTCACCCCCTTTAAAACCAGTACTTAAGGTCACTACTGTGAAAATTATTTTCCACAACCAACTGTAAGTATCCACACCGCCTGGCTTAAATGCATTAACAATACTGTTTCCCACACCACTTTCAGTGCTCACTCCCAAGCCCAAATAATCGGTAGTTCCCGCAATTGATGTTAGAATAATAATAACACCACCACCTATCATTGGAATTGCATATTTCCATTTAATGTATTTGTGAGCAATTCTTTTGATATTATGCGAAAGTTCCGAAAAAAGATAACTTGTCACTCCAAAAATAACAGCTGATATAGTTACCCAAAGAAGAATTTTGGGATCAAATTTCAGTATAAAATAACCAATACTAGCCTGTTCGTGAAAATTTATTTGATAATGTGTGTGTTCAATACCATACATTGTGCAGACGATGTTAGCCAGTACTGCAGCAAAAAAGCATGGTAAAAGTGCGTCATATTTTATGCGTCCAATGGCTAGCACCTCCAAAGCAAAAATAGCACCCGCTATGGGTGTTCCAAAAACAGCACCAAAGCCAGCTGCAATTCCGGTCATCAATAAAATGCGCAAATCTTCGCCATTCAGTCGCATTTTGTTGCCAAAAAACTGGGCTACACTTCCACCAATTTGCACCGCCGTTCCTTCTCTGCCGGCTGAACCTCCAAAAAGATGTGTTATTACAGTGGAAAATAGAACAAATGGTGCCATTCTGAAGGGTATTCCACCACCAATTTTGTGAATCTCTTCCATTACCAAATTGTTTCCAGCATCAGCGTTTTTACCTTTAAACTTGTACAAGGCAACTATTGCAACTCCTACAAATGGCAAAAAGTATAGCAGCCAGCCGTTATTCCAACGCGTAACAGTTGCTAAATCGAGTAACCATAAAAAAAAAGCTACCAACGATCCTACTACTACCGATACAGGTAAAATATAAAAAAACCACTTTACTATATAAATGAAAATATAATACTGGTCAAAGCTTTGTGCCCATCTTTTTATCATGAAAGATTATTCTAAAAGGTATTTTATTTTAACAGATATGTGTCGAAGAGGGTTGGTTATATACGTTTTTTGATTAAATGCAATGAAATCTACAGTAAAAACAAACATTGTTATTAAACCTAATTTTAGGTATGACTTATTCAAAAATTAAATCCCCATTCTCTTTCGGAAAATAAGGTCTATTAGTTAATTATTGTAATAAGATAATCCTTTTTAAAATTAGATTTATTCTGTTTGAAATAACCAAGCTAGATTAACAGATACATTCAGATTATTAGAAGTTTCAAAGTAATCACTTTTAGTGTTTGAGAATACATCGCTAAGTCCATAATTAGCTCGTGTATCAAGTTGATATATGCTCCCTTTAATATTGATAAGAAAACCAAGCCCAGCGCAAAGTCCATAATCGAATGGATTTTCTGTTTTAGTAATGTGCTGTAATTCAATGTTTGAAGTTTCATTCCGAACCACATTTTCTGAAATTAAGTAACTTATTTTTGGTCCAAAGTTCAGGAATACACGGTTTTTTTTACCCATGTAAATGTGAGTCATAAAAGGGAGCTCGATGTAGTTAAGATGACGCGTATATAAACCAGTTGCCTCAGTCCATCCACGTTGCGAAAAATTCAATTCAGCTTGCATGCCCACATTTTTTTCAGCAATGTATCGGAACACGATTCCACCATTATAGCCCAATAAATAGCCCTGACTAACAGCAGGTTTAAAAATCACCATCGATTCTGTAACTCCAGCTGATGCACCAAAATAGACCTCAGGTTTATCCAAACGCACTTGAGCCTTAGTTAAGGTAAAAAATGAAAGCATTACGAAAATAGTAATGATGCGCATAACATTAAGAGTATTCTAAATTTATAATCAGTAGTAAACTAAATGCTTGTTTATGAATGAATTTTACTCTTCTCCTAAATAAAGTTTTTGATTCACAAATCCAGAACCGTTAGAAATTCGTTCAAATTGAAGCTGTGATTGTATTCCGCTTGAAAAATTGAACGACCCAATTTTTTCAATAAATTTATTGCCGTATTTATTTATCAGTATTATAAAATAGTTTGATAAATCATAACCTAATAGGTCGAACCGAGGTGAATTTTTTGAAGCCGTTTTACCAAAGTGTTGAGTATAATTGTCATTGAAAGTGCTGATTTCCTTTGCATTGTATTTTGTAGTGAAGGGCGATATAAAAATGTTTTGAGCCAATATTTTATCCTGATTTCTCCAGCTGTATTGTTCGAATAGAATTACATCATAGTTGTTGGAAACCTGCCGTAAGTTTGGTACATAAGGTACTATATATGCAAATTTATCGGTATTAAAGATTACTATATTTTTTTCATTTTTCTTGATAATGTTTGTAAAGTCAATTGCCTCTGAATTTGTTAGTTTGATTTTTGAAAATTTTAAATCATTGTTAGTCAGTTCTTTTTGTAATGCCTTACACCATATCTGTCCTTCGTCGAAAGTGCTGATTCCTTCAATTTCGGCAAAAATAATATTGTCATTTTTGTATTTTCCAGTTAAAAGTTCTGTCGAGTACTTTAATTCAACTTCCGTTCCCGGATTGAATTTGAATAAGTAAGCATTTGTATCAATATCAGGTATTTTGGAGCTGAACGGTATTAAAGTGTTGATTTTATTCGCTTTTGCAAAGTCAGCCACTATCGAAATTTGATTGCTAAAAGCAGGTCCTACAATTAAATCCATGGTTTTTAATTCAGCATTAGTCAAAACGGCAGTCACTTTCTCCTCCGATTTTTCGGTATCGTAAGTGTATATTTCAAACGAAATACCTTTTTGTTTTGCCTCTTCAATTGCCATAAGAGACCCAGCATAAAAATCGATAAAACGTTCTACACTAGCATCGGTTTTGGTATGTTCAAGCATAAATGGTAGTAAAAATGCAATTTTGATAGTTTTTTTTGAATTAATGTTGGGATAATCAGTTTTATCTGTTAATTGATTTGATGGAACAGATGATTTTGGGGTAGCTATTATAGTATCATCTTTTTGATTTAAAACATTTTTAGAGCCATTAGTTGGAATCTTTATTTCCATTCCTATTGCAAGTTTATTTGCTGAACTAGGGTTTAATTTAACGATATCTTCAATTTCTACATTATATCGCTTGCTAATTGAATACAACGTTTCATCAGATTGAACTTGATGAACGGTGGTTTTTTTATTGTCCAATTTCGAATTTTCCTCAAGCTTCATAGTTGGTTTAGGTGCAATAGTTTTTTCTGATTTAACTACTTTCTTTTCTTTTTCTTTTGACGGAATTTTAAGAATCATGTCCTCTTGTAAACCTTTGTCTATTTGAGGATTGTATTTAATGATGTCTTCCTGACTGACTTCATATTTTTGACTTATAGCAAAAAGAGTTTGTTTCTTTTTGACTTTATGTTCCTTAAATTCAACGTTTAAATCTGCTTTTTTTATCTCTGTTTTTTTGATTGGAATAAGAATTTTCTGACCTACTTTTAGGTCGTTTTGAAGCTCCGGATTGGCAGTGTTAATCTCTTCTACACTTACATTGAATTTTCGCGCTATGGCCATTAAACCTTCACTAGTATCTACTTTATAGATATAATATTCAACGTCTTTTATTTTTTTTGTTGCATAATTAGCATTTTGTGCAAATACCGCAATGCTTGTAAATAACAAACCAGCTAATATAAAACCGAATAGGTGCTTTTTCATTTTCAAAACTGTTACTTATTGATATTTAGATAGATTTGCAAAAGTACAAAAAATAAAGGTCAACAGTAGAAATAAGGTAATAAATGAGCATTTTTTTTGTTATTGATAAGAAAGATGTACATTTGTATCTTCAATGATATTACATAGTAATTTTAAAATAATCCCATTTATGAGAAAAGTCCTTTTATCAGTTTATTTCTTTTTTGTTGCAATGTTTATTATGGCGCAACTTACTGTTACAGGAAATTATCAGATATTAAACAAGAAGAATGGCGTTAAAGTCATTATTTTTGATAGTATTACTTCGGATAATAAAATAGAATATATAGGTACGAAAGTAAAATACTTCGAATATAATAATCCTACCGAAACTTTTTTATTGCCACCGAGTGATGCAACTGGTTATATTATAGAAGTTGATAGTGTTAATGCTGACACGATTTTTGTCCTCGATTATTCAAATTATCATCCAAAATTCACAACTTTGGAAATAGAGAATGACCCAAAAAACCAGTGTGAAAATGTAAATCTGTTGCTTACGGCTAATATTCCTGCTTTAAGATACTTCACTCCTAGCGGAACTGCTTATAATCTAGAAAGAGATTTTGAAGTGAAATATAAAACATTGGAATTTCTTGAAAAATGGAATACCATCGATACAACGGAAACAATTTTACTACCATCAAATACATTGGTATCTCGCAAAATTGCTATCAAAGCACCACTTTGCGACACTTATTTCACTTTATTTGGCGACCAATATGCAAAAGAATTGGATAAAAATCAATCTAAATTGCTAAGCATAGATTCTATTGTAAGCCCCTTATATTCAGCTGTAGCTGTGAAATGTCATCCAGTTTTCATTGTTGAAAAACGCGAGGAGTTAAATGAAGAGAATCGACCGAGCATCTCCTCACAGGATAAGTTTTCGGCTCCTTTGAGTGTTGAATTTTTAAGTAATGCCAATGAGCCTGTTACAACTTCGTATAAATGGGAAATTTTTAAAAATAAGCAGTTGTTGATTCCGCGTACTTCAAAAGATCACCGCTACACTTTTACAGACGCTGGAGAATATGAAGTTAAGCTAATGGTTAGCAATTCCACCCTTTGTAAAGATTCTGGTGTTATTTCTATTTCGGTTACTGAGTCTTCATTGTTGGTTCCCAATGTTTTTACTCCAAATGGCGATGGTCAAAATGATGAATTCCGGGTGGCCTACAAATCAATAATTACATTTCAGGCATGGGTTTATAATCGGTGGGGGCGCAAGGTGTTTTCGTGGTCAGATCCACAAAAAGGCTGGGATGGCAATATTAATGGCAAAAAAGCTACAACGGGTCCATACTTTTATGTGATAAAAGCTACTGGCTCGGATGGCGTTAAATACCTCAAAAAAGGTGATATAAATTTATTGAGAGGAGTGGAAAAGTAGTTGACAATTGACAGTTGATAGTTTTCAGTTTAGATTAAAGTTTTATAAATGAATTTCTTGTAGATATTTAAATATTAAAACTATGATTGCGAACTATGAATTGTCAGCTATCAACTGTTAACTATCAGCTATCAACTGTCCACTAAATAACTTTTTCCACTAAATACATACTGCACACTCCAAACGTAAATTTGCGATAAGTATTTAATTTAAAGCCATTTTCTTTCAAAATTCCTATAAGTCTTTCTCCATTAGGAAAAGCATGCATTGAGGCAGAAAGATAATCGTAAGCTTTGGTATCGCTTGATAGCATACTGGAGGTCATTTTCACAAACACCTTGGTATAAAGCTGATAGCCTTTTAGGATAATTCCTTTTTTAGGTTCGTTCATTTCCAAAATGAGCAAATGTCCGTTTGGTTTTAACACCCTGTGAATTTGCTTCAAACTATCATTCAACTTTTCGAAATTTCGAATCCCAAAAGCTATTGTAACCGCATCGAAGCTTTCGTTGGCAAAAGTTAAGGTAGAACAATCTTGCACTTGCAAATCAATTTTGCCGTCCAAATTAGCAACAGTCACTTTTTCACGCCCCATATCCAGCATTTTATCCGAAATGTCAACTCCAGTAACATGCTCTGGTTTAAGATATTGATAGGATTTAATGCACATATCGGCTGTGCCAGCTGCTATGTCAAGTATAAGTTTTGGATTGTATTTTTTTAATGCCAATAATGAATGCTTTCTCCACACCCGCGCCATTCCCCACGACATAATATCGTTAAATTTATCGTATTTATCCGAGATGGTATTAAACATCCGTGCCAATTGCACCGTTTTTTCTTCTTCTTGATTGTAAGGTTTTACTTTCTTGTAATCAACTATATTTTTTATTTCGCTCATAAATATTTTTTTCATTATATGATGTAAAACCATAAAAATCAATACTAATATCTCTTATTCCCCTTTAGGGGCGAGGGGTTCTTTTTTAAAACTTGTAACAAACATACACTCCAGTTTGCTGAAAATCAGCAATTGGAGAAACTATCAGTCTCTCTGGGAGTAATTTCATCACTCCATCGTAGGCCCAATAAGTAGCGTTGGTCATTAAAATACCAACAGCAGCTCCCATCAGTACATCGGGCGTATAATGTGCATTTCGGGCAACCCGCGCATAGCCCACATAACTAGCAGCAGCATAGCCACCTACCGAAATCCAAGGACTTACATGTCCCAGCTCATGATCCAAAAAACTGGCTGCCACAAAAGCCATTGCTGTATGCTGCGAAGGCATGGAAGTGTTTTCAGTCTTATCTGGACGCGGTGCTTTCACTATTTGTTTTGTATTATGTACCACAAAATCGCTTGCTATGTAGGCTACTGCCAATATTGCCGTTCGGTCAATAAATTTGTGTTTTGGTCTAAAGCCATAATCGGTAAGTGCATCGCTCAGCAAATAAGCAGCCACAATAGGCGCATATCGCACATAATCATCACCCAGGTCAATGTAAGAGGATTTTGCTTGATTGTTCCAATTCAATTTTGCTTGCAAATTTTCCTTCAAATTAGGAATGGCTAAAATGGTTAAACTTGCAGTTGCCAAACCTAAAGGAACGATACTCTCTTTTATGTATTTCGTTTTATACCATTCCAGTTTTTGGGGTATCGAAATATCAGTTACAATCTTCAATGAATCAGTTTGAGCATGCAAAGATGAAACAAAACAACCAATAATTATTAACGAAATGAATTTAAGCATTTATGAGTAAGTAGTTGTATATGCGTTGTTTGATTATAAAAATAGAAAATAAAGTATATGCTACCAACTTGATAATTATTAATTGTTCATTGTTCATTCTTAATTAATCCCTTGTCCTGTTTTTTCAAAATATTTTTTTAGCACAAGCAAAGAAATCAAATCTTCCTGTTTTTTATTTTTGAATTGCTTTTGATATTCATGCGCATTTTCAATAATTTTCAAAGCTTCGACGGTGTGGCTTATGTAATAATTGAGTCGTTCTTCCAAATCAGAATAATCATCTTTTATGAGTACATAATGATAATTTGGTATTAAAGTACCTTCCATAAACCAAGTTTCATATTTAGGCTTAGTCATTACTGCCAAAGAATTGGACGACATAACCCATTTTAAATTGCTTGCCACATCCCAACCTTCCAAACATAGAATGAATTTGTAGTTCAAATGTTCACTTATGGTCATTCGGCTTCCAATAAATTGTGGATTTATATCTCTATTTACTTGACCAATATTACACATTGGATGATTAAAATACATTTCCAGAAATTTGATGCGATGCGGCTGATTTGCTTTGTTGCGGCCAACCATCATGTTTTTTTTCGACTGAAATGATTTTTTATCATTCAAAAATAAAAAATGACGGAGCTTTTCAAGTTTCAAAACTATCGAGTTGGCAATATTGCCATCAATGGGTCTGCTTTTTACAATGGATGGTTCTGTGGGAACATGAATTACATCGCCAAACTCAAAGTGTGCTTTCAAACTTTGTTTGAAATAACGCATAAACTCATAGGTATCAAAGTGATAAACCGTGAGTTTTGGATGATGAGTGAGATTGGAAATAGATTCAGCTTTATCAGATAAGGTGCATTTAACTTCCAACCGATTATAATAATCAACTCGTTTTTTAATATAATTGGCATCGAAATTCTTAATACTAGCCAATTTTTTTTCTAATCTTTTTTGAAAAATGGAGCTTGGAAAATACTTCCGGGCATGATTAAGAATGTAGTACCAAACTTTATTGTTTTTATGTCTAAACGAAAGACGTTTAAAATTTTCGAACATACCGTACTTGTTTACTGTTTAGCCGAATTTAATTTTGCTCTGATAAT
>JAIFKQ010000186.1 GCA_020049515.1 Paludibacter sp. | reverse complement strand
ACATAAAACTAAAAAATCCCAAGTTTGCTAATTGCAGACTTGGGATTTTTTATTGGGTAATGAGTAACTTACTACTTTTGAGTTTGAATGATAGCAACATACAATTCTTCCACCCTGGTTCTGGCCCAAGGCGTTTTGCGTAAGAACTTTAGACTGGAATTGATGCTTGGATTGATGCTAAAGCAATTAATACGAACGCGATTGTCAAGTTCCTCCCAGCCATAGTGTTCGACAAGTTGTTCGAGAATTGCTTTTAGCGTGATGCCATGCAATGGGTTGTTTTGTTGAGTTGTCATACTGACTTTTGTATTTATTTAGCTAAATATTTCTATTATTTCTGGCACTCAAAAATAATTCTTTTATTTCTTTTGGCAATTGTTCATCTTGCCATTTTCTTTCCTCGGAAATGGATTTACCTGCAATTTTTACTGCTTTCAATGCATACAAAGCTGCTGCCAAAGAATGATCGGCCATGTGAGCGGTGGCAACGGCATGTCCAACAGCACGAGCTACCGCTATTGAAGTGGGGTTGCACGATTCTCTGGCTACTGCAATTGCATCTAATGACGCTTTTCTAGCATCACCAACGGTTGCTTTTCCTAGTTTCCAAGCTCTCGCCACATTGAGCGCATTTATTAGTCGTTCATCTATTTTATTTTCAACAAGTATCAATACATGTTCTACATATACACAGGCCAATTCTATTAGCTGATCATGCTGCTCCTTTTCTAGAGGTCCGCCCCGATGTTTTGCCACAAATCGTTTATCACGCATTTTTAAAGTTGTTACGAAAGGTTTGATTATTCGCCGATAGACTTTTAAAGTTGAATGCTTAATATTCCTTTTCAATTTTTTCTTTCGATAAATTCATAGGTAATGACAGTCCACCTTGCTTAAAATTGCCAACCACAATGTTGTCCTTACTCAATACTCCTTCATATTGAACGCCAATATTAAGTACCGAAAGTTTCAAAGTAGAATTTTCAAAACTAATGGTTGTCACCGGAATATCTTTGGCACCTTGGTCGGGGCTATCCATAGTTGAGCTGTAGCCATTGGCTGTTTTGCTGACATTAAATACCAATCGCAGTTGCATTCCTTGTACCTTTAAAACTCCATTCCATTGTCCGGTAATGTCTTGTGCAAAAACACCAAAGGAAATGTAGCATACCAATAAAATCAATGCTGACTTTTTCATAAACTTTTGTTGTAAATTATTTATTCTGTTATTGTGATAATTACATTACCAATTTTCTGTCTTTTTTCTACATATTTATAGGCTTCTACAATTTGCGTTAAGGGAAATTGTCTATCAATTACAGGTTTGTAATGTCCAGTTTCCACTAATCCTTTTAAAAACTCCACATCTTTCTTATTGATAGTAGGCAATGGAAACAAAACTTTCTTTGCTCCAAAAAGAGGAGTTATTAGTGCTAAAAACACATTGGCACCATTTTTACCAAGCTCGGTGGAAATATATATACCCGTTTCATTCAAAATCTTTTTGCATTTTGCATAAGAACTTTTACCAACGGCATCAAATATAAAGTCATACCGTTGATTGGTTTTTGTAAAATCTGTTGTCAAATAATCAATAACTATTTCAGCTCCCAATGATTTTACAAGTTCTACATTTTTAGTGTTGCACACCGCCGTAACATTGGCTCCAAAGTACTTTAGGAGTTGCACAGCTGCCGAACCAATGGCACCAGTAGCTCCATTCACCAGCACATTTTGACCAACTTTTACTTTTGCAGCCCTAATATCGCACAAAGCGTAATGTCCGCCTTCAGTTATGGGGGCAGCTTCATCGTAGGTCAAATTGTTGGGCATTGTTGCCATGTTTGAATCTTCTGCCATGGTCATATATTCGGCATGTGCACTAAACTTGGTGTCGTTGTACCCAAATACCTTATCACCAACTTTAAATAAAGTTACATTTTTGCCAATGGCTTCAATCTGACCAGCAAATTCATTCCCCAGAATATTATTTTTAGGGTTAATAAGACCGCTAAAAAACCTGGAAATAAAATACTCGGCACTTCTAAATCCACAGTCGGTACGGTTTACAGTGGTGGCATATATTTTTATAAGTACTTCATTCTCTTTATGTAATGGTTTATCAACTTCCATTATTTGTACCACTTCTGGAGGACCATATTTAGTATTAATTGCTGCTTTCATATTTTTTCTAGTTATAGTAATTGTAAAATTTCGCTTAATATTATGATTAATAATGCATTTTTCTTAGGGCACTCAAAAATACATAATCTTTTCTATTCCTAATCAATACCTAAATCATTTTATGTCAATAATCATATTTAATATCTATTTTATCGGTATTTGGGCAATATCACTTTATGAGTAATTGTAAATTTCTATTTCAGGAATCCATTACAATTTGGATTAGTTGTGTTAAATGAAAAAATGATTTTGAACTAAGAATTGCGATTAGTCATCTTTGAACGCAAAGGTGCTAGGTCGGTATGTTCCATTTGCACCTTAGCGTTCAATAAAAATAATATAGACCTATTTGAGCAGAGTCATTATTTGTTTTTTAACTGTAAGCGAGTTTTAATTTCAACTAAAATCCATATTTTTGCATAAGTTTAATCGTAAATTATCAACTAAATTCAAAAACCCATATTTATGGCACTACAATTTAAAATTCAGCTCAAAAACATTTCAAAACCACCCGTGTGGCGACAAGTAGTTGTACCCGAAACATTCACATTCGAAAAGTTGCATAAAGTAATTCAAGATGCTTTTGGATGGGAACATGAACATCTCTATCAATTTTCGCCTACAGGATACGGCTCTAATCCCACAATTGCACTTCCTTTAGAGCATGATTTTGAACGGCCTGACATGAATGCTTCTAAAACAAAATTGAAAGATGTTTTTACGACAGAGAAACAAAAATACACTTACATATACGATTTTGGCGATGATTGGGTACACAGTATTGTATTGGAAAAAATACTTCCAGATAAAATCATAAAAGCTACCTGTTTGGCCGGAAAAGGAAAATGTCCACCCGAAGATTGCGGTGGCCCTTGGGGCTACGAAAGGTTATTGGAAATTCTGAACGACCCACAACACGAGGAATATGAAGATATGAGAGAATGGTTGGGACTTGAGGAAGAGGATGATGAGTGGGATGTGAACGAATTTGATTTAGAACTTACAAATGAATTATTAAGTGATATTTAAACGATTATATTATTTATAAATGATATGAAAGCAACTGAAGAGCAAATAAAATCAATAGCAGAGGACATTGATATGGGTCTGATCTGTTATCTCAATCTCGATACAATGGAGACGGAGAGCATTATGAACGAAAATAGCTGGGAAGGTACTGGTGATACCGACGAGCTGCTTGAAGAAGTTAATGAAAAAATAGAGAAGTGGGAGCGAAGCATGGCTTTTGAACCGCTGGAATCGTTCGAATCATTTAAAATTATGGAACATTTTGTGGCCGATTGTATTCCCGAAGGGCAGTTTTACAATCAATTAAGTAATGCACTGGCTTACAGTAAGCCTTTTCATAATTTTAAATTCCTGATTGATAATTCAGAATATCGGCAGGCATGGTTCGATTATAAGTTAATGAAATTAATGGAACATGTGAGGGTGTTGTTGGAGTTGAAAGAAAGAAGAGAAGATTGAAATAAAATAAAAGCCCATCAAAATTTAGTTGATGGGCTTTTTCAATTTTGATTTTGAAAAGAAAAAAGAAAGTTTAAGCAAGCATATTTAATAAGATACCTGCAGCCACGGCAGATCCAATTACACCTGCCACGTTAGGTCCCATGGCGTGCATAAGTAAGAAGTTGCCCGGATCAGTTTCTTGACCTACAACTTGCGAAACCCTTGCTGCCATTGGTACTGCCGAAACGCCTGCTGATCCAATAAGTGGATTGATTTTATCTTCTAAAAATAGATTCATAAATTTAGCTAACAAAACTCCACCTGCTGTTCCAACAGAAAAAGCAACGATACCAATTGCCAGAATCTCAAGTGTTTTGATGTTCAAAAACGTTCCTGCTGTGGCTGTAGCACCCACAGTAATGCCCAAAAAAATGGTAGTGATGTTCATTAACTCGTTTTGAACTGTTTTGCTCAACCGCTCTACAACTGCCGATTCGCGCAATAAGTTACCAAAAAGCAAACTACCTATTAGCGGCGTTGCAGGGGGCAATAACAATGAAACAATGATAGTTACCAAAATTGGGAAAATGATTTTTTCTTTTTTTGATACACTCCTAAGTTGCTTCATTCGTATCCCACGTTCTTTTTTGCTTGTAAATAGTTTCATTATTGGCGGTTGAATAACAGGTACTAAGGCCATGTATGAATAGGCAGCCACCGCAATAGGTCCTAATAATTCGGGAGCCAATTTGGACGTTAGAAAAATAGCTGTAGGGCCATCGGCACCTCCAATAATCCCAATGGATGCAGCTTCTCTAGGCAGAAATCCCAATCCAATTGCTGCCAAATAGGTAATAAATATACCCAATTGAGCCGCAGCACCCAGCAACAAACTTTTAGGATTTGCAATTAGCGGACCGAAGTCAATCATTGCACCTACACCAATAAAAATAATACAAGGATAAATCCCCAGTTTTACTCCTAAGTATAAAAAATCCAACAAACCGCCGCCGCCATTAGCAAAAAAATTCCAATCTACATGTCCACCCGCAAATATTTCGGGTGTAAACAATCCAGCACCTGGCATATTACTCAACAACATTCCAAAAGCAATTGGAAGTAGAAGTAAAGGTTCAAACTGTTTTATAATGGCCAGATAGATTAATAAGCAAGCAATAAAAATCATTAGGGCATATTTCCAATCCATTAGTGCAAAACCAGTGCTTTGTACAAATTTATTGAAGCTCTCCATGATATAATTGCTTCTATTGGCGTTGTTTATAGGTACAACTTGAGCTGTGCTAACCACGGCGGTTGTAGAAATGGCAATAGTAGAATCAACTTTTGTGATTGTACTATTTTGAGCTGTTACGCCCATCGTAATGTTTGCAAGTAATAATGCAATAAGCAAGATGAAATATTTTTTTGTTTTCATTTATTCTTCTTATTATTCAAAATCAAATAATGGATCATCTTGCATAACTGTTTGACCATCTACTACATGAATTGATTTAATTACACCTGTTTTTTCAGATAAGATATTATTCTCCATCTTCATCGATTCCAATGTAAGAAGTAATTCTCCATGATCTACCTTTTGACCAACAGTAACCAAAACTTTGATTACATTGCCTGGAAGTGGAGATGTTATTGATTTTACTCCTTTCGTTTTTGTAGGTACTACTGGCGGTTTTGGTGCTGGTGTTGATGGTTTTTCGGTTATAAATACTTCGTCTTCCTTATTGTCATCAGTACTTGGCGTCTCGGGTACAACAACAATTTCGTTAAAGTCGATCAGCAGGTCATCTTGCATAACACTCTGACCTGTTTGAACAAATACCGTTTTTACAACAGCATCGTGTTCTGCCAGAATGTTATTTTCCATTTTCATCGACTCCATTGTAAGTACAATATCTCCGCGTTTTACCATTTGACCAGAAGTAACTAATACTTTCATAATAGTACCAGGCAGTGGCGATTTTATTGGACTTGCAGTTGTAGCTTTGGAAGGTGTATTGATAGGGTTAACTTTGCCAGCTGCTTTTTTATTGAAAATTTTTGTTGATGTTTTAACTTGCTTTTCAATCTCAACCGTAAATGGTGTTCCATTCACTTCTATTTCAGCAAAGTTATCTTCCATTTCATTCACTGAAACTTCATACTCGCTTCCATTTATTTTAAATTTGAATTTCTTCATAATGTTATCTTGATAAATAATTTAATCCGTAAATTTTTGAACTCCAAGGCGAATAGCGCCTTTCTACCGTTTTGATTGTCATAATGTGACTTTCTTCGTCATGGACATCGGTATAATAAAGGTGTAAGGCCATAGCGATAGCTGCACTGACATCCGCAGAAAGGTGATCTTCTACATATTCTGTTGTTTCAGCTGGTACTTCTATATCCTTATTCCTTGAAGATTTTACTTTGACAATAAGTACTTTGGGGGCTACCAAATTTCCAAAAAGACTTATCAAGCCAACAAGCAGGATGAGAATTATGAACACCATTGTAAACCCAAAAACGACTACATCTATTGCATTTAACCAGTCTATTGCTAATATTTTCATGTCTATTTTTAAATTATAATGGTATATTTGAATGCTTTTTCAATGGATTAACCACCTTTTTGGTTTGCAAAGCTTGGAATGCACGTATGATACGGAAACGGGAGTTGCGAGGTTCTATTACATCATCGATGTAACCATAGGCGGCTGCTTGATAAGGATTTGCAAATTTGTTTTTATACTCATTCACTTTCTCGTCAATGTATTTTGCCTTTTCTTCAGGATCTGTTATAGCTCCGATATTACGACCTTCGAGTACTTCTATGGCTCCTGCTGCTCCCATTACCGCAATTTCGGCAGTAGGCCAAGCATAATTAAAATCGCCACGTAATTGCTTGCAACTCATTACATCATGCGCGCCACCATACGATTTACGAATGGTAACCGTTACTTTTGGAACGGTAGCTTCACCATACGCAAACATTAATTTTGCACCATGAATAATTATACCAGCATATTCTTGGGATGAACCAGGTAAAAATCCGGGAACGTCTACCAAGGTAAGAATTGGAATGTTGAACGCATCGCAAAATCGAACAAAACGAGCTGCTTTACGTGCTGAATCACAATCCAATACGCCTGCCAAGAAACTAGGTTGATTAGCAACTATTCCTGTAGAAGCACCATTAATACGTGCAAATCCCACAATGATATTACGTGCATAATCGGCATGAACTTCAAGAAATTCTTGATTATCCACTATGCCATTAATAACCCTTTTCATATCATAAGGCATGTTTGGATTGTCGGGGATAATTGAATTTAATTCATCCTCAAGCCTGTCAATTGGGTCGGTACATTCTTCATAAGGTGGTTCTTCGAGGTTATTTTGAGGTAGATAAGACATTAAATCTCTTATCTTTAAAATACCTGATTGTTCATCGGCCGAACGGAAATGGGCAACACCCGATTTGCGGGCATGAATATCTGCACCACCTAAATCTTCTGTTGAAATATCTTCGCCAGTAACCGATTTCACTACTTTAGGGCCAGTCACAAATAAATAACTGTTTTGTTCGGTCATTAAAATAAAATCAGTAAGCGCTGGAGAATAAACTGCACCGCCGGCACAAGGCCCAAAAATAGCAGATATTTGAGGAATAACCCCCGAAGCCATAATATTACGTTGAAAAATCTCTGCATATCCCGCCAATGAAGTTACACCTTCTTGAATACGGGCGCCACCCGAATCGTTAATACCAATCACTGGTGCGCCCATTTTCATGGCCATATCCATCACTTTACAAATTTTTTGGGCCATTGTTTCCGACAATGAACCTCCAAATACTGTGAAATCTTGTGCATACACAAAAACGGTGCGACCATTAATGGTACCATGACCAGTAATAACCCCATCGCCAAGGTATTTCTCTTTTTCTAATCCAAAATTATAACAACGGTGCATGACAAACATGTCAAACTCTTCGAAACTACCAGCATCTAGCAACATTTCAATACGCTCTCGTGCCGTAAATTTTCCTTTTGCATGTTGCGAAGCAATTCTCTTTTGCCCACCTCCCATTTTCGCTTGTACGCGCAAATTGATCAGGGTTTTTACTTTTTGTTGATTATCCATTTTTTTTATTTATATAATGCTTTCAATAAAAATAATTTGGATCACATGCCCAACTACTTTTTTGAAAATTTTTTTTATGGAAAAAGGCTGATTTTT
>JAIFKQ010000050.1 GCA_020049515.1 Paludibacter sp. | reverse complement strand
AACATTCACAAAATCATTTAATTATGCCAAGGTCAGTAAACCACGTTGCTTCACGTAAAAGAAGAAAAAGAATTTTAAGTTTAACCAGAGGATATTTTGGTGGTCGCCGTAATGTATGGACAGTAGCCAAAAACACATGGGAAAAAGGGTTACAATACGCTTATCGTGACCGTAAAAACAAAAAACGTTCATTCCGCGCTTTGTGGATTCAACGTATTAACGCCGCTGCACGTTTAGAAGGATTATCGTATTCTAAATTGATGGGCGCACTACACAAAGCAGGTATCGAAATGAACCGCAAAGTATTGGCCGATTTAGCAATGAATCACCCAGAAGCTTTCAAAGCAATTGTTGTTAAAGCTAAAACCGCTTAATCACAATTCCTTAAGCATTTTAAAGTCTCAAGAAAAACCGCTAAACAATTGTTTAGCGGTTTTTTTTGTGTGTCTAATAAATCCTTCAAAATTGAATCAAGTTTTTTATATATGGTTTGGCTGGTTTTAAGACACTGTTTCACTTCTTGTAAAATTCAAACAGCTGAGTCCACTCCGAAAAGTGCTTTTTTTTGAACGCAATCCAAAATAGCTATCGGGATGATTTATTAGCGTTCAAAAAATTATAAGGCGACTTATCGGAGTAAACTCAACAGCAGTGTTTTCTACATAACCAATCAGCAACTCAATATTAATGATATAAAATACATATTACAACTCAAAGTAATTTAATGAAATCACTTTTCGATTTATTTGTTTGATTTATGCACGGATTAGCTTCATGCTCTAAATTGATTAACGATGTTTGAAGCCGAGAATTGATTGCCGAACCGAGTAAAAATGAATTCTAATTTCAGTATTAAGCTCTGCAAGTTTAACTCTATAAGTCATATTGTTACGAAACAAAAAGTGTGTTAAGTAAATTCTTTTATCAATATAATAAATTGTTCTAACCACTAATTTCAAGTGTTATGTTAGGCAATTTAGGATGTATTGATTAATTGATAAGTTTTTTTTGAGCAGAATTTTAAAATTTTGACACCACTCCGATAAGTGTTTTTTGTACGCAAAGTTTCAATCCCGATGGCTATCGCGGTTGCTAAGACGCAAAGAGCTATATAAATATACTAAACATCAACTCTTTGCATCTTAGTGTTCTCACTTTTCTCAGAATGTTCCATTATCGTTCAAAAAATTAAAAATCTACCTATCGGAGCAGACTCAATCTTCAAACTTTCAAATTAACACAGAACTAGGTATTACTCTTACTCCTATTTCGTATTAGTCTATATATTATTCCCAATTAATATAGAAAAATAGCATAGCATTTCCCTCGCTTTTTTAGGTCACCTCACTACCCACTTTGTGGTATTTACTCTATTGAAAATCCTCGCATTATCGATTTACTTTACAAGTGGAATTTAGCTAACTATTTCAAATTAATTCTGAATGTAAGTATCATTGCAGCACGTTGACACTAAAAGTTTTAGCACTTGGAAAACAAGGATATAAGAAAAATAAAAGGCGTTGCTATTATCTTAATTGCCTTTTATTTCTTATAAAAAGTTTAGTGCTTAATTGGACTAAAATTTAAAAAAATCGCATGGAGTTTAATTTCTATTATTTATTTTCAAAATTTAGATGTATATGGAAACAGAAGAAAAAAAATTGGCAATAATGGACCTCTTCCTTGAAATAATTTTACTTAACATATCGATACTAATATCGTCCATTATTTTTGCTACAAGCACCCCTGGAAACTCATTTAATCTATCATTATTTTTATTACATGCTAACTTCTCTTATTTAATCACTAATATATTTTCAGCTACCAAAAAATTATTTATATCAAACCATTTCAGTGAAAAATTATATAGAATATCTAAACAAACACTCATTTTTATTGCTTTCTCTCTACTCATAGATTTGTTGATAATAGGATTCGGTTTAAATAAATTATTTTTCCTACAATATACTATTCTGTTCTATATAAGTCAATTAGTGTTTTGTTGGATAAAATCTAAGTGGCTAAAGTTATCCAGAAGAAATCACTCCATAATCAATCATGCTTTGATAGTTGGTGTAAATTCTACCGCACATTACTTGCGTAAAATCATGGAAAGCAATCCCTCTTTAAGACTAAAATTTATAGGGTTTGTAAATCACACCAAACAATTTGATGCAAATGTACTGGGGTGTGTAGATGACTTATCAAATTTGATTGATCATCACCAAATACATATCGTTTTTGTAACGTTGTCATTTTCGGATAAAATTTTTAGAGGCGATGATTTTTTGCGTATTTGCAACAAAAAAGGCATTAGGTTACGTTTTATTCCTGAAAATAAGAGCTGCAATATAATCTCTAAAAGCATTGCAAAGGCAGGTAAATTAGTGTTTATCAATCCACAGCAAATTCCAATGGACGATGCAAAATCACGTTTACTTAAACGAGCATTTGATATAGCATTTTCAAGTTTTGTAATTGTTTTTTTATTGTCATGGATATACCCCATTGTGGCTATATTGATAAAATTAAGTTCAAAAGGTCCAGTTTTATTTATTCAAAAAAGAACCTGTTTGAATAATCAGATTTTCAATTGCCTAAAATTCAGAAGTATGTGCGAAAACGACTTAGCCGATTCACAGCAAGCCACAAATTACGACAGCAGAATAACTAAACTTGGTGCAATTTTAAGAAAAACGAATATAGACGAATTGCCCCAATTTATTAACGTATTACTTGGCGATATGTCTATTTCTGGACCACGCCCACACATGTTAAAGCATACTCGTATTTATTCTGAATTGATTGATTATTATCAGATTCGCCATCACGTTAAACCAGGCATTACAGGATGGGCGCAAGTGAACGGTTACAGAGGAGAGACCGATGAACTTTGGAAAATGGAAAAACGAGTGGAATATGATTTAGATTACATTGAGAATTGGAACTTCTGGTGGGATATAAAAATTATTGCGCTTACAGTAACAAATATGAAATCTCTTTTGCCCAAAATGCCAGAAAGCCAACGGATGACTTCTTACGATTGTAATGGTTTGCAATTGCATAAATTAAACGAGTGACTCAATTTATTGTCGGTAATACAAAAAAAACTCCTCATTACAAGCAATTTGTAGGGGAGTTTTTTTTTGTATTCACTGAGATAGCTTCATTATTGATGTTCGGGTCGTAATAAATCATTGACCGTCTTTACAGGATTGAAAGTTTCGATTGGCACTTCTACAAAAATGGTATTCCAATCACTCATGGCACCATTCCAAAGACCAGGTAGCTCTAATGCTTTCAATTCTTTGCCACTCTTTGATTTTAGCGATATAAAACCTGTTTTTTTATCTACATAGTCCAACAAATTAAATTTGAGACCTTTATAATTCTTTATACCACACACCAAATCTACGGGATTAAAGTGAGTTGCATCCAACATTTTTTGTTTCTCGACAGGATTATTCATGTCTATTTGTGAACTTTCCAAAATTTGAGGTGACACAGTTCCATCACTATTAACAGTAAGAAACGGTCCTCCACCTGGCTCACCCACATTTTTTACCATTCCACATACTCTAATAGGTCTATTTAGTTTTCCTATTAAGTAAGTTCTTAATTCTTCTTGCGACAGCGTACTTAAAGCCTGATGTTGATTATTGAGTCGAGCCTCGCAAAACTGCGATATTACCACCAATTTTGCGTGAGAAATACTTGGTTGATCAAGCTCACGCAAATAGGCGAAGCTTTGTTTTTGAAGTTTAACCAATATTCCCGCTATTACTTTTTTGTATTTCACAGTGGTTTCTTTTAGTGAATCGGGCACCACATTATCAATATTTTTAATGAAAATTACATCTCCATTTAAGTCATTTAAATTTTCGATAAGTGCCCCGTGACCACCTGGCCTAAATACAAGCTCGTTATTTTCACGAAATGGAGCATTATTTTCATCTGCTGCAATTGTATCTGTGTTAGGCTTTTGCTCCGAAAAGCTAACTAGGTATTTTACCCCAAAAAGTTTTTCATAGTCCGCAATAGTATCACTAAGGTGTTTCTGGAACAAGGAACGATGCTCTTTGGAAACTGTAAAATGTATATTTACGCAGCCAGATGCCGAAGCATAAAGTGCACCTTCCACTAAATGTTCTTGGGTGGAAGTTCGTTTTTCGGAAGAATAGGAATGAAATTTCAATAGTCCCTTTGGGAGTGATCCATAATTTAACCCTTTTTCCAATAATAGATTTTCAACTATAGGATTGAATTGATTGCTTGAAATAAGTTCTGGAATTGTTTTAGCATTGTTTTGCACACACATTTTATTCAAATCATCGTAAAAAGCAAATTTGTCAATCTTTTCGAAAAAAGTTTTTTCAAAATCATTGCTTGGAACAAGTGCTCCTTTTTCCAGAAATTCGAATAAATCTTTGAACATTCTACTAGCCGCTCCAGAGGCAGGTACAAATTTTAGTATTGTAGCGCCTGTTGTTAAATACTCTTCCCACTCGCTAAGTATGGAGGGTAGTTTTTCGTCCAATACTTGTACTATCCCTTGTCCAGGCTCCGCAGCTGAGCGAATTTCTAAAAAAGGAAAACCTGAAACAAAAGAATTTAATTGATCTTCAATTTGTACACTAGAAATACCCTTTAACAATAGGGTTTTTTCATCATTAGAATTTAGCATAATTACGATTTTTTTTAAGTGTGATTGATAATGTATTTTCTATTATTTATTTATTCGCCAAGTTGTATTTTCAATTTCGCAATTTCATTTTTTCGTAGGGTTAAATCGGTTACGTATTGTGTTGTTCTAAAATATAAATCATAATTCACGAAAGATTGTTTTGCCAAGTAATAGTACGATTGAGTAGCATATTCTATTGCTTTATCTATGTCGCCCATTATTTCGTAAACCACAGCTATATTGTTGGCTGCTTGCGCTTGAGTGAGTGCATTTTTACTTTCAGTCAAGGCCTTAGTCCAATGCAAAATGGCATTTTTCCAATTTTTCACATATACAGAGTCAATTCCTCTTCGGATAAGTTTATTATTGGAATTATAAAAGAAACGATCTACTTTTTCCCAATAGGGCACAAATCTATTCACTGTTTTTTGACCTACATACAGGGCTCCATCAATGAGTGCATCATCGCGTTTTGGCAATTCAGTCATAGATTTTTTCCTAAAATAGGATTCCGATTCCCAATAAATAGTATCTTTAAATTCCAAAGTTGAAAATTTAGGCGAATTGGGATAATATAAACTCCACGAAGTTTCAAATTTCACTTCCAGGGTAGATAAAAAAGTACCTGTTTCAGCAAGGTAAAATTCTGACAAGACATCTTTTACGCTTATTTTATCGAGTGATAAAACTGCATCGGATTGATTTGAAGCAGAATACTTGGTTACCGAGTCGGTAGTTAAGTACTTAACAAGGCTAAAATTATTGCTCGTATTTTTTGATTCGGGTAATAACGTCACCGACGAAAAGAAGTTTTTCCCATTCAGCTCCTCGTTTAATGCTCCGAGGCAAAAAATAGAAAGACTGTCGGTTTGTAGAAGAATATTTCTAGAACTTTCGCCTAATAACTGGGTAACATGACCTACATTGGGTGGTTGAACTACTGTATTATTTACAATTAGTAAGTTTTTGGCTTCAGGCGCAAAAGCTATTTTTGCAGGACGTAAAACATCTATACTGGTGTATAGCAAGGTGGTGCAGGAGGACATTAACAAATATCCAATGGCAATAAATATGAATTTTATTTTTTGTACTTTCATCTGTATTTTTAGATTTAAATTTGAAACGAAACAAAACCGCCGTTATTATTGGCTCACATGCTCTATTAACAATCCATCATAAGCAATTTGAACGTGAGCTGGCAAGGTACTATTAACATCATTATGTAACCCCATATCGTGGCTAATGTGCGTAAAATAGGTTTCCTTTGCTCCAATTTTGCGCGCTATATCTAGTGCCTCTTCCAATGACAAATGCGAAATATGCCTGTTTATTCTGAGTGCATTTAGTACTAAAACATCCAAATTTTTAAGTTGTTCAATTGAGCTATCTTCAATTGATTTTACATCAGTGAGATAAGCAAAATTATTTATTCTAAAGCCTAAAATTGGCAATTTTGCATGCATTATTCTAATGGGCTGTATTTTTAAATCGTTAATGCTAAATTCCTTTTCTTCTATTCTATTCAAATGTATTGATGGAACACCAGGATACTTTTTTTGCTCAAAACAGTAAGGCATATTCCGTTCAATAACGCCAATAACTTTCTTTTCGGCATACACATCAACATGTCCCAATGGTCGCAAATCATCTAACCCACTCACATGATCGTAGTGTTCATGAGTAAGTAAAACAGCCGAAATTCTAGCAACATTATTTTGAATCATTTGCTGTCTAAAATCTGGGCCACAGTCTATTAGTATGTTATATTCACCTACAGAGATTAACACTGAGGCTCTTAATCGTTTGTCTTTTTCATTGTCCGACACACACACCTTACAGGTACATCCAATTTGTGGAACTCCGGTGGATGTACCAGTACCAAGAAATAAAAGATTCATAAAATTGCAGTTAATCAAAATTTTACTCCGTTAATTTCACCCAATATTCATTCTTATACGCCATTCTGTAGGGTACAAATTATTACATCTATTTCCTACATTTTTAACCCACCCGAGAGCTTGCCCTTTGTAACAAATTAGTATGTAACCTCTTTCTCTATCAGGCAATTGAATAATTTCTTTTCGTAGAAATGAAATGGCTGTTTTGTAATCTACCTCAGCAATTTCTACACTATCTTTATTCAAATGTTTTGACAATGCAATGCATACCGAGGGTATAAAATCAACCCCTTTTGTTTCCCCCAATAAAATACCTGCATGCATGCATTTTAATTTTTTTTGGAGCAATAAAAAGTCTGTCAATCTATCTTTATCGTATGCTTTTACGAGATTACCCTCCTCCACCACTGTCCATTTTTCGGGGTCATTAAGTGATAACGTTAGAAAGTTGCTTTTATTTAGTGATTTTAATGGTTTTCTACTATCTTCTTTTATTTTAATGGTGCGAGGAGATTCGGACGTCTTTTTTATTACCGACAAAAAAAATCCCTCTCCGCGTGTTTTGTGAGGATAAAAGCGATAGCCATAATCGCTCAAAGTTATATCCTTGTTGCCAGTCAAATCAATTTTCAATACTTCAGCCCCTAATTTTTCGCATATCCACTGCACATTTTCTTCATTTTCTTCTTTGTTATAAGTACATGTACTATAAACCATTACTCCATCCGTTTTTAAAGAATCCCATACCGAGGCTATAATTTCTCTTTGTCGCTGAGCACACATTTTCACATTATACTCGGACCATTCTTCAATTGCTCCTGCATCTTTTCTAAACATTCCCTCGCCCGAACAAGGTACATCTGCTACCACAGCATCGAAAAAAGAGGGCAAGTTTTCAAAATCTTTTGGGTCGTTGTTTGAAACTACCACGTTTGCATTACCCCATTTTATTAGATTTTCGGCCAATATATATGCACGTGATCGGATAATTTCATTGCTAACCAACAGGCTGGTTTCCAACAAAGTTTGTGTTAGCAGTGTGGATTTTCCTCCTGGCGCTGCACACAAATCCAACACCGTTCTTGCAGTTGGAAAATGCTGTATGATAGCTTGGTACAAAAACATTGAGCTCGCCTCCTGTACATAATATGCGCCCGAGTGGATAAAAGGGTCAGCTGTGAATAGCGGGCGCTCAGCCAAATAAAACCCATGTTCGCACCAGTCCACTTTTTCTTCAGAAGGTTTGTAATCAATTTTATCATTTATTCTGATGCTTGTAGGCGAAGCACTTTCTAGCGATTTTTCAAAAGCTGTAAAGTCCTCTCCTAAAATTGATTTCGTTAAATATATGTTTGTGTCATTACTGCGTCTAAGCATCTCATGTACTATCGAGAATGCGTGTAAAATACGACAACGCATTGGTACACTTACTTATTAAAATCAAAAAAAGAAAGCAGTGAAATATTATCACTGCTTCCATTCTATTTTGTTTTGAAAGTTAGGATTTTTGTTCTTCAATAATTTGAAGTGCCAAATCCAGAATTTGTGTGTCATCTAACTTTACTAAACCACCATCCGGACCTGGCTCAATATGTACTCCACAGCTTTTACCATCTTTGTAGTCGTGCCCACCAAAATAATTACGCACTGTTTCTTGTTCTAGCCCAAGTGTTTCGGAAATTCTAGTGATGCTTCCACTAGGAAGTGCATCTTTAACTCTGCGTAATTCGTTGAATGTTATCGTTTTCGTCATGACATTAAGTATTAGAATGATTATTAAAATGGTGATTTCTAAAGTGCAATAAACGTAGTACTTTCTTTTTGAATAACAAAGCTTTTTTGAATATATATTTTTTAAAAAACATTAAAACACCGAAGAATAAATATATCATTCAGATATACAGTAAATTACCAACAACTTTATTTTTGTATAAAAATATTTCTAATTTTGTATTTCATGTTAAAACTCCACAATTGGTTCAATTCCTTTATAAAACAACTCCGATGGAAAACTTTTATTTTGGGAGTGAATAGTTTATTGAGCATCCTTGTTTAGGTTTAGGATGTTATATTAAGTGATAAAAACAGAAATGAAAGCCATTTAAATTGGAATGGTAAAAATTATTTTCAACCAAAACATATTAAAAACTAATACGAAATTTAAAACAAAAACCTCCACTTATCATATATTAACCCATTTAGTTTGCATATTGTTTTGTTATTGAGTAGTTTTGCAATTCGTTTGCAAATTCCTAAAATATTAAGAATTAATAGATTGCTGCAATATGGATTCTTTTGTGTAGCAAAAGAAAAATAATTAAGCAAAAAATAATTATATGAAAAAAATATTTTTTTTCCCCTTTATTTTAATCTCCCTCGTTTTTACAAGTTGTTCACAACAAAAAAACATTGCCTATTTCTACGGTATAGAATCAACTTCGGCAGATTCCATAAATCAGTATTTTAACAAGGCTCACGAAGCGCTAATTGGTGCGGGTGATTTATTATCTATCACTGTTACCGCTTTAGACCCTTTGGCAGTTGCTCCATTTAACCTTCCCCTAGTTTCGTATGCCACACCAGGCAGCAACGTTATGTACTCACAACCACAAATGCAAGGCTATTTGGTTGATATTAATGGAAATGTAAACTTTCCAGTTATTGGCACGCTTAAGTTAAGTGGTTTAACCAAATCTCAAGCCATTAACCACGTCAATGAAAAGCTTTTGCCCTATTTAAAAAATCCTATTGTTACAATACAATTCATGAATTATAAAATAACTGTTTTGGGCGAAGTTTCGCGACCAGGTCAATATGCTATTAACAATGAGCGCGTTACAGTACTAGATGCATTGGGAATGGCTGGTGACATGACTATTTATGGACGAAGAAACAATTTATTGATAACCCGAGAAACAAACGGAAAGCTTGAATTTGTAAGATTAAACCTCAACAATGCAGATGCATTTAAATCATCGTATTACTATTTACAACAAAACGATGTTATTTATGTTGAGCCAAATGCAGTTAAATCAATTGCATCACAAAACATATCGCTTTATATTTCGTCTATATCAGCGCTGGCAACTACCTTCTCGATAATATATTCTATATCAAAATAATATAATCCAAACAACTATAAACGGTTTGTTTCAGAAGCAATAATCTTAAAAATGGAAAAAACTCATCCAAGCTCTTTCAACAACAATATAAATACTGAAAATGCAACTAATAATTTGCATCCAAACACGAACTTAAAATCAATTGAAGATTTCAATATCAGGCATATAATTAATAAGTATTTAATAAAATGGTATTGGTTTATCATTTCTGTAATACTATGCCTCTCTATTGCATATTTGTATTTAAAAATCACTAATACAGAGTATCATATAGAAACATCCATTTTGCTGCGCAAAGATCATGGATCAAATAGCCTGCTAGATATGTCGATGTTAGAAGGTATAGGAATGTCAGGAGGCACATCCAAAGAAGTGGAAGATGAAATTCAGGTGTTGAAATCAAAATCACTGATGCTGAAAGTAATTCAAAAGCTAGACATTAAGACTGAGTATTTTGAGAAAAAGGGTCTGCGCTATGAAGAACTCTATACAAAAACTCCTATTAAATTAATTTTGCCAATTGCATTTAACGATACTGCTAAAAACCTGTTAGTATTAAAGATTGAGAAATTAGATAAGGGCGTTGCAATAAATCTCAAGTCTGGAAAAATTGTAGAAAACTATTTTCTATCTGACACAAATAGGGCCTTCCAAACATCTCTTGGGGTAATGAAACTTCAGCAAATTTCTACCCTAAAAGAAAACGACGTAATAAGGATTATAAGTTACCCTTTACGTAATTTGACCGAAAGCTATTGTTCTAGTATCAAAATTGGAGCTGTGAATAAGAAATCAAATGCAATATCTGTATCAACAGTATCTGCACATCCTCGTAAGTCGCAAGATGTATTAAATGAATTGATTTATTTATACAATCAAGATGCAATTATTGACAAAAACATGATTGCAAGCAATACGGCAGATTTTGTGGAAGAAAGATTAAAATTAATTAGCGTCGATTTGCTAAACGTGGAAATGAGCGTTGAGAATTTTAAGAAAAAAAACAGTTTAACAGACATAACATCTGAGGCTACCATTTTTTTAGAATCTTCGAGTGAATACAATAAAAAATTGGCCGAGTTAGAAACTCAACTTAATTTGGTGAGCTATATTGAAACGCATGTAAAAGACAATAAGAACAAATACAATTTAATACCCGCCAATTTAGGTATTGAAGACAAGTCCTTAATTGAAATAATACAGGAATACAACAAAGCATTGTTGGAGCGAATGAAATTAATGCGTACTACCAATGAGAGCAACCCAGTTATAACTCAAATGGAAGAACAGCTGAAAGCAATACGTTCGACTATTATCACCAGCATTGGAAGCATTAAAGATGGCCTTAAAATAGCAAAGGCTGATGTGATTGGGAAAGACGCACAATTTGCATCCAAAATAAAAGATGTGCCTACCCAAGAGCGTGAGTATATAGAAATAAAACGTCAACAAGAAATAAAACAAAAATTATACTTGTATTTATTGCAAAAGCGAGAGGAGAATGCGCTAAGTTTGGCTAGTATAAGCCCATCGGCCAGAACACTTGATGCTTCATATTCCTCCATTCTACCTGTTGCACCAAAGAAAATGATTATTCTACTTTTTGCTCTTCTGTTGGGAGTAATTATACCTGTAGGCATCATTTATATTTTAGATTTGCTTAATGACAAAATAACGAATAAAAAAGAGTTTAAGCAATTGGTTGATGCCCCATACCTAGGATCTATAATGCTATCCAAAGACCCTGACAAGGTAGCAGTTAGAGAAGGAAAGACAACCCCAATAGTTGAAATGTTTAGACAAATTAGAACCAACATTCAATTTATGCTAGAGGGAAAAAAATCACCCGTAATTCTTGTTACTTCGAGTATTGGCGGTGAGGGAAAATCATTTACGTCTATAAATATTGCAATGGCTTTTGCATTACTAAAAAAGAAAGTGATATTGGTAGGATTGGACATTCGCAAACCCATGCTTGGTGATTATATGCATATTAGCAAAGATAAAGGTGTAAGTGTATATTTATCCGATCCCGATTTAAATCACAAAGATATTATTATACCATCGGGTTTTCATCCTTTTTTAGATGTAATACCAGCGGGTCCAATACCACCGAATCCGTCCGAACTATTAATGAACCAACGATTGGATTATTTAATTGATGAGCTTAAAAAAGAGTATGATTATATAATTCTCGACTCAGCTCCTGTAGGTTTAGTTTCAGATACGTTTTTACTCAATCGATTGATTGACAATTGTATTTATGTAGCTCGTCAGGATTATACTCCGCGTGAAATGTGCGAATTAATAAATGAAATATACAACAATAAAACGCTAAATAGATTGTCGGTTGTATTGAACGGAGTAAATGAAAAGGCAGGATACGGATACGGAAATATACAGACTTAAAAGTGCTGCCTGTTTCCTGAAAATTCAACCACAAATATAGATACTATCTAGTGACATTATAGATTAAAGCCTTGAAGCATTTTCAAGGCTTTTTTTATTTCTCAAAGGAAACTAAGAAACTTAAACCATATTATAGTTTCCTATTATTGCATGTTAATTTGCTGTATATAATGTAGTTATTGATTGAAAATATTATTTATTGAAAATAATTATTTAAATTGGATGCGGGATTGAGATTTTTTATCTAATTTTGCGGCATCAAATATCTATTATATCTAATTATGGAAAGTCTGAAGGGAAATATAGTACAAACTGCCGGGAAATTATTTGAGCAATTTGGCATACGTAGTGTTTCGATTGACAATGTTTGTAGCGAATTGCGAATTTCCAAAAAAACCTTTTACATCCATTTTCCTCAAAAAGAAGATTTAGTGGATGCATTACTCATTTTTCAGAATAAAATTAAAGCAGAACGTTTCGAGAAAATATTTGCAGGGAAAAATGCCATCGACTCACTGATATTGATGATTAAGGAGATAAAAAAAAGCGTGGAGAATGAATCACTTACCATGTGTTTTGATTTGCAAAAGTATTATCCTAAAGTGTATGCAAAACATGAAGCGATAAAATCAGCAGAAATGAAACTTGGTTTTGAAACGAATTTACACCAAGGAATTGCAGAAGGTTATTATAGAAATGACTTGGACATTGAACTGATTTCTTTGTTTCATTCTATTCAAATTAAAAATACTTTTGAAATGATGGAACATTCTTCAAAAAAATATACAAAAAAACGCTTGGTTGATTTCTTTCTGGATTTAATGGTGCATTTAATTGCCAACGAAAAAGGATTGAAATATATGGAAGAGCAGGAAAAATAGGGGTAAGTGATTAGTGATTAGTGGTTAGTGATTAGTGATTAGTGTTGAAAACAAAAAACGAATATTGATGGAGTAGCTTAGTGCCAGCGGCACGACCGATATTGTAGCGTGGGGTTTCAAACCCATGCGGTTA
>JAIFKQ010000180.1 GCA_020049515.1 Paludibacter sp. | reverse complement strand
GCAATTCTTCATTCTCGTCGCAACTTTTCAGTGTTTGGGGAGTACCAAAATATCCGTATTTACGAATCAGACGGTCTATTTCCTTGTCCTCGCCAAATTCTACAAGTGCTGGTGCCAATACAATCAACTCACCATCATCTTCAATTGCCATGCGAGTGCGATATATTGATTTATTACCCAACCAAGTACTTTTGAATTCTGTTGGGTCCAAATAAACCACCACTTTTTTCAATGGTTTGTCAAGCATCTCAAAGTTCACTTGCAGCGCTAACTTAGCAGCTTTATCAAAAACTTCAAAATCATCGCCAATATATAAACCGCGACATTTTATTTTGCCATCCGTTTTGTCCAATCCAACTACAGTTTGAACGTAAACAATGGGCAAATTGTTGGTAAAATTATCGGAAGCATAATTGAAAATACGACGAACAGGCGTATCAGCATGTCCCATCATCCTTTCCATACCATAAGCTGCACCCACAAAATGACTCTTGTTAATTCCCTCAACACCACCTGTTCCAACGAATATATTCTTGTTGTAATTGGCCATTCCCACCACTTCATGCGGTACAACTTGTCCGATTGACAAAATTAGGTCAAAATTTCCATTTAGCAAAAGTTTATTTACCTGAGCAGGCCAAGGAAATTCCACGGCACCGTCCGAAACTTCTTTTACAAACTCGGCAGGAACAATTCCAACGGTCACCACATCATTTCGCCAATCGTGCTCACGGATAAGTGAAGCTGGCATTGTGCCAAACATGTGCGCAATTTGATGGTCGGTCATGGGCGAATGTGTTCCCAAAGCTGGCAAAACATCCGTCAATACATCACCGTAGAATTGCCAAGCAAACTCCGTAAGTTCACCAGAGCGACTAGGCAAGCGGGTATAATCGGGAGGAATGGCAAGGACTTTATTTCGCTTGCCCATTTTATTCAATGCTTCGAATAATCCTTTTTTTAGGTCGTCGCCATTGAGTTCTAGTTCGGTTGAACCAATTTCGTAGTAAAGCATTGCGTTTCGTGTTTCGTGTTTCGCGTTTCGTGTTTCGTGTTTGTGCTATTAAATATTTGTTGCCAATATTCAACACGAAACTCGAAACACGAAATAGTAAATAATTTTATCGTTTCACTCGGGCATTTCCATCCCAAATACTCCAAACTTGTTCTTCGTCGGCAGGTTGTCCGTAATCGGTAAGGAAGGTAGTAGCCAATGCGCCAGTAGCCCAACCAAATTGCGCCCATTTCTCTGATTCCCAACCTTTAAGGATGGCATAAATCATTCCACCTACAAATCCATCGCCACCACCAATACGATCAAGGACATTGATTTTTCGAGGTTCAATTACTGACCAAGTTTCACCATCAAGCATAATAGCACCCCAAAGATGTTCGTTGGTACTGATTACTTGACGCAATGTGGTAGCAAAAACCGAGGCATTTGGAAATGCTTGTTTTACACGACCAATCATGCCTTTGAAACCATCAATTTCAGCTTCAATACCTTTTCCACCAGCCTCTGGGCCATCAATGCCCAAACAAAGTTGAAAATCTTCTTCATTACCAATCAAAATATCTGAAACGGAAGCAATCTCAGTAAAGATAGCACGCAATTCAGCATCACGTCCTTTCCAAAAGGAAGCACGATAGTTCAAGTCAAACGAGATTTTCGTTCCGTTCATTTTGGCATAACGAGCCAATTCCAGACAGAAATTACTTGTTTCGGCTGACAATGCACCAATCAGACCCGATAAATGCAGGATTTGAACACCTTCTTTGGCAAAAATCCGTTCCAAATCAAAGTCTTTTACGTTCAGTGTTCGTCCCACTTCACCAGCACGGTCGTTGAGAACACGTGGTCCTCGCGTTCCAAAACCACTATCAGCAATATTGAATTGATGACGATAGCCCCAAGGATCACCTTGTGCCACTTCAGGACCTTCGAACATCATGTTTCGTGCACGCAAATCAGCTTTGATAAATTGCGCTATCGGACTATCTTTTACAAAAGTGGTTAACACTTTTACAGGCAGCCCCAAATACGAAGAAACACTTGCCACATTTGTTTCGGCACTAGAAGCTTGCATTTGATACAAACTGCTGCTATGAACGGGCTGGCCGTTGACTGGCGTAATGCGAACACCCATACTGGTAGCTACCAAAAGGGAGTATGCGCAATCTTTTTTTAATTCTATCATAAAAAAAATTTGCCCCTAACCCCGTCAAGGGGGAATAAGAGATGTTAGTATTGATTTAAAAGAACCCCCAACCCCTAAAGGGGAGAAAGAAATATTAGTATTGGTTTTCTTATGTCTTTTTAGCCAAAAAACATGTAAAATGAACTTGCATAATTCCCCTTTAGGGGCTAGGGGTTCTCTAGTGGTCTATATACAAAACGCATCAAAACCGCCATCCACCACAATCATTGTGCCTGTTACAAATTTAGAGGCATCACTGGCTAAATAATGTAAGGTTCCCAGCAATTCATCAGGTTCTCCAAAGCGGTGAAATGGTGTGTGTGCTACAATCGTATTTCCTCTGGCTGTAAATGTTCCATCAGGATTTGTCAGTAATGCACGGTTCTGTTCAGAAATGAAAAAACCAGGTGCAATGGCATTCACGCGTAACCCTTCGCCATATTTTGTTGCCAATTCGATGGCTAGATACTTTGTAAAATTAGTAACTGCAGCTTTTGCAGCACCATAACCTACCACACGAGTCAACGGGCGAATGGCAGATTCTGAAGAAATATTGATAATGTTACCTTGTTTTTGTTCTACCATCACTTTGGCAAAAACCATGGTTGGAAGTACGGTTCCGAAAAGATTCAAATCCACCACTTTTTTAAAAGCATCTATATCCAAATCGAAAATAGTTTTATCAGG
The DNA here is from genome assembly GCA_020049515.1 of Paludibacter sp. Lineage (GTDB taxonomy): Bacteria > Bacteroidota > Bacteroidia > Bacteroidales > Paludibacteraceae > Paludibacter. Next base: position 27,287 of record JAIFKQ010000180.1, on the reverse strand, counting down.
TCCAATCACAGCACCAGGCATATTACCGCCAGCGCCATTTACCAACACATCAATACGACCATATTTAGCTACAATGTCAACCGCATTTTGCTCCAACAAGTCCTTGTTGTTTACATCCGTTTGCAAAAAGATAGCATCGTGACCTTTGTCAGTTATTGCTTTCACAAAACTTTCGCCATGTTCTTTATTTCTGGCCAAAACAACCACTTTAGCACCTTGTTCGGCCATATACTCAGCCATTCTACCACACAAAATTCCAGTTCCGCCTGTGATTACGACAACTTTGTTCTTTACATCAAAAAGGTTTTTCATAAAATCACTTATTTTATTTTTTGGTTTCAAACAACTGATATTGGGATATTTTTTAAAAATTCATATAATACTCAATATTTTCTTTCATCAATATATCAATTGGAACATAATTAATTCGATTAACTTTTTGCTTGAAAATAATTTCGCGACACATGTCCCGTACTGTCAAATAAGCTTGTTTTTCTGGTCGTTGAGCAATAAGAGAGGAAACAACGCCTTGTTTAAGATAAGCCACATTTTCTTCTAACAAATCATATCCAATCAACCGAACATCTGTTTGATTTAGGGTTACCAAATCCATCGCCAAACGATTCACTTTTGAGTTGAAAACAATAGCTGCTTTAATATTAGTGTAAGCTGCAAAAACAGTTCGTAATGCTTCTAAATTGGAATTTTTGTCATCATCCTTCAATTCGATATTTATCAATTCATAAAAGTCAACCATATTATTATCTTTAATAAACTGCATAAATCCATTATTTCTATATATTGTTTGGTTAGAAACTGATCCTTTACGATGGGTTCTAATTATCAAAACTTGAGATTCTTTAGGAAGTGCTTCAAGTAATAGTTTTGCAGCAATATACCCACTTTGAAATGAATTTTGTCCGTAATACGTAATAAATTCCGCTTCCTCTAGCATTGAATCAAAAATAGAAAAAGGTATTTGAAGCTTTTTTAGTTCTATCGTAAAATTGAGAGCTTCTTCCCGAAAAATTGGTGCAATAAAAACAGCATCTGGTAAATTTAGCAAAATTTCGTTTGAAATACTTATAAAAGAAAGTGGATCAAATTGGTTATAATATCGTTTTTCAATTATCACATTGTGATTTGAAAATTCACTGGCCGCCTGATTAAATCCAACATCTATACTGTGCCAATAATCGGCTAGGTTGTGTTCTGGATAAAGGCAAACAAAACGATATTGTTTTTTTGAGGCCAATGAACGAGCCAATAAGTTTGGTGTGTAATTTATCTCTTCAAGCACTTTATTTACTGCCTCTAAGCTTTTTGCAGAAACATCACCCCGATTATGCAATACACGATCGACTGTACCTTCCGATACTCCAGCTAAAATTGCAATATCTTTAATTCGAATTTTGTTAGTTATTTGATTCATTTCACTAGAATTTGTCAATTTGTACCCGTACATAAAATTAATTTCGTACAAAAGTAATAAATTGTTTTGTAAATACAAAACAATTTGTATCTTTGTGGGCGAACACGGGAACACATTCTAATTTCAGAAAAATCACTTATATTGCTCATATAAAAATGCTTACATATCTAAATCAAGTTTACGAGAGATGATTTCTTATCGAAAAATACAGCATTATTGATTTATTTACATTATATAAGTTCATTTTTATAACATTTCTTTGCAATGAACTTTCAATTATTAGCGATTTTGTTTTCTAAAAACCATTAAATATTCATTTAAAAATTATAAATTTCCCAAAAGATAATATCATGAAAAACTTTTTAGATGAAGACTTTCTATTGCAAACAGAAACCGCACAAAAACTATATCACGAGCATGCAGCAAAGCTGCCTATTATCGATTATCACTGTCATTTAACACTCTCAATGGTAGCCAATGACCACCAGTTTAAAACACTGACAGAGTGCTGGTTGGGTGGTGATCATTACAAATGGCGAGCTATGCGTACCAACGGAATTAACGAAAAATACATTACAGGAACAGACACTTCCGATTGGGAAAAATTTGAAAAATGGGCAGAAACAGTTCCAAATACTATGCGTAATCCATTGTATCATTGGACACATTTGGAATTAAAAACCGCCTTTGGAATCGATAAATTGCTATCACCAACCACAGCACGTGAAATTTATGATGAATGTAATGCCAAACTTCAAACGCCAGAATATTCTGCTCGCAATCTGATGCGTAAATATAAGGTAGAAGTGGTTTGTACTACCGATGACCCAATCGATAGCCTTGAACATCACATTAAAACCAAAAATGATGGTTTTGAAATTAAAATGCTACCTACTTGGCGTCCTGACAAAGCAATGGCAGTGGAAAGTTCTGAAAACTTTAGAGTTTATGTTGCTCAACTTGCAAAGGTATCAGGTATAAATATTCTTGCCTTCGACGATATGATTTTGGCTTTGCGCAAACGTCAGGATTTTTTTGCTGAAGTGGGTTGCAAAATTTCTGATCACGGAATCGAAGAGTTTTACGCTGAAGATTACACCGAAACTGAAATTAAAGCAATTTTCGATATCATTTATAGCGGACAAGAACTTACTGCATTGGAAATTTTGAAATTCAAATCGGCCATGATGGTGATTTTTGCCGAAATGGACTGGGAAAAAGACTGGACGCAACAGTTTCATTTTGGTGTAATTAGAAACAACAACACACGCCTATTTAATAAAATAGGCCCTGATACTGGTTTTGATTCCATTGGAACATCTAATACTGCAAAATCTTTGTCTAAGTTTTTAAACAGATTAGATATGCAAAATAAGCTTGCAAAAACCATTCTCTACAATTTGAATCCTGCCGATAATGAAATGATAGCCACCATGATAGGTAATTTTCAGGATGGTAGCGTTGCTGGTAAAATTCAATTCGGATCGGGATGGTGGTTTTTGGATCAGAAAGACGGCATTGAAAAACAATTAAATTCACTTTCGGTGCTTGGATTACTAAGTCAGTTTATAGGCATGCTCACCGATTCTAGAAGCTTCCTCTCTTACCCTCGCCACGAATACTTCCGACGAATTTTATGTAATCTGATAGCAAACGATGTGGAAAATGGTTTACTGCCACATCAAGAAATTGAATTTATTGGCAAAATGGTGGAAAACATCAGTTATTATAATGCAAAAGGGTTCTTTAAATTCTGATAAATAATTATTGAAAATCAGTATTTTAAATTGTAATACACTTTACAATGGAGTCGTTAGTTAAATGGAAATTGAAACTGTTCAAGTAAAAATTGAATAAAAACTAAAATGCGATCAAATTGGCGATTAAGTATCTAATTTTACAACAATACAAATCACCCAACAAAGTAAATCTATGAGTACACTGGGAAAAATCAACGAAAAAATGACAAACTACAGATGGACAGTCTGTACATTGCTGTTTTTAGCTACAACAATCAATTATCTCGATAGGCAGGTATTATCACTGTTACAACCTATTTTGGCAGATGAGTTTCACTGGACAGATAGCGATTACGGAACAATTACTTCAATTTTTTCGCTTGCTTATGCTATTTCTATGTTGTTTGCGGGTCGCTTTATCGACAAAATGGGCACCAAAAGAGGATATGCATGGGCAATTGCAGTATGGTCTTTGGCAGCAATGACACATGCTCTTTGCGGTTTGGCTACCGAATGGTGGACAGGAATTCCTGATGCTGCTGGTCTGACAAATGCCTCTGGGCCTATCATTGCAACTATTTCGCTGGTAAGTGTAGTTATGTTTGTAATTGCCCGTATTTTGCTGGCATTTGGCGAATCGGCCAACTTTCCGGCAGCAATTAAAGCCACAGCCGAATATTTTCCTAAACGCGACCGTGCATTTGCTACCGGTGTGTTTAATTCTGGTGCCAATGTAGGTGCCATTTTAGCCCCGCTCACTGTACCATTTATGGCAAAAGCCTGGGGCTGGGAAACTGCTTTTCTTGTAGTGGGTGCTGTAGGATTTTTATGGCTGGCTGCTTGGTTAATTTTCTATCAACCGCTTGATAAAAACAAAAAAGTAAATGCAGCCGAAAGAGCGTATATAAACCAAGATGATTTGACCGACAAAGTAGTTGCCGATGAAACAGTGTTAGTAAAAAAAATGACATTTAAGGAGGCAATAAAATTCAAACAAACTTGGGCATTTGCTTTTGGTAAATTTATGACCGATGGCGTTTGGTGGTTCTTCTTATTCTGGACGCCTGCTTATTTGAAGGCTGAATATGGTATGTCTCCCAATCAAATTGCTGTTCCCATTGGTGTACTTTACACCATCACGGTTTTCGGTTCTGTATTTGGCGGAAAATTTCCCACCTACTTCATTAACAAAGGGATGAATCCGTATGCTGGTCGAATGCGCGCGATGATGATAATTGCATTTTTTCCATTATTAGTATTGCTTGCTCAACCATTTGGACATTTAGAAATTCTAGGCAACTTTGCATTCTGGGTACCAGTGCTTCTAATTGGTATTGGTGGATCGGCGCATCAAGCATGGTCAGCAAATATCTTTACTACTGTGGGCGATATGTTCCCAAAATCGGCAGTGGCTACCATAGTAGGAATTGGTGGAATGGCTGGCGGGATAGGGTCATTTTTCATCAATAAAGGAAGTGGTATGCTCTTCGATTATAGCTTAATTGAATGGGGAAGCAAAACGCCAGGTTATACAATCGTGTTTACTTTCTGTGCCATAGCCTATCTTATCGGATGGTCTGTAATGAAAATATTAGTACCTAAATACAAACCAATTGTTGTTGATTAAAAAACATCTTAGCTGCAATAGAACACCAAAAATAGCTATCGGTTTTATAAAAAGGCAATTTCAATAATATTCTATGGATAGTGTTGATTCTAACTTTATAAGTTTGTTTTTAGTGAATTCGAAAATTGAAAAAATAAATCCAATCCGAAAAGTATTTTTTGAATGCAAAGTCACTATCCCGATAGCTATCAGCGATACAAATGAAACATGCTGTTGGTAGCCGCAAAGAAATTTAAATGTTGTAATTCAGACCTTTGCGTATTTGTGTCTTTCCCGTTTCCGGGGATGTTCCATACCGTCAAGACGGCACGTCTCGCTTCTCGGAATGTCGAAATACTCCATCGGAATACTCCATTAGCGTTCAAAATATTTAACCGACTTATCGGAGCAGACTCATTGTTTCACTACTACGCATTGTGGGTTTCATTTTTTCCTTTATTTTAGCAAAGCAGACAAGGAGTTAAATTAATTACAATTAAACTTACAAAAAAAGCCTCAATAAAATTCTTTATTGAGGCGTTTTTTTGTTTTAAATCAATTAATTCTTCAATCTATAAATGAATCTGTATCTTATTGATAAAAAATCTTTAAATTAATCTATTATTTTATTTTTTATTTGATCATTTCAATTATCAAAATGAAATTATTTTTCCAATCTTTGCATTGCTTCAATGGTGGCTTCCCTACTCCCAAAAGCAGAAAATCTTACATATCCTTCGCCGCTAGCACCAAATCCAGCGCCTGGTGTAGTTACAATGTTTTTCTCTTTCAATAAATAATCGAAATACTCCCAACTAGTTTGTCCTACAGGAGCTTTTGCCCACACGTAAGGTGCATTTACACCACCAAAAATGGTATAGCCTGCTTTCAATAATCCTTGACGTATGATACGGGCATTTTCGGTATAAAACTCAATCAGTTTTTTAACTTGTTTCTTTCCCTCTAGGCTATAAGTAGCTTCAGCGGCACGTTGCACTACATAAGAAGTTCCATTAAATTTGGTACATTGACGACGATTCCAAAGCTTATTCAACGACACTTGTTCTCCATTTTCAGAATAACCCATCAATTGCTTCGGCACCACCGTATATCCGCATCGGGTTCCAGTAAAACCTGCAGTTTTTGAAAAACTTCGAAATTCGATGGCCACATCCTTGGCACCATCTATTTCGTAAATACTGCGTGGAACATTATCTTCAGTTATAAACGCTTCATAGGCAGCATCAAAAAGTAAAATTACTTTGTTTGCCTTCGCATATTCAACCCAAACAGTGAGTTGTTCTTTAGTTAAAGTAGTACCTGTTGGATTATTTGGATAACACAAATATACTAAATCAACTTTTTCGGTTGGTAACGCAGGTACAAAATTATTTTCGGCATTGCACGACAAATAAACCAGGTTGGTCCATTCGCCACTTGCAGTAGGCTCTCCTGCCCTTCCACCCATAGCATTGGTATCCACATAAACAGGATAGCTAGGGTCGGTAATGGCTACACGATTACTAACATCAAAAATATCGCCAATATTTCCTGTATCACTTTTGGCACCATCGCTTACAAAAACCTCATCAATATCAATTTGAATGCCTTTTGAAACATAATCATTTTCCGCAATTGCTTCACGCAAAAATGCATATCCTTGCTCAGGACCATAACCTCTAAAACTGCTTGCATCACGTTGCTCATCAGCTGCCTTAATCATTGCATCTACCGCCGCATCGGGCAATGGCAAACTTACATCGCCAATTCCCATGCGTATTATAGGAGCGGTTGGGTTTTCCTCTTTGTGTTGTGTAACTCGTTTTGCTATTTCAGAAAACAAATAGGTAGCTGGAATTTTAATGAAATTCTCGTTTATCTTTGCCATAATATATTATTAACAACCCCTAAAATAAACCCCTATCCGCACCCACTATAGCGGGATAAAAATGCGAGGGATAAAAGAGATTAGTATTGATATTTAAATCTTTTAATTAATGTGATTATTTAATGTGATTACTTCTACTTTACCAAAATAAAACTTGAAAATATTTAAACCATCCCAGCTTGTCCCGACATTTCGGGAATAGCTATCGGGAAAGCAAAAGTTTACAATAGAAAAAATACTTCCAGCATAATTTTAGTGTATTAAGTCTTAAAATACCGAACGAAGATTCCGATTTGTCGGAATAGGTATTTGTCTAATGTGACCTTTTTTCTTTGATTTATATTTTTCTATTGAGCCTATCGAAGAATCGACTTTTCTGATTGTAGTTAATTCTTTAATTTGATAAAGTAGAATTACAGTTCAAAAAAACATGTAGAATGAACTTGCCAAATTCCCCAAAATTTCCCCTGTTTTTAGGGGAGGCATTAGGATTTCTAATTCCACTTTAGTGGTTACTAGTGTAATGTTAGGAAATTTGTGACGTATTGAAAAATTAATAAGTTGTTGCTGCACAGAATCTTCAAATTTTCATCCCGATAGCTATCGAGACTTCAAATCAACAAGCACTAGTTTCTAATTCGCCCTCAAAAACAGTTGTTGCTCCGCCAGTCAAATACACATGGTTGTCAAATGCATTCCACTCTATAACTAACTCACCACCAAGCAATTCTACTGTTACATTTCTGGACGAACGACCATTCAAGACCCCTGCTACTGCTGCCGCACATGCTCCCGTACCACAAGCCATGGTTTCGCCCGAGCCACGCTCCCATACGCGCATTTTTAATCTATCTTTTGATAAAACATCGATAAATTCAACATTGGTTCGTCGTGGAAAAATGGCAGCATTTTCGATGGATGGTCCAACTTCCGACAAATTAATTTTGTCAATATCAGTTGTAAAAATCACTGTATGAGGATTTCCCATCGATACGCAAGTAATATTATAATTGGCATTTGTTCCAATAGTAATCGGTTCATTTACAATGTTTGAATTGTTAAAAACAGTTGGAATTCTGCTTCCTTCCAGTATTGGCTCACCCATATCTACTGTAACTGTTTCTACTTTTTTGTTTTCATCCAAAAAAAGTTTTATTTTCTTCACCCCAGCCAACGTTTCAAGCGTAATGTCCATTTTATCGGTCAATCCCTTGTCGTAAACATATTTACCAATGCAACGGGAAGCATTACCACACATTTCCGATTCCGAACCATCTGCATTGAACATCCTCATTCTAAAATCGCAATAAGTGGAGGGTAAAATAAGTACTAAACCATCCGAACCAATTCCTTTATGACGCTCACTAAATTTGATTGCAAATTCTGCTGGATTTTCTATTTCTTCTTCAAAACCGTTTACATAAATATAATCGTTTCCAATGCCGTGCATTTTTGTAAATTTCATCTTATTTACTTGTATTTGTTATCTAAATTGATTTAATTATTCCGCAAAATTAGTCATTTAGAAATTATAATCCTAAAACTACTTTTAATCGTTTGTAGAAAAACAAACAATTCATGTAATTGTAATAAAACAAGACAATATAATTACAAAACAAATATTTTAGACACATAATTGCAACGAATTGATACTATTATTCTGTGCTAAATTAGTATATAATTGGGCAATATTGCATATCTAATCGACACTTATTTGTTACCGCCGATACTGAATAACAAGCACGCCCAATTTATTATTCAATCCCATGACTGGACTAATCACATTCAAAACTGAATCTTCGGTAAAATGTATCGTTTCTGTTGTGAGCAGTGCTACCTGATTAGTAAAAATGCTGCCTTCATCTTTTTTATCGGTAGAGAGTGTTACTTTTGAAGTAGTAGCATCAATCAATACAACTTTATTAACACCTGGTTCTTTGATAAAACTTAAGAAAAACTGATTAACCTGCTCTTTGTTTTCACGAGTCAGTTCACTTCTAATGGCCCAGGAAAAAACCTTAGAAGTTAATCGCAATTGTTGAGTTGTTAAACTATCCATCTTGTTTTCGTAACTCGTTGTCAATGCTAAAGTTTGGTTTTCAAATTGCTTTTCCATGACACTTATTTTAATTATTGCCCATAAAAAAAACACCACAAGAGCAAAAATGAGTGAAAATACTAACTTATGACCTAAAATAAATGTAACTATTTTACTGGGTTTCTTTTTGTTTTCCACTTTGGGAAAATCTGTTTCGTTACTTGTTTTCATATTCTTCTTTTTGTTTTTTAAAAATTGAAAATAATAAGATGAATTTTTTGAGATTAATGAATGGAAACTTTTTTTTGGGTGGAACTAAGCACCTAAATTAATTTTCATAATGTTCACTTTCAGATTGTATGAGTCTATAATTAGAAAAGACTATTTTAAGCCTTCTTACTTCAAATCCACCATCAACTTTACATTAAATTGTCTGCCAGTAAGGTAATTAGGAACCGACATTTGATTGCCGTAAATATCAGTAACCCAATAATAAGAGTTTACATTTTTGAAATTCAGCATGTTAAATACTTCCAAATTCAGCCAGATATTTTGTACATGTTTCAGCCAAGGTTTGCTCATCCATTTATCAGTTCCATTTACCAAAACCCTTGAAGCGCCAATGTCCACACGGCGATACGGTGGAGTGCGAAATGCCGACCTGTATTCATTATTGCGAGGTGCACCAAATGGCAACCCATCCGACCAAATAAACTTCATCTGCATTTTGTATTTCGGATTGTTGGGCAAATAGTCCTGAAACATCATCGAAAAAGTATAGCGTTGTTCGCTCGGACGAGACATCCAACCTGGAAAAACGGTATTTGTTGCTATAATCTCACCTTCATCATTAAAAGTGCTTTTTATATACGAATCATTCAATAGGTCTTCCTTAGAATCCATTAACGAAAGATTTATCCACGAATCGGTTCCTGGAACTAGCTCGCCAAAAAGCTTAAAATCGACACCTGCCGTATAAGCTTTAGCATCATTTTCACCAGAATAGCGAATACGGACATTATCAACAGTATAAGAAATTACTCGGTCAGCAAGTTTTAAATATGCCTCGGTAGTAAACTTAAATGGTCGCCCCCATGCCCTAAAATAATGGTCGCCGCCCAGCACAAAATGTACCGTTCGCTGTGCTTTGATATTGGAATTGAGATTAATATTTACGTTTCCAAGCGCATCAGTTAGCGTATCACGAATTTCTTTGTAAAACGGTGCTTGATAGTACATGCCAGTGGCAAATCGGAAGCTAAAATCACGTTCCCAATGGGGCAACATGGAAACCGAAAAACGTGGACTAACCAACAATTCGTTATTGAAAGTCCAATAATTGGCTCGCAAACCGCCTGTAAAAGAAAACGATCCCACTTCATTATCCCATTTGTAGGTATCTTGAAAAAAGGCCGTAGTACGAAATGTGGATAAAACATTTGAAGCCTTCATATTGTAATACAAATTGACCTGCTTATCGCTAAATGGCAACGAATATCCAGCAGAATCACGCCACTCCCACTCGCTTATTTTATCAGAAATAATTTCATTTTGCAAATTCAGACCCCATTTCATTTTATGTTTATCCACATCATATTCGCCCAAATGCGCAATATTGGCAACAGTTGCATTTAAGCGGTTGCGAGCATGCTGATGATATTTTCCAACTCCGAGCGATTCGCCAGTTTGCTTGGCTGGGTCAAGTTCCATTTTCACTTCACTGAGCACATATTCCCCCAAAATATCATAAGTTTCGTTTTCGTTGGTATAAAAAGTAGAGGCCAATAAACTCAATTTCATACCACTAACTGGCTTAAAATTAAGCGTTAGTGCTCCAAATGAAGTTCGAAACAAATCCTTTTCCTGTCCTTCAAAATAAACAGTAAGCTTGCGCCCCATATTATAGGTTCCAAAAGTAGTTTCGCGCGTTTGCGGAACAAATTGATAGGAATTTTGAGAAAAATTGCCCAAAAAAGTAAGTTCCCATTTTGGCTTCAATTGATAAGTTAAATAAGTTTGATAATCAATAAAATTAGGACTGTATTCACCTTCAGTATCCATAGTTCCAAGCAGATAGGCCGATGTTTTATATCGAATGCCGTGCATTTGCGTAAACTTTTTGTTGGCAGTGCCCAAATACGCCGAAGCTCCCAGCAAACTAACAGAGGCAGTAGCTTCAAATTCAGTAGGTTTCTTGTAATTTATATCCAATACCGACGACATTTTATCCCCATATTTAGCATCAAAACCGCCCGCCGAAAAAGCAACATTTTTCACCATATCTGGGTTAATAAAACTCAACCCTTCTTGCTGTCCAGCTCTCACTAACAATGGACGATAAACCTCAATACCATTTACATACACAATATTTTCATCAAAATTCCCACCACGCACATTGTATTGCGAGCTCAATTCGTTGCTGGAACTTACACCGGCAAAAGTGATAAGTAGCGACTCAATTCCACCAGAAGAATTGGGCAATAATCGAAATTTTGAAGCATCGAGCAAATCTAATGTCGATGTTTGCCTACGCTGCCCTACTACATTCACTTCGCCAATTTCTTTGCTCACAGCAGGCAATTCCACCGAAATCTGAATCACTTTTTGGTTGGGGTAAATGATGTGCTTCATTGTTTTAAATCCAAGCAAAGAATAAACAATTGTGGCCGAATCTTTAACTTCGGTATTTAGCTCATAATAACCATTTTGATTGGTCACAGTACCAATGGTTGAGTTCTGAAAATAAACATTTGCTAGTTCAATACCTCGATTATTGGTGTCGATAACATAACCATAAATGCGAACTTTAGTTTGCGCAGACAACCCTACCGAAGTAAGTAAGACCAATAGAATTAAGAAAGATATTTTTTTCATGCATTTGAAATTAATGACGAATATATTGTCATTTTAACGGTAAAAACAGAGGTTTATTTTATCAAATTTACTTTTGTAATTTATAAAAACAGAAAATTTAAGATTTAGAGAAAACTTTCGCCCATATTTTATACCTTTGCGGGGTGCAAAGATACTATAGAATTTAGATGATAAATTTCATTCAGAAATAATAGTTGATAATTCAAACGGAGAAACCTTCAATTACCATAAAAAACTCATTAGAAAACCCATCGAATAGCGTATATAAATTGAATAAAAATTCTTAAATTAGAAAAATGCAGAAAACATAATATCCCAAGATTTAGTTATTTAGTTTTATAGTGAAATTATTATATAGACGAATGAAAAAAATAACAATTATAGGTTCTGGATTTTCTAGCCTTTCTGCTGCATGCTACATGGCCAAAGCGGGCTACGATGTTACTATTTACGAAAAAAACGAAACCGTTGGCGGTCGTGCTAGGCAGCTAAAAACAGATGGTTTTACGTTTGACATGGGGCCTACATTTTATTGGATGCCTGATGTTTTTGATGATTTCTTTGCCGATTTTGGAAAGAAAACTTCTGATTATTATGAACTTATAAGATTAAACCCGGGTTACGAAATTTATTTTGGAAAAGAAGACTCAATACCAGTTTCGGCTAATTTAGAAGAAATATATCAAACTTTTGAAAAACACGAAAAGGGCAGCAGTATTTATTTGAAGAAATTTCTGAAAAGTGCCGAGTACAATTACAGGGTGGCCATGGATAAAGTGGTTTATAAGCCTGGAAAATCGCCATTGGAACTCATTATGCCAGCCACGGCTTTGAGAGTAATGCAATTTTTCACAAGCATTAGTTCCACTATTCGTAAAAATATCAAAAATGAAAAGTTACGTCAGATTCTGGAGTTTCCCGTTATTTTTCTTGGCGCAAAACCAAGCCAAACACCTCAATTCTATTGTTTTATGAATTATGCCGATATGGTACTTGGTACTTGGCATATCCGTGGCGGCATGTTTGAATTGGTAAAAGGAATGCAAACATTGGCCGAAAGTTTGGGCGTAAAAGTGCAGACCAACAGTCCAATTGATAGCATAGTTGTAGAAAATAACTTGGCCACTGGCATCGTGGTAAACGGCAAAACCATCTCCACCGACTTGGTTATTTCAGGTGCCGATTATCATCATACAGAATTATTATTGGAAGAAAAATTCCGAAATTACTCCGAAAAGTATTGGCAGAAAAAAGTTTTTGCGCCTTCAGCCTTGCTTTTCTATGTCGGTTTTAATCGGAAAATTGATAAAGTTTCGCATCATACTTTGTTTTTCGATACTGACTTCACGTTGCATGCCGAAAAGATTTATGATACACCCGAATGGCCCGACAAACCATTGTTTTACGCCAGTTTTCCGAGCAAAACCGATGATCAATTGTCACCAGAAGGTACTGAGGCAGGTATTTTTCTTATTCCAATAGCGCCTGGACTGAATGATACGGAAGAAATTCGAGAACATTATTTTGAACAAATCATGCAGCGCATGGAACTAATTACAAATCAACCCATTAAAGATGCAGTTATTTTTAAACGCTCGTATTCTGTTACCGATTTTGTGAAAGATTATCATGCTTATAAAGGAAATGCTTACGGGCTTTCGAATATTATTACACAAACTGCTTTTTTGAAGCCCAAAATGATGAACAAAAGGGTTAAAAATATGTTTTACACAGGACAGCTCACTGTGCCAGGGCCAGGAGTGCCACCCACTATTATTTCAGGAAAAATTGTTTCGGAATTGGCTATTAATTCTTAAAATCATTTTTGATAAATGGACAAACTATTTCAAGAGGTCTCATTCAATACAAGTCGTTTAGTAACAAAGCATTACAGCTCGTCATTTTACATTGGGGTGTGCAGTTTGCATCCGTCTATTCAAGATGCTATTTTTAGCATCTATGGTTTTGTGCGCTTTGCCGACGAAATTGTGGATACTTTTCACCAATTTGACAAAGAAAAACTGTTGACAGATTTTGAACAACAATATTACACTGCTTTAGAAGATGGCATAAGCTTAAATCCTATTTTAAATTCGTTTCAGCAAACGGTACGGAAATATAAAATTACGGATGATTTAGTGCAAGCATTTCTTAAAAGTATGAAAAGCGATTTGCACAAAACGAAATTTACCGAGCTTGAAATAAAAGAATATATTTACGGTTCGGCAGATGTGGTGGGATTAATGTGCATTCGGGTTTTTGTAAATGGAAATGATGATGAATATGAAAACCTCAAACCTTATGCAATGCGATTGGGTTCGGCGTTTCAAAAAATCAACTTCCTTCGCGATTTAAAACATGATACAGCTGAACTACACAGAAACTATTTTCCAATTTTGAAATCTGAACCTTTCAACGAATCAACAAAAAAAATTATTCTTGATGATATTTTTGAAGATTATAGGGTAGCATTGATTGGCATAAATCAATTGCCAAGTAATTCGCGAAAAGGCGTTTACACGGCATTTTTGTATTATCTGGAGCTTACAAAACGAATTAAACGAACAAAAGCGGAAGAACTTTTACTGAAACGCATCAGTGTACCTAACTATATTAAAACGCTATTGCTTGTTCGCGCATATTTTTACACTAAATTTTATAAATAATGGTGATATTAGTTGACCATAACGACCTAGAGATAGGCACCATCGAAAAAATGGAGGCACACGAGAAAGCATTGTTACACAGGGCGTTCTCTGTATTTATATTCAATTCTATGGGCGAATTACTGTTGCAGCAGCGTGCCAAAGACAAATATCATTCGGCAGGGCTGTGGACCAATACTTGTTGCAGCCACCCCTATCCAGGAGAAATAACGATAGATGGGGCAAACCGCAGATTATTAGAGGAAATGGGGCTAAAAACCGATTTAAACTTCAAGTTCAAATTTCAATACAAGGCACCATTCGATAATAACTTGACTGAGCATGAAATCGACCACGTTTTTGTAGGCAAAACAGATGAAAATCCTGTAATTAATACCGATGAGGTAGCTGCGTATAAATACATGAAACTAGAAGATATTCAAGAACATATACACTTAAATCCAACAGAATATACCGTGTGGTTCAAAATTATTTTCTCAGAATTTATGCATGAAATTTCTATCAATAAAAGTGTACAGAATTTATGAAAATAGCGGTTATTGGGGCAGGAATTGGTGGGTTGGCTGCCGCAATTCGGCTGGCGGTGAAGGGGCATGATGTAACAGTATTCGAAAAAAACCAAGCTGCGGGCGGAAAATTATCAGAACTCAAACTGGGCGAATTTCGTTTTGATACTGGCCCATCCCTCTTTACTTTACCCGAACTAGTGGCAGAATTATTTGAACTGTGTGGTCAGAAAATGGAAACCCTCCTTCCCTATCAGCGCATCGAAAATAATTGCAAATATTTTTTTGCCGACGGAAAAGTTTTCAATTTCTACCACGATAAAGAAAAGCTGAAAAAAGAAATTGCTGAAAATACTACAGAAAATGCAGATGCTATTTTTGAACGGCTAACCCAATCGGAAACTGTTTACAATGCCAGCGCGCCTATTTTTCTATTCAGCTCGTTTCATAAACTTTCCAATTTTAGAACAGAACCTTATAAAAAAATGATTTTCAAAGTTGGCAAACTGAATTTTTATCAAACGATGCATGCTGCTAACCAAAGCGATTTTAAAGATAAAAATATGGTGCAACTATTTGATAGATATGCCACCTATAATGGTTCAAATCCTTATCGTGCGCCAGCTACTTTAAATATGATAGCCCATTTGGAGAATAATATTGGTGCGTTTTTCCCCAAAAAGGGAATGTATGCAATAGTAGAAAGCATTTATCAATTGGCATTAAATCAAGGAGTTAGATTTAGCTTCAACACCTTGGTAAACGAAATAATAATTCAGAACGGTAAAGCCATTGCTTTAAAATTCATCAAAAAAACGGAAGAAGAGACAAAGACGTTCGATTTAATAATTTCAGATTCAGACACTAAGTACTTGGCCAACAACATGCTGAAACATCCTTTAAAAAAAAGGCTGCAAAAAGCAGAACCATCGTCGTCGGCACTCATTTTTTATTGGGGAATAAACCGCGATTTTCCAGCATTAGAACTACATAACATTCTCTTTACGAGCGATTACAAAGCAGAATTTGATAAATTATTCAAAGAACGTACTTTAACTAACGACCCTACCGTTTATATTTTTGTGAGTTCTAAAATGGTCAAAACCGATGCGCCCACAGGCTCCGAAAACTGGTTTGTAATGATTAATGCTCCCGCCAATAATGGTCAAGACTGGGAAAGCTTAGTGTGTGAAGCCCGAAAAAACATAATAGCCAAAATCAACAGCACTTTCAAAATTAACATTGAGAAACACATTGTATGCGAACAAGTTGCCTCACCACTCACTATCGAAAAAAGCACATTGAGCCAAGATGGTGCATTGTATGGCAGCTCCTCCAATTCCATTTTTTCGGCATTTTTACGTCACCCCAACTGGCTGAAAAGTATCAAAAACATGTATTTTGTGGGTGGAAGCGTACATCCTGGAGGTGGCATTCCGCTCTGTTTGGCAAGTGCAAAAATTATTGACCAAGAAATTCCTACGGCAGATGAATAACGAAAGTAAGCAAAAATTAGCAAAACAAATGCCACTCTATTTCATTGTGTTCTATATAGTTGGTCTCATTTTATTTGCAGTTCCGTTCACGCGTGAGCTGTTTATTTCCATCACTTCATTCACATTGTTATTGGTAATTGGTCTTGTTTTCTATTTTCACAAACAATGGAACTCCAACACAATAATTGTATTCGCTACTATCATGATACTTTCATTTTTGCTGGAAATGATAGGCGTTTCTACGGGCAAACTATTCGGTAGTTATCAGTACGACAATGGATTAGGCTTAAAACTATTTGAAACACCCATCATTATTGGCCTCAATTGGTTATTTTTAGTTTATGCTTCGCAATCAATAGCCAGTAAAATTAGTCAAAAGAAATTACCGAAAATTTTAGTTGGTTCACTTCTAATGGTTGGGTATGATTTGATAATGGAATGGGCAGCGCCAACAATGAATATGTGGCATTTTACAAGCCCTTATCCACCAATTGAGAATTTTGTAACGTGGTTTTTGGCATCCATTTTCTTTCATAGCATATTGGTTATCACCAAAATAAATGTAGAAAATAATGCAGCACGTAGCTTATTTTGGATACAAATGGCTTTCTTCGCAATTATTGTATTTTTCAATTACCAATAAAAATTATTCTAGCAAATGATAAAAGCAAATCACACTTTTTGGGGAGAAATGTTTTTCAAGTATTATTCTAAATTTAAACTTGAAAATCATTTCAATACCATACGCTTTTTGGGTGATATTGAAGACCTTAACCAACCAATACTGATTATTTCAAATCATTTTTCGTGGTGGGACGGTTTTATACAATTGCAACTCAACAATAAATTCTTGAAGCGAAAATTTCATGTTATGATGCTCGAAGAACAATTGAATAAGTTTATGATTTTGAACAAAGGAGGTGCTTTTTCGGTACAAAAAAACTCGCGAGACATTATCAATAGTTTGAATTATTCGGTAGAAGTATTGAGCGATAAAAATAACCTATTACTGATGTTTCCGCAAGGAGAAATTCAAAGTTTATATACCGATAATTATGTTTTTGGAAATGGGCTGAGTTACCTTTTAAAAAACAAGAAAACGGCTATTCAATTGATTTTCAACATAAATTTGGTGGATTATTTTTCAGAATCCAAACCAACATTGAGTATTTATTTCAAGAAATTTGAATTCAGAACAGATACTGATTTAAGTGAAATAGAAGTTGAATTTAATGCATTTGCTGGCCATTGCAAATCACAACAAAAAGACAAATAACATATAAATATGCATTATTTAGGATGGTTTATGCTGCTTTTGGGAGCAATTCGTTTATTGGTAGCCTTTGTCAATTGGGCTAGCAATATGTATTTGCCCCAAAATCGGCAACTAAAGCATCAGCCCTTTGTTTCTGTTCTAATTCCAGCGCGCAACGAAGAAAATAATATTGCAAATTTACTTGCCGACCTTTCCACTTTTCATTATCCTACACTTGAAATTATTGTTTACAACGACAATTCTACAGACAATACAGCGAGCATAGTTAACAAATTTGTATCAGCAAACAATAAAATCAAACTAATAAATGGCAATGAGCCTGAAAAAGGCTGGCTTGGAAAAAATTACGCTTGTCATCAATTGTCCATGGCGGCAAAAGGCGAAATGTTCCTGTTTCTGGATGCCGATGTACGAGTTGGCAATGAGTTGATAGAGAAATCATTGGCATACACGGAAAGGCATAATCTGAAGTTACTTTCTATTTTTCCCAAACAACTGATGAGCAGTTTTGGCACTCAATTGGCTGTTCCAATTATGAATTGGATTTTGCTGAGCCTGTTGCCGCTTTTTTTGGTCAGATGGTCGGGCTGGTCATCATTTTCGGCTGCCAACGGACAATTTATGTTGTTTGAAGCCCTGACATACAAGCAATTACTTCCTCACAGCTTTTTTAGAACAAATAAAGTAGAGGATATTGCCATAATAAAATATTATAAAACAAAACACTTGCAAGTTGCCACTTTACTGGGAGATAAAAGTATCAGTTGTAGCATGTATAACAATATGAATGAGGCCATTGATGGATTCTCTAAAAATATATTTCAGTTTTTTGGTGGAAGTATTTTTGTAACCATCTTCTTTGCTTTACTCACTAGCATTGCACCGTTTTACATATTGATTTACAACGGTTTAATACCATTTATGGCCTATATAACGATAATATTTCTAATTCGACTTTTTGTTAGCTTAGCAAGTAAGCAATCCATTTTCAAGAATCTCATATTATCAATACCCCAACACATTGTATTTTTATACATTATTGTGAACGCTTACAATCAAAAAAGAAATAATAAACTTGTATGGAAAAATCGAGAAATCAACTCAAAATAGTAATATCTAGCATTTTAATGTTACTATTCGTTCCGAATGTAATGGCAACTTCTGCATACAAAAAAATTGTATATAATGCATTTATCAATCGAGAGATGGGCAAATGGGCAAATGTAATTTACAGTATAGAAATTTCTACTTCTCCAACTACTGTTGAGCAAAAATTGGAGCTAATAGATTACTATTATGGATATTCTGCCTATTTAATTGGCAAAAAACAAGAAGAATCAGCACTTAAATATATGAGTAAAGGTGAGAAATTAATAGAAGTGGTACTCAAATCGTCGCCCAAAAATGCCACTGCACACTCCTATAAAGGGGCATTTATTGGATTTCGGATAGGTATTAGCAAGTTTAAGGCCCTGTATTTAGGGCCAGAAAGTGTAAATTTAATCAATAAAGCCTACGAATTGGATAATAAAAATGTACAAGCTATTATCGACAAAGGAAATATATTGTATTATTCACCGTCATTGTTTGGTGGTGATAAAAAAGAAGCGATGGAATTTTACAAAAAAGCAGCCAAGCTCATGGAGGTAAATAATGATACAGCATATAACTGGGCTTACCTTAATCTGCTCACTAACTTAGCATTAGCATACGAAAAAACTGACCAACCGGCGCATGCTAAGCTCACCTACGAAAAGATTCTTCGCCATGAACCTGATTTTTATTGGGTAAAAGTAGAATTATATCCCAATTTTTTAGCCAAAAACAAACTTTAATTATTCACATTACGAAGCAATAACCATAATTTATTATAATTTACGACATACATTTATATCGCATGCGATATTTTATCTACTTTTGTATCGCAAGCGACATAAAAACAATTCTAACCAATTAAACAATATAAAAATGGATTCAAATTTTCATCAATTTACAGCTACAACTTTGCAAGGCAAGGAAATAAGCACAGATATTTACAAGGGAAAAGTAATATTGGTAGTAAACACCGCAAGCAAATGTGGATTAACTCCTCAATATGAAGGTCTAGAAAGACTTTATAAAGATTACAAAGACAAAGGATTAGTCATTTTAGGATTTCCATGCAACCAGTTTGCAGGCCAGGAACCAGGTACCGAAAAGGACATTGCCGAGGGCTGTTTAATCAATTACGGCGTAACATTTCCTATGTTTTCCAAAATAAATGTAAATGGCGATAATGCTCATCCCATTTACAAATACTTAAAAAAAGAACTGACTGGTACGTTGGGAAAAGACATAAAGTGGAACTTTACAAAGTTTATGGTGGATAAAAACGGAAAACCATTTAAAAGATTTGGTCCGACTACCAAGCCAGACAAACTTCGTAAGGATATTGATAAATTATTAGCATAGAATTTAATTTAATTTTACAATGAGCTACGAGCAACTAAAACTAGAAAACCAAATTTGCTTTCCACTTTACGCTGCTTCTCGACTGATAACCAGGGCTTATCAAGATGATTTGGATGCTTTGGGAATCACTTATCCACAGTATTTGGTGTTGATGGTGCTTTGGGAATTTGAGGAAATGACGGTAAATGGAATTGGCGAAAAGTTAATTCTCAATACCAATACGATTACGCCCTTGTTGAAACGAATGGAAACGCAGGCATTATTGATGCGCCTACAGTCCAAAACTGATCAGCGAAAAGTTATTATTACACTTACAGACAAAGGAAAAAACCTGCAACTGCTAGCATCCGAAATTCCATTTAGAATGATGTCAAAATTAAATTCTAATGGCAATGAGATAAAACTGGAGGAGGCTATGGAGCTTAAAAGTAGATTGTACAACCTTATTCACTTATTGGAATCTAGTGAACAAAAACAGTCATGAGTTAGTAATTTAAACAATTATAAAAAATAAAAAGCATTATGAAACAAAGTATTTTATTAATATGTCTTTCATTTATTTTCGCACTTCCTACTATGAGTCAGGAAAACAAGTCGAAAGAAAGTTTCTATCAGTTCAAAGCCAACTCATTGGCAGGTAAAGAAATAAGCATGAAAAGCTACGAGGGAAAAGTAGTTTTGGTGGTAAATACGGCCAGCAAATGTGGATTTACTCCTCAGTACGAAGGGTTGGAAAAATTATACAAAACCTACAAAGACAAAGGGTTGGTAATTCTTGGATTTCCGTGTAATCAGTTTGGAAGTCAAGAACCAGGAACGGAAACACAGATTGGAGAATTTTGTAGCGTAAATTATGGCGTAACGTTTCCATTGTTTTCAAAAGTGGAAGTAAACGGAGATGATGCTCATCCGATTTACAAATTTCTAAAAGTGCAGTTGCCTGGCAATTTGGGAAATGACATAAAATGGAACTTTACAAAATTTCTTTTAGACCAAAAAGGAAATCCTGTGAAACGGTATGGTTCTACCACTAAACCCATTGATATTTCGGAAGACATAGAAAAACTATTATCACAAAAGTGATTGACAAGGAGAAACGGGTGCAAATCTAGTTTCTCCTTTTTATTTAAGAAGATTTCAACAATATTTATACGGAAACTTTCTCAACCCATTGATTATCATAGCTTAACCACAATGAAAGGTTCGTAAATCCGAGATAAAAAGTCGTAAAAACGAAGAAATAAATCATTATTGGATAATAAAGTACTGTAAAGAAAAAAAGCCCACTCTATTTAGCGGGCTTTTTTTCGTTATAAATAAATGTAAAGTCTTATATTGCATATATTTACTATCCAAACTTTTGTTTATGAGTTAATTTCATTTAATACCTGCCACGCACGCTCCACCGTTTTCACTTCCAAAAACACTACCGAGCGTCGCATATTTTTTTCTTTCAATTGGCATTTGCGAGGATGAGTTGTCATGTATTGCAATAATTTACCGAAAGTTTCTGAATGATAATAAGGTGATTGCGGATTGGAAACCAGAAAAGCTTTCATGGTTTCGCCTTTCAGCACCAGTTTTTCAATTCCAATTCGCATGGCGAGCCAGCGCAATTTTACCACCAAAATAAGACTTTGACCTTCGGGTGGTATTTTCCCAAAGCGGTCTTCCAATCGTTTTTCAAAATCGGCCAGACTAGCTTCATCTTGTATGCTGTCCAACTCGCGATATAAACTGATACGCTCGGATACGTTTTGGATATATTCTGCCGAAAACAGCAGCTCCAAATCGGAATCAATCTGACAATCTGTTACAAAAAGGGTAGAGCTAACATTTGCAGCTCTTTCATCAGCATAAAGTTCGGCAAATTCCTCGTCTTTGAGTTCGTGAACGGCTTCGTTGAGGATTTTTTGGTAGGTTTCGTAACCCAAATCGGCAATAAATCCGCTCTGCTCCGCTCCCAGCATGTTGCCAGCACCCCGAATATCAAGGTCTTGCATGGCAATATTGAATCCGCTGCCCAGCTCGGCAAAGGTTTCTATGGCTTGCAGTCGGCGACGCGCTTCGGGAGTGAGTAGGCTCATTTCGGGCGTGAATAAATAGCAGAACGCTTTTCGGTTGCTCCGTCCTACTCTACCCCGCAATTGGTGCAAATCGCTCAATCCAAAATTTTGCGCATTATTAATAATGATGGTATTGGCATTAGAAATATCAATACCAGATTCTATAATGGTGGTAGCCACCAACACATCGTATTCATAATCAATGAAATCGATAATAATTTGTTCCAATTTATCGGCGGGCATTTGTCCGTGACCTACCGCCACACGACAACCTGGAATCAATCGTTTTATTAAATGTTCAATATTATAAATGCTTTGAATGCGATTATTGACAAAGAAAATCTGACCATTTCGGTTCATTTCCAGTTGAATGGCTTCTTTGATTACATCCTCGTCAAACAAATGAATTTCCGTTTGTACAGGATAACGGTTTGGCGGCGGTGTGTTGATAATTGACAAATCCCTGGCCCCCATCAGCGAAAACTGCAAAGTACGCGGAATGGGCGTTGCCGTGAGGGTGAGCGTATCCACATTCACCTTCAATTCCTTGAGTTTTTCTTTTACCGTAACGCCGAATTTCTGTTCTTCGTCGATAATAAGTAAACCTAGCTCCTTAAATTTTACGCTTTTGCTCACCAGTTTATGTGTGCCAATAACAATATCGACATTGCCTTTTTCTAGTCGTTCGAGCACTTCGGAAGTTTGCTTTGCTGTGCGCGCTCTGCTTAAATATTCTATTGTACACGGAAAATCTTTTAAACGTTCTTTAAAAGTATTATAATGTTGTAATGCCAGCACGGTAGTTGGCACGAGAATAGCCACTTGTTTGCTATCGGTAACTGCTTTAAAGGCAGCACGAATGGCAATTTCCGTTTTTCCAAAACCCACATCGCCACACACCAATCGGTCCATTGGCAACAGAGATTCCATGTCTTTTTTTACATCTACGGTGGCTTTTATCTGGTCGGGCGTATCTTCGTAAATAAATGAAGCTTCCAGTTCTTGTTGCAAATAACTGTCGGGCGAAAATTGGAAACCTTGCTCCGCTTTACGTTTAGCATACAGCTTAATCAACTCACGGGCAATGTCCTTAACTTTCGATTTGGTACGTTCCTTGAGTCGTTCCCACGCCCCGGAACCCAGTTTATTGATACGCGGTGCTTCGCCTTCTTTTCCTTTGTATTTGGAAATTCGGTGCAGGGCATGAATGCTCACAAATATAATGTCGTCGTCCTTGTAAACGAGTTTCACCATTTCCTGCATTTTACCATTCACATTGGTACGCACCAAACCGCCAAAAACGCCCACGCCATGGTCCACATGTACCATAAAGTCACCAATTTGGAACTGATTCAACTCTTTGAGTGTCATCACCACTTTACCTAGTCGGGTTTTGTCGGTTTTGAGTTGGAACTTATGAAAACGGTCGAAAATCTGGTGGTCGGAATAGCAGAGGATTGACAAATCATGGTCGATAAAACCTTCGTGCAAGGTGTTTTTTACAGGCTGAAAAGTAATATTATCACCCCTATCGGTAAAAATGGCAGCTATACGGTCGGTTTGTTTGGTGCTGTCGCTGAGAATGTAAATGCGATAATCGTCGTGCAACCATTTCTTGAGATTATCAGCTACCAAATCGAAGTTTTTGTGAAAAATCGGTTGTGGAGAAGTATTGAAGGCGACAGTAATTTTGCTTTTAAAATGTGCTTTTTCGCCCCATTCTATTTTCCGCAAAGGTTCTATCAATTTAAGAAATTCATCTCCGGTAATCAATGATTTATGCAGGCTTGAAACTTTGTGTTCGCCAGCATTTGCTTTTACAAGGGCCTCGTCATATAATTGATTCATCCGTTCACGTACAAAAGTTACATTTGCGAATGACATCCAGCATTTTGCTCCCATAAATTCCATAAATGAAACATGAGGCGAAGTGGTGTCGCGATGCAAATCTGGAACGATAATTATCTCATTTTTATGCTCTTGCGACAGTTGTGTTTCAATATCAAAGATGCGAATGGACTCAATTTCGTCACCAAAAAAGTCACATCGAAACGGCAATTCAAACGCAAAAGAGAAAATATCTACTATGCTACCACGTACAGAATATTGGCCAGGTTCGTAAACAAAATCAACTCTCTCAAATTTATATTCGTGCAGCATTTCCACCACAAAATCGATGCCCAAGCTTTCGCCCACGGTCATTTTCAACATCTTGGTTCTCATACCATTTTCCGAAATCACTTTCTGCATCAATGATTCGGGATAAGTAACAATAACGCAGGGTGAAGTATTGTTGGCCAACCTATTAAGTACTTCTGTGCGCAGAATTTCATTAGCCGCATCCAGTTGTGACAATTTTATGGCACGCTTGAATGACGATGGAAAGAAAAACACATCGTCGGTTGCAAGCATTAACTTTAAATCGTTGTAAAGATAAGCAGCTTCGTCGGCATCATTCATCACCAAAATGTGCGTATTTGGTTGGGTTTTAAAAATCGAAGCCACCATTAAGGATGAAGAAGAGCCACTCAAACCAGTAATTTTTACGTTAGGTTCCAGTGAAGAAGCCCATTGTGCAAGTGCTTTTACTTGCGGGTGATGGGCGTAAAGGTGTTGGAAATCGGAAAGAGTCATAGGAAAATTGTCTAAAGTCAAAGGACAAAGGACTAATGTTAAAGTACTATTGATTGCATTTAAAATAAAGGCTCTAAAACGTTATGGGGTGGCTACCCAAAACGCTATAGAGCCGTTATTTTTTTCGCTGGCAAAGATATTACTTTTTTTCTAAACAATTATCTTAATCAGCTAAAAATCATAGAATAATAAACTCAATATTGATGTATAATATTTTATTCACAATCTCATATTCCTTCCTTTCGATACAAATTTCATAATTCCGCCCTTCAGATACGCATAATTCCACCACCAAGCGGATAGATGCTTGAAAATCATTGCTTTTCGGAGTTTATAGGTTTTGTGGTGCTTCATTATTCCCAAATAGGAATTCATACTGCTCAAAAATGCTTTGAGGGTTTCTTTGTCGGGTTTTTGCTCACGAATTTTTGTATTATGCTGTGCCATAGAGGCAAAGAAATTTCCCGTTGTGCGCCGAGCAATGTATGTTCTATGTGGCTTAATCACTGCTCCAAGATATTGCACGCCTTTGCTATAATGCTGGAAATGAATTTTGGTGGGATGCAATTCTAATTTCAACTCCTTTTTCAGATAAGTTCGTATCACAGGAATACAACTTTTCAGGTATTCTTTATTGGGATGAATCAACACAAAATCGTCCACATAGCGTCCATAATATTTAATTCCTAACGTTTGTTTCACCCAATGGTCGAAGGCATTCATATAGATATTGCCAAACAGCTGCGAAGTAAGATTGCCAATGGGCAGCCCACAATGGGGCTTGGCGTGAAAAAGGCTTTTGGAGGGTGGTAAACCTTGCCAATCGGCTTTGCGTCCTTTTATTTTACAGCCCTGCGTGGGGTCGTTGAACAAGGTTTTCTCAATCAAATAAATGACAATAGAATACTCAAAATCAGCTTTATATAACTTTCCGAGCAGCTCGTCTTTTATTTTATTGTACAGCAGCTTTTTGTTCATTGCCATAAAGTAGCCTTTAATGTCCAGCTTTAGCACATAACAATCTTGCGAGTAATTTCTGGAACAGGAACGTATAAAATGGTCTATCCGTTTGATACCATAATGTGTGCCTTTTCCTCGGCGACAGCTATAACTATCGTTGATAAACGTGGGTTCAAAAATGGGTGAAATGTAATTGTAGATGAGATGGTGAATAATTCGGTCGCGAAAATCGGCTGCAAAAATTTCGCGCTTTACAGGTTTATTTACCACAAAGCAAATGCTTGGACGTGGCTGGTAGGTTTTATTAAATACCTCCTCGCAAAGGGCAAACACATTGGCTTCCAAATGTTTTTCAAACGCTAAGGCATTGTGCGTGTTGCGTTTATTTTTCCGTGCATCGTAATATGCCTGAAACATATCCAGCGTCAGTTTGTCGGTATCAATTACATTGAAAAGGGTTTGTTGCATAGAAGAAGTGAGCCAGAAGTCAAGTTAACGAGTAAACTAGTAGATGATTTTCAAAGATATTTGGTAACTAACTATTTAATATTGACATTTTTCAATTATCTTTGTTGTGGAATTAGCAAAAAATACAACTATGACCTTAATAGATAGAAACATAGATATGATTCGAACTTTATGTAAAAAGCATAAAGTAGCACGATTATTTGTTTTTGGGTCAGTACTCACCGATAGATTTAAAGAAAATAGCGATATTGATTTAATTGTTGATTTTCAAGATGTTGATTTATACGATTATGCTGATAATTATTTTGATTTAAAAAATTCGTTGGAACGTATATTCAATCGCAAAGTCGATTTATTAGAAAACCAAGCCATCAATAATCCTTACTTGCGTCAATCTATTGACTCACAAAAACAAATTGTGTATGGATAGCGATATAAAAACATAGCTCTATGATATTTTGCAATCAATAGGCGAGATAGATAGCTATTTTGAAGATAGACCAAGACTCTTTGACCAATATGTTGCCGATATAAGAACAAAACGTGCCGTAGAAAGAGACATTGAAATAATTGGTGAAGCAGTGAATCGAATTTTAAAGAAAAACAACGATTTTGAATTGGAAAATGCTCAAAAAATCATTGGTACGCGCAATCGGATAGCTCATGGATATGATAAAATTTCGGATGATTTAATTTGGAGCATCGTGATTAATCATTTACCCAAATTAAAGGAAGAAATTGTAGCATTAATGAAATTGTAAGGATTTGGCATCCCGCATTTCTACAAAAATCACCACATAATTAAAACCCACGCAAGAAATTCAATTCTTCTGCGTGGGTTTTTTGTTTTCCTTTAACCTCCACTCAACTTTTCCAAAGTAAAAGAAACTTTGGAAAAGTTGGGGAGAGGTTTTAAGTCCCTAACGCACCGCACTGAGAACCCATTCGCCTTATTGTTGTTGTTCCTGTTCACGTTGCTGTTGTTGTAGTTCATGTTCCTGTTCCAGGCGTTGCTCGTATTGTTCTCGGTACTGCTCCACCAGTTGTCGTTGTTACGGTAGCCACCCGGAAGGGCGCTGAAACTGTAGAGACGCGGCATGCCACGTCTCTACTCAATTTGTGACACTGGCATGTTTCAGCCCGTGCCATCTGTTATAGCTAATCTATTAATTATTAATTATTAATTA
>JAIFKQ010000148.1 GCA_020049515.1 Paludibacter sp. | reverse complement strand
TGATAATTTTATACGGTTGGGGCAACAGGGTTGGCAGGTGAGGCGGAATATGCAGCAGTGGTTTTGTAGAGACGTTGCATGCAACGTCTTCTAGGATAAATTGTCTTCTAGGATAAATTGTCTTTGTAGAGACGTTGCATGCAACGTCTCTACCACCAACCAATTCTACCACCAACCAATTCTACCACCCAATATTAAACACCAAATAAAACCACCAATTAGACGTTGCATGCAACGTCTCTACGGGCAACCATACCCCTAAATTGTACCGCCAACCATTTTGGTAATCATTCCGCCAACCATTCCTCCAATCAGCACGGGCCAACCATTCCAAACCAACTGTACGACAAATTAAATATTGCCATCTGTGGAAATATTGCATCTTTAGAGACGGTTTACCCGTAGAGACGTTGCATGCAACGTCTCTACCACCAACCAATTCTACCACCAATCAATTCTACCACCAACCAATTCTACCACAAATCAATTCTACCATCCAATATTAAACACTCAATAAAACCACCAATTAGACGTTGCATGCAACGTCTCTACAAATAATATGCATTTATATTGTAAAATTTATTATATTTGTCGTCCAGTAAAATATATAACATTTACAAACCTCAATACCACCCATGAATAAATTCCAAGGTAAATATCGCATATCCTCTGCACGTGCCACATGGTGGGATTATTCTAAAGGTGGCTCCTATTTTATTACCATTAATACACATAATCGTGAACATACGTTTGGTGAAATTCATCGTAAAGACGTCTCTACGATGGCGTTATCGGCGATAGGTGAAATTGCACAACAATGTTGGATTGATATTCATATCAGGTTATGCCCAATCATATTCATGGAATTTTAAATGTAGAAACGTTGCCGCCTGTAGAGACGTTGCATGCAACGTCTCTACCAGCAACGTCTCTACCAGCAACGTCTTTACAAATGACCGCCATTTCTCCAAAAGCGGGTTCGCTAGCACGAATTTTAGGGTCATATAAATCTGCAGTTTCAAAATTGGCACATAAAATTAACAATGGTTTTGAATGGCAGGAGCGTTTTCATGAACATATTGTTCGGGATACAATAGAATAGAGCATTACATTATTCATAATCCAGAGAGTTGGGATGATGATTGTTTTAATAAACCTCCAGAAGAAACTAAAAGTAAATAGCTGTTAGACACCGACATCAATCGAGTATTCCTTCTTTTAGCGCAACCAACACGAACTTGCCGATGGTTATCTTATTCTTACGCATTCGTCCACCGATAAAAAGAAAAGACAATTGGAAGAAATATCGACGAAGCTAGGGTTAGGATTAATAGTGGAAGTGGTGTAATACATACCTAACAGGTTAAAAAACCCTGTTAGGAAATGAAACCGCACCAACCCTGACAGCGGTTAAAATACAGTGAAGCTGATGTAATAAATACCTAACAGGATGAAAAAAATCCTGTTAGGAAATGAAGTTGCACCAACCCTGTCAGCGGTTGCAGACCCTGACAGCGGTTGAAGAAATCTAGGAAATTTAAAAATAGCAAACGTCCAATTAACTGTGAACAACGCTTGATTGGGCGTTTCAGTTAGTCGATGTTGCTATTGAAACCGCTTATGATACTTACCTAATATCATATTTATTGGTAGGAAACACCACAAAAAAATTCAATTAGGCGATGAATTAACCGTGAAAGTAGCGCGCCAAATTGGATAGAAAATAATTGAACTTTGAGTTGGCATAGGATAGTTATTGGTTAGTGATTAATGATTAGTAGGTCAAAAAGGTTTTACATTTCAATTATTCAAAAATCTGCACACATCAAAATGCTCACATAACTCAAACATACTCAACATAATTTCGTTGTAACATCAGACTGCAATACTCACTTTATTTTAAGTTTTTTCATACTCAATCAAAAAACATCTTATTTTGTTTTGTCATAACGAAAAATAGCACTATCTTTGCACTCGCTAATCAAAAACGGCTGCGTAGCTCAACTGAATAGAGTACCACACTACGGATGTGGGGGTTGCAGGTTTGAATCCTGCCGCGGTCACCATTAAAATAAACAATCCACTGTATATAAAACACAGTGGATTTTTTTGTATTCAAAAATTGAAAACAGGCAACCACCTTTAGTTGAATATCAACAAGTTATATAAAATGAAAATAAAATTCAGTTTAGTTATCATCTACATACTAATTGCAAATTTAGTTTTTTCGGCCACAACGAAAGACTCACTGCAATTAGAAGAAGTAGTTGTAACAGGTTCAAAAATAGGTATTTCCAGAAAGCTAATCCCCCTATCAGTTTCACAAATATCCAAACAAGACATAGAAAGCAGTGGACAAATGAATATTTTGCCTGCGCTAAACTCCTTCGTACCTGGCATATTTGTTACCGAACGGAATATCTTTGGGTTTGGCGTTGGAACTGGTGGTTCTGGAGCTATCAGCATGCGTGGCATCAGTAGTTCGCCCAATACAGATGTGTTGGTTCTGATAGACGGACATCCTCAATATCAAGGTAGATTATTCGTGGCCCAGCTTCGTTACTTTATGGTTCAAATGCTATGGCAGGTGTGATAAATATTATCACTAAAAAACAAAAAGAAGATGGCATGAAAGTAAATTTCGGAGCTTCTTATGGTTCATTCAATACTCAAAAATACTATGGCACAATAGGTTATAAAAAAGACAAATTCAGCATTTTTGCTTCTGCCAATCATGACCAAACCGATGGAACACGTGCTAATACCGATTTTGATATTTCAAATGGCTATACAAAAGTAGGATATGAACTGAATGAGAATTTAAGTTTAATGGCTGATTTTAGTATCGCAAAATTTGAAGGAAATGATAATGGTTCAATATATGCGACTCCGGCACCATTTGGAATAGACATAACAAGGGGAAAAACATCGATTTCTCTCGAAAATAAATTTGAGAAAACGGAGGGTGCCATTAAATTGTATCACAATTTCGGAGAACATGATTTATCCGATGGATTTCATTCTACTGACCGCAATAGTGGAGCTACTTTATATCAAACTTACAAATTATTTTCTGCAACCAATGTAACAATTGGAACAGATTTGAAACAATATGGAGGTATGGCAAATCGCGGAGTTAAAAAAGATTCGTTGATAACAGTAAATGAATTAGCAGTTTATGCTTATGCACAACAAACTTTGTTCGAGAAACTGACGATTAGTGCTGGCTTGAGACTGGCTGGAATTACTTACAATTTATCAAGCGCAACAACATTCAAAACTTCTGTATCAAAGGGTTTTCGTAGTCCCACCATTATGGAAATGTATCTTTTAGGTAGAAATCCAAATTTAGAGCCAGAACGAATGATAAACTACGAAATCAGTTGGTTACAATCGCAATTAAACAATAAACTTAGTTTTGAATTAACTGCCTATATTTCTTCTGGTGAGAATTTTATTGCTCAAACTGGAGGTGTTTTTCCAAACTTCACAAGACAAAACTTAGGTTCATTCACTAACAAAGGCATTGAGTTTTCTGCAAAATACATGGTTAGCAAAAATTTCTATATACATGGAAATTATAGCTACCTGAATTTGGAGAAACCAATTCTTGCAGCTCCTCGTCAACAAATAAACCTGAGTGCAAACTATAACTACAAAATTTGGAGTTTAAATTTATCGGCACAACATATAGATAAGCTTTATGCTGCGATTATTTCACCCATACAACCAGAAACAAAAATAGTAAATTACACTTTACTCAATGCCCGAATATCGGCTAGACCATTGAAACAACTAGAAGTTTTTGTGGCTGGAAACAATTTATTGAACCAACAATATGAAATTAATTACGGTTATCCAATG
The DNA here is from genome assembly GCA_020049515.1 of Paludibacter sp. GTDB lineage: Bacteria > Bacteroidota > Bacteroidia > Bacteroidales > Paludibacteraceae > Paludibacter. Next base: position 7,410 of record JAIFKQ010000148.1, on the reverse strand, counting down.
CCGGGAATTTATTATAATACTGGATTTAATGTAAGGTTTTGATTCCAGCTTATTTTAGAGATTAACACTTTATCAAACAAAGACCCCAACACAAATAATGGTGTTGGGGTCTTTGTTTGATATTATCTTCTAATCCTTATTTGAATAGCATTTTCGATTGGTTTTTCGCTCAAGAAAATCAAATATCCACCGCCACCAGCTCCACTCACTTTCCAGCCAAGCACATTTTTTTTGTACAATTCTATTTGTTCCAAAATGTCGGGCGAAACCATGTCGGGAAACATAGAAATTTGCGCTTCAAAGCTTTTTCGCATGGCCATTCCTGCCGCCAGTGCATCTTTTTGCTGCAATGCTTTCCAGCAATCGTCGGCCGCTTCGCTGAGCTGCTTTGCTCCCACTTCATCAATTTTTGTATTGGCCAGTACGTCATAACTTTCCTTTCGTGGATAGAGTGGAATCATCCAAATTCGTTGCTCTATCCATTCTAGCACTTCCGAAATCTGAAGGGACTGAATATCAGTTGGCCAATACCCTCCGTCGTAAAAATACTTATTCAAACCTGGCATGGTTATTCCTAGCGAATCTTGCGAACCACTCACGTATTTTGTGCCAGGTGGATTCTCGAAACAGAACAATGTTTTGGCAAGTTTCTCTTTATCGCCGTCTGGTATATCGGTCTGCCAAAGTTCAATGGCTTTTTTGCGACTGCTAGTTGACATGCCGCTGCGGTCATTAAATTCGAAATCGGGCTCGATGCAAATAGTAATTACTGAGCCACTTGCATATTTACTCACGTAAGGTTGGTCGAGCCATCCGCCTGCCAAATCCAATCGGTAAGGAATTCTGCATTCTTGGCGCAAAGCGGTGGTAGAACGTGTTGGCAAATTTCCGTGCGGAATGCGCTTGCTCACCACGTATTCAATGTTCAACTCTTTGCACAACGCTTCCTTGGCGGGTGTATGTCCATCGGCATTTACAAAGAAAATATCGGGCTGCAATAACTTAAATTCCTCCAAAAAATCGAGTAAACCGCCACCTTTATTAATCCATGCATCAGTAACCACCTTCAGGGCTTTCACCATATATAGCCGCTCAGCATCCGAATTGATGGTTTTGCGCGCTTTTAAGTCGTTGATGGTTTTATCGGAGCCAATGCCCACGTATAAATCGCCATAACGGGCTGCCTCCTCAAAAAACGCCACATGGCCGCTGTGCAACATATCATAGCAGCCACTTACAAATACTTTCTTCATTTTAGACATGAATTAAATCGAATTAATAAAAGAATTTCAATTGGTAAAGGTAATAAAAATTTTGAGCCCACCTAATTGATTGTGATTTACCACTACCAATAAATAAAATGCTTAATCATTAAAATAAAATCAGTAAGCATAAGTCGCAAAAGATGTATTCATCTATAGATACAATAGACTTTATTGAGATTCAATTGCTATGCAATTAAAAATAAAAGGCTTAACACTAATGGAACATTCCGAGAATCGGGAGTCCATTGAGAGACACTAAGAGACTCTAAGTATTTTGACTAATATAGACCATTAAGCAAAAAACCTTGATGTTATATTATGTGATAATTGTAACCCTTAAAAATAGTTGGGCTTTTTCTTTGTTTACTGTAACTATCTTGTATTCTAAGTGTCCTTAGTATCTCCCTATTATCGGGATGTTACATTAGTAATGGGCCTTAATTTATTGTCCCGCCCGCGATAGCTATCGTGGATTGAGCACAATAAACATTTAATCAATAGAGACTAAAATAGATAAAACTAAAAAAAACGCCTATCATTATAGCAATGAAGACGTTTTTTTTTGCATAAACAATTTATTTTTTATGAAGTATTTCCATGGTATCGGTAGCAATCATAAACTCCTCATCGGTAGGAATTACGACAACTTTCACTTTAGAACTTGGGGTACTCAATAGCACTTCTTTACCACGCGATTTTGCATTAAGTTCGTTATCAATTTCCACACCCATAAAACCAAGTTTCTCACACACAATTTGACGTGTTCTGGTTTGATTTTCGCCCACTCCACCGGTAAATATGATTACATCCACACCACCTAAGGCAGCAGCATAGGATCCAATGTATTTTCGGATGCGATACTCATACATATCCATGGCCAGTTTGGCGCGTTCGTTTCCTTCTGCAATAGCGTTTTCTATGTCGCGCATATCCGAAGAAACGCCTGAAACGCCTAATACTCCGCTGTGTTTATTAAACAAGGTAGAAACTGCATGGGAACCAATCATTTCTTTTTCCATCAAGAAGGTAACCACCCCAAGATCCACGTCGCCAGATCGGGTACCCATCATCAAGCCCTCAATAGGTGTAAATCCCATGGAAGTATCAATCGATTTTCCATTTTCGATAGCACAAACCGAAGCTCCATTACCAATGTGTGCCGAAATAATCTTAGTATTATTATAATCGAGGTTAAGAAATTCGCAAGCACGTTTGGAGACATAGCGGTGGCTAGTACCGTGAAAACCGTACCTTCTAATGCCATATTTGGTATATAGGGAATAAGGGATTCCGTACATGTAAGCATAATCTGGCATCGTTTGGTGAAAAGCAGTATCAAACACAGCCACCTGAGGTACAGATGGTAAAAGCTCTTCAATGGCACGAATTCCAGCTAAATTTGGCGGATTGTGAAGTGGTGCAATATCTATACATTCTTCAATTTTGTGAATTACCTCTTCAGTAATCAATACACTGGAATTAAACTTTTCGCCTCCATGCACCACACGATGTCCTACAGCCTGAATTTCGTCCAAGGATGCAATGGCACCATGTTTTTCACTAGTAAGTACTCCCAAAATATATTCTACAGCTATTTGGTGTTCCAAAATTTCACCCTTCAGCATTACTTTTTGACCATCACCTCGTACGTGTTTTAGAAATGAGCCTTTCATTCCTATTTTTTCAACACCACCAGCTCCTAGTTCTTCGTTGGTTTCCATATCCAACAATTTGTATTTTACAGATGAACTGCCACAGTTCAAAACTAATATTTTCATGCTTCTGTTCTGTTTACTTAATTATATTTCCTAATTCATCGTACTTATAAAACCCTTTGCCACTACTCACACCAAAATTTTTGGCACGGAAGAGTCTTAGCAGCATTGGCGATGGCTTGTATTTAATGCTTCCGTATTCATCCCACAAGTTTTCTAATAATATCACTACCTTTTCAATTCCCATTTGGTCGGCAGTACGAAAAACTCCTTGTCGGTGACCAAAACCAACAGTCAGCACGCGGTCAATATCTTCGGCAGAAGCTATTCCTTCCATCAAAATGGCACAAGCCTCGTTAAGTTGGATAAGAAACAACCGAATACTTACAAGCCCGGCAGACTCCATAACTTCCACGTACTGGTGATTCATAAGGCGAGCAAACTGACACACTTTTGCAAAAGTTTCATCGGCAGTATATAGGCCGCGAACAATTTCTACAATCTGTGAATCAGGTGTATTAGTCAAAAAATGCAACCCAATACATCTTTCTTTGTATTCCAATTCAGAAGCTAAATCGGTAACAATAACCGTAGAGACAGTGGATGCAATTATTGCTTTTGCGGACAATATGCTTTCCAATTTTCTAAACACTTCTTTACGTTGAATTACCTGTCTTTCGCCAGTTTGATCATTGTGCCTAATAGATTCTACCACAAAATCGCAACCTTCAAAATCTTCGAATTTGGAGGTACCAATGATACGCGCCATAATGGCCTTTTTCTCATTCTGCGTTAATCCCCAATTCTCAATTTTCTTATTTAATTTCATTTCGATACGTCCAAAAGCGTTCGAAACTTTCTCGTCGGTAGGCTCATAAAATACCACCTCCATACCATTTATTGCTGCATTAGTAGCAATAACACTTCCTTCTTTGCCACATCCCACAATTCCAATTCTGGAAAAAAGGGTACGCCGCCTGTTGCGTTTACTTAATCCGTAACGCTCAATTGCTTCTATAATTTCGTCTGCCATAATATTTCATTTAATTCATAATTTATAATTCATAATGGTTAATTGTTAATTCGTAATTAAATACATAACTCAATGGTGAATTATGAGTTACCAATTATGAATTAATTTTACATTGCCTGGTTGGCTGTAATAGTAATCATCTTCACAATATCATCCACCGAACATCCGCGCGAGAGGTCGTTAATAGGAGCAGCCATTCCTTGCAAAATTGGGCCTACTGCTTGTGCTCCCGAGAAACGTTCTACCATTTTGTATCCTATATTTCCGGCTTGCAAGTCGGGGAAAACCAGCACGTTGGCTCGGCCAGCTATTAAACTTCCGGGTGCTTTGCTCTGTCCTATTTCGGGCACCAAAGCCGCATCGGCCTGTAGCTCGCCTTCGATAGCCAACTCTGGCGCCATTATTTTAGCCAGTTTTGTGGCTTCCACCACTTTATCAACCAACTCGTGCTTGGCACTTCCCTTGGTAGAAAAGCTCAACATGGCCACTCGGGGCTCTATGCCACATATTGTACGAGCAGAATCGGCGGTACAAACGGCTATTTGTGCCAACTCGGCAGCGGTAGGATTTGGATTAACAGCGCAATCGGCAAAAATCAACAAACCATCCTCTCCGTACTGCTTAGTAGGGGTAAACATCAAAATGGCACCTGAAACAACTTGAATGCCGGGCAATGTTTTTACAATTTGAAAAGCCGGGCGCAATACATTACCCGTAGTATTTCTAGCTCCAGCCAATTCTCCATCAGCATCACCGTTTTTTATCATCAAACAGCCAAGATACAAGGGATCTTTGGCTAATGTGGTGGCTTGCTCCAATGTGAGCCCTTTGCTTTTGCGAAGTTCAAATAGCAGGTTGACATAAACGGGCATTTTAGCATCTGTATCGGGGTCAATAATGGTTGCCTCCGCAATGTGGTGCAACTCATTAGCTATTGCCAATTGCTTTATTTCAACTTCATTTCCAATAAGAATTAGCTTGGCAGCCTTTTCTTTCAGAATAATATCAGCTGCTTTTAAAGTCCTAATTTCAGTACCTTCTGGCAAAACAATGCGCTGCAAATTGGCCTTAGCGCGTGCCATAATTTTTTCTAATAAATCCATAAGTATATAGTTGTTGTTTGATGTATTGTGCTAATATGGAAAGTGAAATAGGACTGAAAACGCTACAAAGGTACAAGAAATTTGATATATTGCAATGTAGAGATAGCAATTTATGCTAATTATTTGATGGTATGCCAAATTAAGAGAGAAAATATCATTTTGAAAGAAAGAAATCTGCATTATTTTCGGTTTTTCCGACTCATATTGCTACAAAAAAAAGTTGACAAAACAACGAAAGTGAAAAGGAAGAAAAGGCATTGGCAATCTCCACTAGAAGGACTTAATAGGTATAAAGTATTGGGTTGCTAGCTATTTGCATTTATGTTTATAGCACCTTCTTTGGGGGCCAAAAAAGATATTTCTTAAGCATGGTAGCCAGCATTCATATTTACAAAAAAACCTGCCTTGAAAACAGATAGCTTTCAACGACAGGTTTTTATTTAGCTGCTAATGGAATTTAGCATTCTAAAGCACTATTACAATTGCAACACGCCAAAATACTGGCTGTGGGAGTTCAGACTACCATCGGCTCTACTGAAATACAACCAGCAATGCACTTTGGTAGTGGCCCAATAATCGGGTAAAGTGACTGTGGCAGTGGCAGTGATTCGGGTGCTAGTGTTGTCGTACAATACAGCTTCATTGTAATCTTCGCATAGAAAAATCAAGTTTATACCGTCATCTTCATTTGCAATGGCATCGTTGGGAATGATATTGGTTACGTTCCAATCTACTTTCACATCCGTATCAGCCATTTTTGTCACTGTCATCACGCCAGTCATCTTCAAACTACCTTCCGAGAATTTCAATTTACTGTAATCCAAGCTAAAATTGGGTGAAGTGCCCATAATTGCTTCTCGCATAGCCAATCCAATGCCATAATCGGTACCACCTTTGGTATGAAAAGTGATGTTGAACATGGCGCGTAAACAGGCCAGCATTTCAATTCCAAAACTAAACCTGGCCCTTTGTGCCACTTGTTTTGGGGTTTTTGGATTGGTAGGCGCTTTGAAAACTTTAAGAATACTTTTGCCGCTTTTTTTGATGGTGGTAGCTACGGCGCTACCATGACGACCGGAAATGGTTCCGAACGTCGTTGAATTAAATGTTGCCATTTCGTTCTTTGATGTTTAATTGGTTAATTACTAAGATAGTTGCGAAAAGTTCAGCGCGTAGCTGAAGGGATAATATATGTATCATTTTTGTATAATTTAATATGTATGAATAATTCTGTTTGGAGTAATGTTTGGCTTCGGAGGTGGGCGGGAATATGACCTCACTTTATCCCTGTAACTTTTTGGAAAATTTATATGCTTGGTAGGAAACGACCTCTCCCTAAATCCCTCTCCCGAGGAGAGGGACTTAAGAGTGGAGTTCGAGAATTTGCTCGTTAGCGAAGGATTGTTGTATAAAGCATGAAACCGAATACTGAATTTTAATGCTGTATTACGGATTAGTTTGCTGATAAAAATATAAAACGTCATATTACTTTTCTTTGCGTGCAGCACAAAAAAAATGCAGCACAGTTTTGATTAAAAACTTATACTGCAAAAGTAATATGGGCATTTGAGGGCGGCAACGGAGGCGTACTCCCTATTTCAACTCTGTATGTGTCTAATATCTAGATATTTGTATTTTTACACCAAAAGGCGTACACCTTACTTAATGTCATTGTAGTCATTTTCCACACTTTCCTCGTGTTTGTTGGAAGTATAACGGTTATTATTTTCATCAGAATAGTCGATTAAAATATTGATATTACCTCTTACGGCTCGATCATTGGAATCGAACCAGTTGGCTATTTCCACATTGCGTGATTTTATATTTTTAAAGTGAATTTTGTCTAGAAACTTCACATAATCTAGAAAATCGAGCATTGCAATACAATAAGGCAATTTGTTTGACAAAATCAATTCAATTAATTGCATTTGTTTTTCAGAAGACAGCACTTTTACTTTGGGGATATCAAAAAATCCGTACTTACTTAAATTATTTGTTAGCAACTCCAATCGAGTTGCATTTTTTGATGACTTTTCTACTTCATTGTCGGTAGCTGGAACTTCATCGTTTGCTATTAAGAAAAGATGCTTTAAACCATCAATAGTTTTCGGTGTATGATTTGTTTTTAGCTTATTGTTCAAAACTTTATGGTAAATTTTTGAAAGCAGAAGTATTCTGTCGGCAGAAAAAGTTCTTTTTCGATCCTTATCTTTACTCGACCCAAAACACTGGTTTAATTCTGCCAGATTATCCAAGCGAGGGTGACTTACATAATCATCTCCATAAATTTCAAT
>JAIFKQ010000133.1 GCA_020049515.1 Paludibacter sp. | reverse complement strand
CTGTCTTGAAACACAAATCCTATCTGCTGCTGAAATAATGCTTTGTTGTAATCATTTATATTGATGTCGTCGAAAAATATTGATCCGCTAGTGGGCAAAATAAGCCCAGTGAGTAAATGCAATAATTGTGTTTTGCCCGCAGCTGTAGGTCCAATAATGGCTGTCTTAGTGCCGGCTTTAATGCTCATTGAAATATTTTTCAGGGCTGGTTTATCACCATAAAGCACGGTCACATCCTGCAGTTGGAAGCACCCTTGCAATGGGGTATTCACGGTACCAGTGTCTATTGTTTCTTCGGCATCGAGCACGGCGCAAATACGACCATAAGCTACCGAGGCTTGAACCACAAAATTGCTGATAAAACCAATGACAATGATAGGAAAAATAAGGATTACCAAATAGGAACTGAAAGCTGCAAAATCGCCCAACGACATGGCGCCGGTAATTACAAAGTGACCCCCCAAAGCCAAAATGGTGAGCGATGCCAAGTTACTCACAAAAACCACAATAGGTATCAGCGTAGCAAAAAGGCTGAGAATAGAAATACCTAAGGTTTTGGCTTGTGTGTTGGCTTCCAGGAATTTACGATATTCCATGGTTTGTGAATTTAGCACCCGAACTAGCGCTGCACCCATAATACTTTCGTTAATTACTTTGTTGAGCCAGTCTATTACTTCCCGGCTTTTTTTGAACAGCACACCCACTTTGCGAAACACAAAGAAGAACGAACCACCAATAATTGGAATGATAATCAACACGGCTAGAGCCAGTTGCCAGTTGATAGAAATGAGCAGCGCACTGGCACCAATCAATATAAAAACCGATGAAGCTAGCGAAACCATAGCCATTGACACAAATAGTTTTATGGAATCTATGTCGGAAGTGAGGTTTGTAAGTAGTTTGGATGGATTGGCTTCTTGAATAAAAGCATAACTTTGACGGGATATTTTTTCGGTAAGTTTGGTGCGTAAATCACGTGCCACTTGCTCTGAAGCATAGGTTTGCAAAATTCCCTGCAAGAAGGTAAAAATAAAAATTACCATCGCAGCTACCATAAATTCAATGATCAATCGCTCGTAAGAAAAATCTCCTTTGGCAAAATCATCTATACCTCGTGAGATGAGTTTTGGAATCACCAAATTGACAGCATTGCTTATTAATGCAAAACCTATCAAGCTAAATATCATTAGCTTATAAGGTTTTAGCACACCAAAAATACTGGGTTTCTTTGGTTTATTTTCAATGGATTGCTTATTTTTAGCCATGCTTTTTTTTTATGTTTTAAATGCAATTTACATTGTAAATTGGAACAAAGAAGTATTTTTAATGATTGTAAAACGTTACCTGTAATGAACTTCAATTAAGCAGGCAACTAGATTTTAACTCTAGCTTGCAAAGTTACACATTTCAAGCCTTAACACATTGTAGCTAAGTTATAAATAAAATGGAAGTGTTGTGAAAGGTTGTAAACAAAAAAAAGGCTGCACTCAGCAACCGTTTTTTTGTTGAAATCCAATAAAACTATCTATTCTATTCTATTCTTCCGACCCTAATTCTAACTTTAATTTTGCTCTACATACTTCTTGAAATTATCAAGAATAGCCTGCCATCCATTGCGTTGCAATTCAATGGAGTTTTCACTTTCAGTTTCAAAAGTTTCGATAATATCAGTGGTGCGGTCATTGTTAGTAAATACAACCGATGCTTTTCTGCCATCTGCCATAGTATATTCAATGAGCTCATTAGTAATTACTTTGCTGTAAACTCCGTTGCAATCAAAGCCAAAACTTCCATCTTTTGCTTCCATACGGTAGCTAAATACACCCTCTACTTGCAGATTATTTTTTGCATTTGTTGTATGCCAATCATCAGAAGCTGCATTCCAGTTTTCAATATCTGCGGGCGTATTCCAGCATTTCCATACTTTTTGAACGGGCTTTTGTATGGTCACTTTTACGGTAATTGTTTCTGTGTTCATTTTCTCATCGTTTTAAATTTGAAGTAAAACAAACAAGGTATAATTTTGTTTTTTACATTTGCCAAATTGATTAAGCCTTAAAAGTCTTAGCCGATAAAAATAAATAAACCCACCCAATCATAAAGCAAAGTCCACCAAGGGGAGTAATTGGTCCTAGCCACGTCCAAGTATGTTGATTGATGCTTGTGAGTGCCAATAAATAGAGCGAACCACTAAACAAAACGATTCCAGCAACGAAAAAATAGGATGCAATTTCTATTTTTTTACTTTTATGGAACTGATAAAACAGAACCAAAAAAAGCAAAACCAAGCTGTGATGAAACTGATAGCGCACTCCTGTTTCAAAGCTTGCAAGCATTTGAGGGGTAAGCAATGGTTTTAGTCCATGAGCTCCAAATGCGCCCAGTATTACGCATAATAATCCTGATATGGAAGCTATTGCGAGTATATTTTTCATTCTCTAATTTTTATTGGATTTATTTTTTTCCATGGGTTAAAACCCATGGCTATAATATCGGTCGTGCCGCTGGCACTAAGCTACTCTATCAATCCTTGTTTCCATTCTTTCTCTCTTCACTCTCCATTTGGAAGCTGCACAAGGGACAAGCGACCCCGAGTCGCTTTTAAACTCTAAAAAAATCCTATTTCTTTTTATTTTTTAAGCGACATCATGTCGCTTGTCCCTTGTGTGAATTCATTTCCACCTATTTCTTTCTCTCTCAGCTTTTCCAAAGTTTCTTTCAACTTTGGAAAAGCTGAAACTATCGCTTGAGTGAAGGCCTCACTACTATAATTGTCCCTTGTGTGACTTCGTATGCTCCTAATTCTTAATTATGAATTATAAATTATGAATTATGAATTACCAATTATGAATTATCTCAATTCTCTATTTTGAGGTTTTCTTACCCCCTTTTAGCCAAGCTGTAAAAATTGATGTTTCAATGGGGTCGAGCACTGTTTTTACCATTTGGTAAACAGACCCAATTTCTTCGCTTTTTTCTATTGTCTGAATTGCTTTTTCACATTTTTCGGGCGATACAAACTTGTAAATATTTAACTCGCCAGTTCCTACATATCTTCCTAAATGTGAGGCAATTGTGGTTATTCCCAAATTGCGACTAAAAGCTATTTCTTCAATGCTTTTACCTTCTTCATACATGGCTAAACTTGTTTTAAAAGTTTCGCCAATTGGTTTTTTATCATTCTTAATTTTTTCTACGCCAGCCCTTTCGTGAATCAATGATTTTAGCTTGTGTTCATTGGTATAAGCTACAATAACATCCAAAAATGCTTTGCCATATTTTTCCACTTTTGCGGGTCCAAAGCCATTTATTTGAAGCAGTTCTTTCTCGCTTTGCGGCAAGTAATCCGACATTTCCATCAGCGTTTTGCTGGCTGCAACCAAGTAAATGGGGATGTCGAGCGGTTCGCAGATTTTATTCCTAACCAGCATCAATTCATGGTAGAGTTTCGGTTGTCGCGTTTCAAATGGTTGTGATGAAGTTGTTTTGGCATAGGCATTTACCGTAAATTCTGGAACCGTAAATGTATTTTTAAGCACAAAATAATCTTCTATCGTAAATTTGAGCTTTAAGCCATTCATCAAGAAGCTTTTTTGGGCAATATTCGAAAAAACCATCTTAATAATGTCGTTGTAGTCGGTAGCATGAATTTTACTGTCGGTGGTGGCGGGAGATTGCTTTAGCGTGTCCACAAAATTTTTCATTTTCTGGTTAAAAAAGTCAACTGCTGCACCTATTCGAGTTTGCAAAAGGTCTTCAGAAACTGGTTTTTCGTCCAATATCTGTTGCAATTGATTCTGAAATTTATTGGCAACATCTTGCAGTCCTTGTGCTTGTTGGAGTATATTGCTCAAAAACGGCATTGTTTCATCGTTAAATGAACTTTTTACATCGGTAGTTTCTTTTATTAATCTCGAAACCTGACCTACCGCATTTTTGAAGTCGAAGATTTCCATTAATATAAAATTCCGATACTTATTGCGCGATTCATCCAATTGTGTTTCCAGTGCTTCGATAGGTATTTTATTTCCTTCGTGTGCTACTATTTCACGGTCATTCTGGATGCTTGAAGGGTTAATTTTGCTCAATAACACCAGCCCTTCCAACGAGCGACATCGACTTAATGCTACATAAACCTGCCCCGACGCAAAGGCATTTCCGGCATCTATAACGGCCTTGTCAAATGTTAAACCCTGACTTTTATGAATGGTAATGGCCCAAGCCAACCGCAAAGGAAATTGAGTAAATTTGCCCAATTGATTTTCTTCTATCTGCTTGGTAACGGCATTGGTAGAATAGCGAATGTTTTCCCATTCGGCTAGGTGGAGTTCTATCGGTTCGTTGTCGTTAGGACATTTAATGGTAATGTATTCATCGTTTATTTTTTCTACCATGCCTATTTTTCCATTAAAAAAGCGACGGGGAGTTTCCGTATCATTTCTTAAAAACATTACTTTGGCTCCAATTTTTAGCTCCAATGATTTTTCGGTAGGGTAACTTTTTTCGGGATATTCGCCCTCTATTTTGGCTTCAAATTTATAAGTTCTTCCGCTTATTTTGGTCAATTCCTCGGCATTAATCTGGTCGGCTTTGTAGTTGTGTGTGGTAAGTGTAATGTAAGTATCGTCTCTTGGCGGAACAAAAAGTGGGTTGTAACGGCTTTGTAGCAAGGCAAGTCCTTCATTTGAAAGGCAGTTATTTCTAACTTCATTGAGCAAACGGATAAAATCTAAATTTGTTTGTCTAAAAATTTTATCAAGCTCAATGTAAACAGGTTGCTGTTGCAAAATTACTTTGCTGTGAAAAAAATACGGGCTGCTGTAGTATTGCGAAAGCATTCGCCACTCCTCCTCATTGGCCACTGGCGAAAGCTGAAACATATCGCCAATAAATATTACTTGCACTCCGCCAAACGGCTCGTTATTGCGGTAGCGAACATGGCGCAAAATAGCATCTACTGCATCCATTACATCGGCGCGCACCATACTTATTTCGTCAATTACCAGCAATTCAAGCTCTTGCAGCACTTTTCGGCGATTTCCCTGCATTTTCATTTTTTCCAGTAGGTTTTTCCGTCCTTCTGGTGTGGGCAAAAAAGGGTTGAACGGCAACTGAAAAAACGAGTGCATCGTTGTACCACCCGCATTGATGGCTGCTACGCCTGTTGGTGCCACAATGGCCATTTGTTTTTTGGTGGCTTTTTTTAAATTGTGAAGGAATGTTGTTTTTCCGGTACCTGCTTTACCAGTAAGAAAAATACAACGATTTGTAAACAAGGCAAAATCTTGTGCCAGTTGATAATAAGGAGAAGGAGATTCCATGTTTTGTTTGTTTAAGGATTGTAAGTTACAAAAATAGACAAATTATTTAAGAATTAACCGCTTTCCCAACTTAATTTGAATAAAATAATTGGAACTGAATAAAAACAAGCGTATTTCCGCAATTAGTAAATTTCAAATTGTTGAATTGTAACTGAATTTTTCGACTATCTTTGCAACATGAAAAATAATACTACACAAATTGATAACACGCTGAGAAGCATGGGAATCGAGTTACTCAACACGATGCAATTGGCAACGCTTGAGGCCAACGAAAAGGACAAAGATATTATTCTTTTGTCGCCCACTGGCTCGGGCAAAACATTGGCTTATTTGTTGCCCGTACTTATGAGCTTGAAGCCTGACTGCCAGAAAGTTCAAGCATTAATACTAGCTCCGTCGCGTGAATTGGCACAGCAAATAGAGCAGGTTTGGCGCAGCATGGGCACTGGCTACAAAGTAAATACTTGCTTTGGTGGTCGGCCGTCTAATGGCGAAAAGCGCGATTTGGCAACTCCTCCGGCGGTACTTATTGGCACGCCGGGCAGGTTGCAAGACCATATTGAACGTGCCAACTTTGAAGTGTCCGACATTAAAGTGTTGGTGCTCGACGAGTTTGATAAATCGCTCGAAATGGGTTTCACCGAACAGATGGAATCCATCATCAGTCGCATTCCTTCGCTTGAAAAACGCATGCTCACTTCGGCCACCGATGCAGTTTCTATTCCCGCATTTACGGGCATTCGTAATCCTATAAAATTAGATTTTTCCGAAAAAAACAATGAACTAAAAGGCTTGAAAACCTTTTCGGTAAAAGGAAAAAACAACGATAAAATGGATTTGCTCTACCAACTGCTTTGCTATTTGGGCAATGATTCTACGTTGATATTTTGCAATCAGCGCGAAACGGTAGAAAAAGCAAGTAACTATTTAACTGAACGCCGTGTGAAGAATGAGTTTTTTCACGGCAAATTGGAGCAACCTGACCGTGAGCGCGCACTTTCCAAGTTTCGGAATGGAAGTTGTACTGCCTTTATTTCTACCGATTTAGCCTCCCGTGGTTTGGACATTCCCGAAATAAAAAACATTATTCACTTTGACGCACCTGTTCGAGTAGATGAATTTGTGCATCGCAACGGTCGTACAGCACGCATGGAAGCCGAAGGTTCTGCTTTTTTATTATTGACCGAAAAAGAAGAATTACCAGAATTTGTGTCTCCATTACCCACTATATTAACATTGCCTGCGTTGGCTTCCATGCCTCCAAAACCCGATTGGGCAACCGTGTATATTGGCAAAGGAAAAAAGGATAAATTGAGCAAAATGGACATAGTAGGTTTCATGTTCAAAAAAGGATTGTTGGCCAAAGATGAATTGGGCATGGTGGAAGTGAAAGAGTATTATTCGTTTGTGGCCGTAAAGGTTAGTAAAGTAAATGCGCTCATTAAATTGGTTGAAAATGAGAAGATTAAAAATATGAAAGTGCGGATAGAACTAGCGGAGTAGTTCCGTGTTTCGTGTTCCGTGTTTCGTGTTTCGTGTTTCGTGTTTCGTGTTTTGGGTTTCGTGTTCCGGGTTTCGGGTTACCTGCAATCGCAAAATAAAAGAAATTGAACCTTCACTAAGGCGATTAAAAAAACTCCTAAAAGTAATAAGTTCGTTTAGTCATATCAAATCATTTTATTCAGAATAAACAAATCTGTTTACTTTATTGTATCTTTGTTGAAAATTAATTGTCAACTATGAACTCAAACATTAGTATAATCAAAGGTATTCATCCCGGTTTAATACTTGAAAGAGAATTAAAGAACAGGAAATTACCAAAAGGAACATTTGCGCAATCGATAAACGAGTTTCCCCAAACCATTGCTACCATCACCAAAGGTAAGAGACGGATGAATGCCTCCTTATCGTTGAAAATTGAGCAGGCATTAGGCTTGGAAGAAGGGTATTTTATGGTATTACAAGCCTATAATGACATAGCACAAGAGAAAAAAAGGTTATCCGAAAATTATCATCCTGATGTATCTAAACTTCGTTCAGTAATATTTTGGGATACCGACATGAGACTTATCGACTGGGAAAAGAATAAATTGTCGGTAATCTATCGAGTTTTTGAACGAGGTAATGAACAGGAAATACAAGAAATAATTCGTTTCTACGGTAAAGAAATTGTATTGAAATACCTTGAAAAAAAAACTAATACTAGTAAAATTGTCACAATGAATAAGATTAAGCACTTACAATAATATGGCAAAATCATTGTATTACAACACGGTAAGTCCATTGTTACTTTCGACACTTCAAGACTTGATGAAAACTTCTGTTTTCGATGATTTTCGGTTAGTAGGAGGCACATCGTTAAGTTTACAATTAGGACATCGCCAATCTGTTGACATTGATTTGTACACAGACAGCTTGTATGAATCTGTTGATTTTAAATCAATTGATGACTATTTGAGAAAGCACTACGCGTATGTGGATACATTTGAAACTGACATTGTAGGGATGGGTAAATCATATTACATAGGAAATTCCAACCACGACTGCATTAAGTTAGATTTATTTTATACCGATCCGTTCATTAGACCTTTTTTACTGATAGATGGATTGCGGCTGGCAACGCTCGAAGAAATCGCAGCTATGAAAGTTGATGTAGTATCGAGAGGTGGAAGAAAGAAAG
The DNA here is from genome assembly GCA_020049515.1 of Paludibacter sp. Lineage (GTDB taxonomy): Bacteria > Bacteroidota > Bacteroidia > Bacteroidales > Paludibacteraceae > Paludibacter. Next base: position 4,616 of record JAIFKQ010000133.1, on the reverse strand, counting down.
ATTTCTGGGATGCTTCATTTACATGAAGAACGTTATCCATATTCACATGACAAACAAGAGATTATTACAAACTTCAGTAGTTTTGAAAATGCTGATATTGATTTTGATCCAATCTGTTTGCGTAGAAAATACTGGGAAATCATTAAATTGGACTTGATTGAAGCGGTACAACAAATACACTAATCAATCTTGCATCCTAAAGAAGAAAGGAAATTAACCAATATCAATGGATGTAAAATATATAAATCGCCAAATTTTCACGACAGACTAAACAATCAGATACAACCCTTCGGCCAGCTAGTAATACGGGTCTATGTGCATTGCCTGGTTAATTTGGCTAGTAAATAGTGAACCCGAAGGGGGATTTTAGAATATTAACCCACGTTAGGAGACTGTGGACAGAAGACAATAAAAAAGTCCTTTGACCTTAGACTTTTGACCTTAGACAATACATAGTATGAAAATCAAATTTTTTGGCGCAGCGCGCGAAGTTACTGGAAGTAAACATTTGATTACTACCAATGAAGGCAAACGGATTTTGCTGGACTGCGGTATGTTTCAAGGCAAAGGGTTGGAAACGGATGGTATGAACCGAAATCTGGGTTTCGACCCGGCTACCATTGATCATCTTATTCTTTCGCACGCTCATATCGACCATTCGGGGTTAATTCCATTTCTCTACAAAGGTGGTTTTCGTGGTTCTATCATTTGCACCAATTCCACCCGCGATTTATGTGCTATCATGCTGGCTGATAGCGCACATATTCAAAATTTAGATATTGAGTGGTTCAATAAAAAGCGGGCTAAACAAGGTTTATATCCTATCGACCCCCTTTATAGCGCCGAAGATGCCGAAGAGTGTATGAAGCTTTTTATTTCTGTGGCTTTCGACCGCCGATTTTACATCAACGATAAAATCAATGTGAAGTTTACCAATACTGGGCACATGCTGGGCAGTGCGGTGGTTAATTTGGAGCTGATTGAGAACGACGAGAAAGTGCATGTAGCCTTTACGGGTGATATTGGTCGCCCTCACAATCGCATCTTGCACACTCCTAGCCCATTTCCACAATGCGATTACCTGATTACCGAATCGACTTACGGCGACCGTTTGCACCCTGCTGATATGGAAATTGAAGCCGAATTATTGAAAATAGTGGAAGAAACTTGCGTGCTTAACAAAGGCAAGTTAATTATACCATCCTTTGCCATCGGCCGTACGCAAGAGATTGTTTATGTGCTCAATAAATTGTTTAATGCAGGTAAACTGCCTCGTATTCAGGTGTATGTGGATAGTCCACTTGCAGTTAACGCCACCGACATTTTTAGGTTACACACCGACGAAATGAACGAAGAGATAAAAGCTTCACTAAGACATGATTCCGACCCATTTGGTTTTAATACTTTGCGATATATTACAAAATTGGAAGAATCAAAGGCTTTAAACAGTAATAATAAACCATGTATCATCATTTCGGCTTCTGGAATGTTGGAGGCTGGACGTATTAAACACCACGTAGCCAACAACATATCCAACCACAGAAACACCATTCTAATAGTAGGTTATTGTACGCCCACTTCGTTGGGAGCGCGTATTCAAGAACTTGGTTTGCGCGAAATCTCTATTTTTGGTAAAATGCACCGAATTAGTGCACGAATTGCCAAAATTGAAGCTTTTTCGGGTCATGCCGATTACAAAGAAATGAAGCAATTTCTTAGCTGTCAGGATAGTAGCAAAATTAAAAAAACATTTCTGGTTCACGGAGAATACGAAACACAACTTTTTTATCGTGAAGAACTGAAAAAAGAAGGTTTTGAAAGTATTGAAATACCAGAATGGGGAGAAGAGTTTGAATTTTAAAAATTTGGGGAATTTCGGGGATTTCGGGTCTATGTTCGGTGTATGGCTGTGCCTATGTTGCTGTTAAATGGAAAGCGCTGCTTTCTCACATTTAAACGCAAGGCACAGCCTTGTTTTTTTTACCTCCGACGAGTGAAACTTTCTCCGAACCTTTGCAGCTGGTTTTTGCCTTGATAAATTCATCAAGTTACCCCGTTCAAAAAACAATAATTTAAGAAATTATATCAGCTACAATCACCTGTTCTGTTTTTTCGAAAAGCGTATTAAAATCGCACTCACTGACCTTAATAGGTGAATGAACCGTAATTCTTATCTGGTTTCCTATACCTAAGGGGAATGAACCATAACGAAAAATTTTCCATGAATTATTAATAGTTACCGGCACCACATAGGCGCTAGGTGCGTATTTACAAAGAATTTTCAATCCATTGGATACAAAAGGTTTGGGCTTTCCGGTACGGGTGCGGGTACCTTCGGGGAATATTACCACCGATCGTGAATTAATATTTATGTATTCACCCATTTTTTTTAATAAAGGTAAGGCTTGTTTGGGGTCTTTGCGGTCAATCAGCACCGAACCACCATGTTGCAAATTGTAAGATATACTAGGAATACCTTTACCAAGCTCAATTTTACTCACATATTTTGGATGATATTTCCGAAAATACCAAGCAAAGCCAACAATGTCAAATAATCCTTGATGGTTTGCAACAAATATAATTGGTTTATCGGCGGGGATTAATTCTCGGTTTTCAATTTTAAAATTCGAAAAGAGAAAGGTTGTAGTGTGAGATAAGAAAAAATTCATATAATCAACACTCATCTTATGCGCTTGGTAACCAAATATATTAAAGCATACCCATTGAATAGGTTGAAACAAGCAAAGAATAATGAAAAACCACAAATAAGCCAGAATGGATAATGGTATGGATAAGATTTTTTTCATTTCATGGAGAATTTTCTGCAAAAATAGTTCTTTTACTTTTAAATCAAAAAAAAATAGTGACTTAAATAATAAAATTGATATGCTATCTTTCAAATTAAAAATACCAGCATGTCCACTAAAAATAGTAAGCAATAAAAAAAAACGACAGTCCAAGTAAACTATAAATTATCAACTATCAACTATCAACTGTAAACTGTCAATTCACTCACCCTACCGCTACCACTTTAGCACTACCAGCATATTTTACTTCTACCGGTTGGCCAGTAAAACCTACGTTGCCAAACTCCACTGCTACACATACAAGCAGCGTGGCAGCGTCAGTCATATCAGCCTGTTCTGTTTCTTCAAAAGCTACTGTCATACTATGTTTTGGCACAATGGTTTGCGTGCTTTGCCATGCGCCAGTATTGGTTTCGCTTATGCCGTGCAATGTATGCAATGTTGGTTCGTAATCGTTGTACTCAGCATTAAAATGCAAATCGGACACCACCCCCAGCGAAACAATGAGCCTAAAAAACGGTAGTCGCTGCACATTTAGCAGGTCGATAGCCGTGTTGATGCGCGGAAAGTCAACCGTTGCTGACACGGTTTCGCGGCTCAGCTCGCATCTGTAGTTCACCCGCAACACGGTATTCAGAGGATAATTGCGGTTCAGATTAAAGCCTTCGAGTGCTTGCCGGTAAGTAGTAAGCCGCAAATGCCGTTTGCCAATTTCCGATTCGGCATCCAGCTTCATAAGGCTTTTGCCCATGCCGTTGAGCACCGGCGTAATGTTATAATCCGCCAAACGGTGCAATCCACCCATGGCATAACGTGCCACCGAGCCAAACTTGGCACAGCCACTCCACTCCTTTTGATGCTTCCGCAAACCCTCAAACTTTGGCGAGGATTTAATCTTCTCTTTACTGGCACCCCCTTTGGTACGCGCTATTACTCTGTCGCTGCCCCGCACGGTGTAGAAACTGGCATTCCCAAAACTGCCCGTCATTACTATTGCCCCTTTTACTATTGCCATTTTATTATTTATTTTTTTATTTTTTTATTTTTTATTTTTTTTATTTATTATTTATTATTTATATCCAGCATCCAGAGGTTGAAACCTCTGGCTACAATATCGGTCGTGCCGCTGGCACTTATATTACTTCATTAATCCAAATTGTAAATTATCCCTAATTATGAATTATGCATTATCAATTATGCATTATGAATTATGAATTAAATTCCCTTTTACTTCCCTTTTACTTTCATTTTAGGTACAAAGATAATCAAATAATTTGTTTCACATGATATAATTATAGATAATACATACCTTTATAAATATACTTTGAATATCTTTAGATAATATCTTCTATATGTATTCTATATGTATTATCCTAAAATGAAACTCCACCGAAACTTATAAAGAACTAAAAGGCAGCGTACAGAAAAGAACTGTTATTTTATTTTTCAATTTCATATCGAATTGAATCAAACAGTCAGGATTTATGAGATTGTACTTAAAATTAATTCAATCTTTATTGTCTGATTCATAGTACTTTAAAAATTAATTTATACAAGTGGTAGTACAAGTGGTATAAAGAAAATATTTTTGTAGTACTACATTTGCATAATGACATCACACAAATACAGCTTAAGATAAGTGGCATGCTATTACTTATAAACACAGATTCAAATTATTAGAATAGCATTTCAAACATCCGAAATAGCGACTTAGGGTTAACTTTATAAATTTATCAAGGCAAAAACTGGCGGTTTTGTTCGGCGAGGTTTCACCTTCGTAGGAGTTAAAAACAAGGCTATGCCTTGCGT
>JAIFKQ010000022.1 GCA_020049515.1 Paludibacter sp. | reverse complement strand
ATTAAAGGTACCGCACCATTCCAATAGCCTTTACCGTAGAGATAATTGCTTACATACAACTCCCTCATTTCCTTTGACATAAATAAATATGTTGTTATAGTTGCAGCAAGTATAGTTAGCACTGGAATGAGATGTATGAGGTCTTTGAAATCAATTTTTGAACGAAAAGTAAGTAATTTTATATACCAATAATAAATGGGGAAAATGGAAAGAGAACCAAAAATAAAAAGCAAATCGAAGTAGATATATATATCTTTCAGATGGTGAAAATATATAACATGCGAAAGAAATATCATTGAAACCATAAGCATAAAAATGCCTAAGAAAAAACGTGCCTTATTGGTTTTAGATGATATAAGTAATATGAGTGCCCAGGTGAATGAGACATAAGTGGGAGCATAAATTGAAAAATCTAATAACATAATAAAGGTTTTAGTATGATGGAGAAAAGTCAATGTTTATTTACAATCTCATTGTTACAATCTCATTGCATGTATACAAGTTACTGATTTGTAAGCTATAACGTGAATTGAAAGTGATTTCGGCAATTTCGTTGAAAATAAATATAGTTTATCCTTTTTCAATATTCTTTGCTGAAATTTTGTGAATGCAAATGTAATGATATTTATTTACAATTTGACTAAAATGGTAAATCCAAAGTGCTAAAATGTCTTTATTCTATAATTCACCTAATATCTTGATAGTTTACAATGAATGATTTTTATCTACACCTTCGAAATTATTTTTAAGTATAAAGGGCTTTTATATTACTAGCCAAAAGCATTACCAAGATGGAAGAGAAAATAAAACTGCTCACTTGTCGAAGCAATGGTTGGGAAAATGAAAGGTGAAAATTAGCACTTAAACAGTTTATTATTGGTGGATTGGAAATTATGTCAGAATGGAGGGAAGCCATTTTCTATTGACCCATTAAAATAATATTTATGTATCTTGCAATAAAAATGTACTACCATTGCCAAACTATAACCTTAATCTTACATTTGAAAATGGAGAAAAAAGACAGTTTGATATGAATCCTTATTTGAATCAAGGTGTTTTTCAAGAACTCAAGGATATCTCCAAATTCAATACAGTCCGCGTTAGTTTTGATACAATAGAATGGGAGAATGAAGTGGACTTTGACCCAGAAATTCTTTATCAAAATAGTGAAAAGATATTGAAGGATTGAGAAATTTGCAATTCAAAAAATAGGAACTTTCCATTGCGGGAAGTTCCTATTTTTTTTGCCCGAAAAAGACTTTTTCAAACCAAATTTATCCCTCTCCTTGGGAGAGGGTCCTCGATAGCTATCGGGATAGGGAGAGGTCGAAATTAGAAATGTGACATTATTTCTTTCCTAGTACTTATTTAATGCCATTCATCAACTTCTCAAGCTTTTTGGAAAGAAAATAAAGAATAACTGCTGCCACGCCCGACATAACTACAAACAGCATAAAGAAGTCGTATAGTGTAGCAATTTGATAACCAGCAAAAGATTTTGCCACACCATTTTCGGGGTACAAGCCGCTTAATGTACCCGCAAATTTATTGGCAGCAGCGTTAGACATGTACCAAACGCCCATGAGCAATGAGGCAAAACGGATAGGCGCAAGTTTGTTTACCATCGATAATCCTATGGGGGACAGACAAAGTTCGCCCATGGTATGCAATAAATAAAGACTTGTAATCCAAAGGATACTCACTTTTACATTTGCATCTACTCCATGCACGCCTATGGCAATAACCAAATATCCCACAGACAACAAAAAGAGCCCAAGCGATTGCTTAACAGGTGAGCTAGGCTCCATGCCACGTTTGCCCAAAAATGACCACAAAGCGGCAAAAATAGGTGCCAAGGTAACTACAAATATGGCGTTGAACGATTGAAAAGAAGAAGCGGGCATTTCCCAACCAAAAATGCGGCGGTCGGTTTGTTCATCGGCAAAAAACGTTAGCGAAGCACCCGCCTGCTCAAAAGCTGCCCAAAAGAAAATCACAAAGAAAGCTATTATGTAAATCACAAAAATACGCGAACGTTCAATTTTGGTGAGTGATTTATCGGCAACAATAAAAACTGGCATGATGATACTGACAGCAAAAATGGCCGACCCTATCCAATCGGCACCTTCAAAAATGGCTGCTCCAACGGTATTAAGCGAATTAAAATTAAAGGAAAACAGAAAAAACAACGCTACTAAACCGCCCAATGACCACACCAATCGTTTTTTAGAATTTGGGTTTTTTAGCGAATCGTCAACATCCAATGTGTGCGAATGGTGCGTTAAATCCTCCATCGGCGAAAGTCCTATTTGCTTGCCTTCGGGCGTACAGAGGTATTTGTTTTTGAATAGTTCAAAAATAAATACTGCCACTAACATACCCACTCCAGCGGAAAGAAATCCCCACTTGAAATCGGCAGGATTGCCCGTATCGCCTACAAAACCACACCAAAGTGGAGCCAAGCCTGCACCCAAATTTATGCCCATATAAAAAATAGTGAAAGCTGAATCTTTTCGTTTATCAGTGGGCGCATAAAGATGCCCTACCATGGTGGAAATGTTGGGTTTGAAAAATCCGTTACCCAAAATCAAACTACCTAGCCCGCAAAACATCAAATACTTTGCAAGTTCCACATCCTGATAATTGAGAGCACTGGCAAACATCAAAAACTGACCAATAGCCATTACTATCCCGCCCCAAAAAATGGATCGACGATTGCCCCAATACCTATCGGCAATATAGCCCCCAAGAAGTGGGGTAAGATATACTAAACCAGTGTAATTGCCATAAATTTGCGCTGCAAAGCCTTTGTCGAACAACAATGCCTTGGTGATATAAAGCATAAATAATGCACGCATTCCATAATAACTAAAACGTTCCCACATTTCAGTTATAAATAATAAGTACAGCCCTTTGGGGTGACTTAACTTCATTTCGTTTGATGACATATTGAAGAATTTACTATTTATTTATTCATTAACTATTTACTATTCATTGCCTATTTACCACAAAAAATGAACGCTGAATATTCGGCGTTCACCTATCTAATCTCTACCATTTTCAATTTGGTTTGCAAAAATAGACTTTTTTTTTTGAAAGCAAATAAGTTTGGAATAAAAATTACATAAAGTTCCATTTCGCATAGCAAAGTATTATCTATTTTCACTTAATTCAATTGTTACTCGTTCTACTTTTCCACCTAAGGGCGGATTCAGTTTTGAAAGTCGAATATCCAACGCTTCAATTTGAGGAAAACTTAGCATAATATTATACAAAATTCGTTGCCCAACATGCTCAATTAGCTTTGATGGAATTTCCATTTGCTGCTTTACTACATCATATACCGATTGATAATTGAGCGTATGTTCCAAGTTATCGGTTTCACCAGCCAGTTGGGTATCTAGCTCCATAGTTACACTGACAATAAAGGTATTGCCCAATTTAAATTCATGCTCCAAACAACCGTGATAGGCATGAAACTCCATATTTTCGAGTGATATTTTGCTCATAATAATTTTGTTTTTTCTTTCAACTTTGCCAAAGTTCTAAACTGTGGAAAAGTAGGAAAGTTAGAAAAGTTAGAAAAAAAATATTATTGATAAAGTAATCTGTCTTATTCCCCCTTCAGAGTCCCGATAGCCCCCGATAGCTATCGCGGGCGGGATAGGGGGCTTTTTTAGTCGGTTACCTCACTACCAAACTCTCCATCATGAACATAAGTCCTAATTTTGTCGCCAGCTTTTACTTGTTGTTTAGAAGTGATTCGTTTTCCGTTCAAGGTTGTAATTGTATATCCATGCAGCAATAAGAAACTTGGCGAATGTGATTCGATGTTTTTTTCGAGCAAAACCAATTTGTTTTTTTGCTTTACAAGCTCCAGCCTCACGCTTGATTTTAATCGACTTTTTTGCCTTTCGAGTAAATGTGATTTCTGTACTACCCAGCTGCGCAATGTTTGTTTGATACGCATTTGGGATTGTATGAGGTAACGCGATTCGTTTTCGAGTATTTTTCTAACAATAAACCGAGTGTCCGTAAATAGACTCTTCAGTTTATATTCAGCATCAGTCAAATTGGAAATAAAAAATTCGGCTACAGCGGTAGGTGTTTTCAAGCTGGTATGTGCCACCATGTCTAGGATTGAAATATCGCGCTGATGACCAATGCCGGTAATTATTGGAAGTGGAAATTGAGCACAATTTACAGCCAAATCGTAGGAATCGAAGCAGACCAAATCGGTAATTGCTCCTCCACCTCTTATAATTACCACAACATCAAAGAATTGATTGTGTTGGTAAATTTTTTCCAGTGCTTCAATAATAGAAACTTCAGCTTGGTCGCCTTGCATAATGGCTGGAAAAAGTTTGGTATAAAAAGCAAAATGAGAAGGGTCATTTTGTAGCTGGTCGCAAAAATCGCCGTAGCCAGCAGCCGTTGCCGAAGAAATAATGGCAATGCGCTGCACTAGTTTTGGCAAAGCGAGTTGCTTATTCATATCCACGATGCCATCTGACTCCAGTTGACGTATAATTTTTAGCCGTCGGGCAGCCATTTCACCCACGGTAAAAGTGGGGTCAATATCACGCACGTTCAAACTAAAGCCGTAAACACTATGAAATTCAACCGTTACAGCTACCAATACATTCAATCCAGCCCGCAGCGTTTGGCCCGTACTGCTTTCAAAGAAGGGTTTGAGTATCCGAAAAGTGGATGCCCAAATTGTAGCTTTAGATTTGGCGAGCAAGGTATCTGATTTGCTGTCTTTTTCAATCAGCTCCAGGTAGCAATGACTGCCCGCATTGCCGCGCAGCTCGCTTATCTCGGCACGTATCCACACCGGAGTTTCGAAACGTGAACGGAGTGTTTCTTGAATTTGGGAAGTGAGTTCGGAGAGAGAGATAGATTCCATTTAAACGATTTGAAGAATTTGAAGATTTGAAGATTCAGTTCAACTATTTAATTTAGAGATGAAATTGCAATTTTCATTCTTTTCTGTTCTCAGTTAAAGTTTTGTATTTATAACTGGTGTTGAATTGGGTAATTTATGAAGCATTGATTTATTATTAAGCTGTTGCTGCATAAAAATCTTAAAATTTTCATCCCAATTGCTATCGGGATTTCAAACCCTTATTTTTTTTTATCTAAGCACCACTTTATGCGTACTTGTACTTCCATTTCCAGAAATGGAAATAACATACATTCCAGGGAATAACTTATCGGTTCGCAGTACCGTCTCTGGTTTATTCAAAGGCAGACTCATTTGCAAACTTCCTATTATAGAATATAAACGAATGGTTTTTCCTACTGCAATTTGATCATCGAGCAATCGAATATGTATGGCCTTTTCATTTCTATCGTAAGCAATAATTACATCTTTAGTTTCGGCAATTTCGGATAAGGTTGTAAAAGGTAATTTTGCCAATGCCAACTGGAAATTGGGGATACCGTAACCCATTTGTGCAGTTGGATTGCTGAACAAACTTCCACTTTCAAACACAGTTTTTAATAAAGTGGGCACATCGCAAGGTGGATAAATGGATTTAGAAGCTTGCAAAAAACAAGCCATCATGCCCGCCATTATAGGCGAAGCGAACGAAGTTCCGTTGCCGAAAGAAGTGGATCCTGAAGAACTTACAACCGATGCGGCAGTTCCAAGTGAGCAAATTTCGGGCTTAACACGAAAATCAGAGCTAGGTCCAAAAGAAGAAAAAGTGCTGGGCAAACCCGCAGAAGTAACAGCACCTACTGTCACAATCCCTTCCGCATCAGCAGGAACACCAATATTGTACCATGTTTTATCACCCTCATTACCAGCGCTATTTACTACAATTATTCCTTTTTGTGCGGCCAAAGTAGCTGCACGGCTACATCTTGACACTTTTCCGTTCATATCAGCGTAAGTGAAGTTCATTTTAGCATCATCAAACTTCGTATAACCTAGCGAGGAGTTTACAATATCAACTCCCACACTGTCGGCAAATTCAATTCCGGAAACCCAAAAATCGGTTTCTACCAAGTATTCGGTAGGAACATATTCGGTACGAATGAGCCAATAAGAAGCGTCCGGGGCAGTGCCTAGATACTGATTAGGCAAATTACCTGTCATCGTGGACAATACCATAGCGCCGTGGTTATCTTCGGCAAAAATATTTGACAATGCATTAATTATATCTTTAGTTCCCAACAATCTACCTTGCAGACGCAAACTATCAAATGCCACACTGATGTTCACATTATTAAAACCAGCATCCATCACCCCAATAACAATATCTTTGCCTCTATAACCAAGATTGTGCAGAAACTTCCCATTTAACTGGTCTATCTGCGAAGTGGCAGTGCCATAATTCACAGTAGTTTTCACTTTGTTTTTTGGCGTCGAAACGGAAGCAGCACTAACAATTTTACCAGTATATTGAACAGATTTTACAAAAGAAAATGCTCGCACTTGACTCATAATTGTAGAATCGGAAACCAACACCGTGGCACCATTGAGCCATTTACTTTTGCTGTGAACATTGATGCCCACATTTTTTACTGCCAATAAATAGGATGGATTGATGGGCAAATCGGTAGAATCGTAAACTGGTGCTCGATGTTCTCTGCGGGCAATGGATTGAGCAGAAAGAAACTCCGAGGGATTCGACAATGAATAGGGTGAGTTATTTTTGTTGGCAAACTGAACAAAGAAATAATAACTGGTGGTGGCCGCCTGCATGGAAGTGGCAACAAATAGCAACAATACTATGAATAAGTTATGTGTATTTGATTTTTTCATGATAATTATTTTTTAAAGATACAAAGATACGAAATTTCATAGAATACTGCATAGCCCTAAAAAAATTAAAAATGAATAAAAGAATTTATTCTACGAAAGTACTTAACTATTTATTTGTAGTTTTGCAAGAGTAAATAAAGTATGATTATATTTTTGAAAATCAATCATTTACATCAATTAATCTACATAAAAAATGAGAAGATCTTAATTTATTAAAATCCTAAGCGGTGTATCATTATTTTTTGCCTTTGCAATTAAGCCTACTACAAAAGCAATACAAATGTATTGATTGAAACTGTGAAATAGATTGTAGTGTGTAGTTTATTCCCCTTTGGAGGAATGCCCAAAGGGTGGGTGGATAACTTTAAAGGGGCGTCATCCCGATAGCTATCGCAAAGGTCGGGGTGGAAAATTCCCTTTTAATGGCTAGGGATTGTTTGGTGGTTGTTAAGACCAATAAGTATTATAAATCGAATCAAATACTTATCAGTGAAACACCATGAATTAACAGTTTAGTAAAAAAAAAATCTTCATAGTGTAACTCCATGCTCTCAGTAACTTAGTGGTAAAAAAAATGCAAAAATTCATAGAAATACTGAAACAATACTGGGGCTACGACCAATTTAGGGCGTTGCAAGGCGATATTATCCGCAGTATTGCTGACGGAAAAGATACGCTTGGATTGATGCCGACTGGAGGAGGTAAGTCGCTCACTTTTCAGGTGCCAACTATGGCCATGGACGGAATTTGCATAGTGGTTACGCCCTTGATAGCATTGATGAAAGACCAAGTGGAAAACCTGAAAAAGCGTGGAATAAAGGCCGCTGCCATTTACTCGGGCATGTCGCAAAATGAGATAATGCTCACGTTAGACAACTCGGTATTTGGTGCTTATAAGTTTCTGTACGTCTCTCCCGAACGACTAGCTACTCCCATTTTCCTGCAAAAAATTAAGCAAGCCACCGTTTGCATGATTGCCGTTGACGAGTCGCACTGTATCTCGCAATGGGGCTATGATTTTCGGCCATCGTATTTGCGGATTGCGGATATTCGCGAAATTCTGCCTGACGTTCCCGTGCTTGCTCTCACCGCCACCGCCACGCCCGAAGTAGTTGACGACATCCAGAAACAACTACATTTTCGCGCACCTAACTTGTTCCAGAAAAGCTTTTTTCGTTCCAATTTGGCTTACGTAGTGCGAACAGTAGAAAACAAGGATGAAAATCTGCTCAAAATACTCAATAGCGTTCCCGGAACTTCAGTGGTGTATGTCCGCAACAGAAAGAAAACCAAAGAGATAGCTGATTTTCTGAATGAAAACGGTATTTCAGCCGAAAATTTTCATGCCGGACTAAAAAACGAAAGCAAAGATGCCAAGCAAAGTCGATGGAAATCGGGTGAAACGCGCGTAATTGTTTCTACCAATGCCTTTGGGATGGGAATTGACAAAGCCGAAGTACGCACAGTGGTGCATTTGGATTTGCCCGATTCGGTGGAAGCGTACTTTCAGGAGGCTGGCCGTGCTGGCCGTGATGAGTTAAAAGCATTCGCAGTGCTACTATACAACAATGGTGATGCAATTAAAATGCGGAAGCGAGTAACCGATACATTTCCTGGAAAAGAAATGGTGCGGAAAGTGTATGAAGCATTGGGTAATTACTTGCAAATAGGTGTTGGCTCGGGACTCGATAAGGTTTTTGCATTCGATATTGGCGACTTTTGCGTGAAATTCAAATTGCCAATCCTCATTTCTTACAATTGCTTAAAAATACTGCAACAAGCTGGATACATAGAACTTACCGAAGAGCAAGACAGCTCGTCACGGGTGCTTTTTATTGTTCACAAAGATGAATTGTACAAAGTAAAACTTACACCCGAACAAGATAAATTGATTCATATTTTGCTCCGCTCCTACACCGGTTTATTTACCGATTTGGCAGCAGTAAGCGAAGACACATTGGCCAAAAGATTGGAATGGTCGCGCGATAATGTATATGATCAATTGGTTAGTTTGGCCAAAGAACATATCATTCAGTTTATTCCCCGAAAGAAAACGCCATTTCTCACTTTTGTACACGAACGGGTAGAAACAGAACGAGTTGTGCTGGGAAAAGAAGCCTACGATGACCGCCGCGACCGCTATATTTTGCGGGTAAAAAGTGTGATCGATTATGCCAAAGAAGAGAATATTTGTCGCAATCAAATACTGCTTAACTATTTTGGTGAAAAGGAAACCAAAGCTTGTGGAAAATGCGACATTTGCCTAAAAAAAAGGGAGACCCAACTTACGGAAGAAGAATTTGAAACCATTCGTCAGATTATTCAAGCTTTACTTAAAGAAGAAGCATTGACGATAAATGCTTTGGTAAAAAAAATCGCACACAAGGAATCTAAGATACTGAAAGTGATTCGTTTTATGATAGACAATGGACAAATACAAGAAAACGAATTGATGAAGCTTAACAACAAATAAACAGAAACAACGGAGAAAATAAACACTGAAAATGTTATAAAAAAACATTGATTTTTCTTCACGAAGCTGGAGAGGCAAGAAATAAAAAAAAATAGGACGCAGAGTGAGTATTATTCTTCTGTATTTTGGGAGTAAAGTCAGAGTATAACCAAATCAATATTTTGCATAGAGCTACCTGCAATTTATCCCACCTAAGCGGTAAGAGTTAGGGATCATTTTATTATTAACCCATCATGCATTATTGCAGGGTGGTTTTTTTTGTT
>JAIFKQ010000019.1 GCA_020049515.1 Paludibacter sp. | reverse complement strand
CAACCCTTTTATCAATGCATAAGTTTGTATCAATTTTCCTCTACCGGTATTGATTATCATTACGCCATCCTTCATTTTAGAAATTGAATCACCATTAATAATATATTCTGTATCTTTAGTTAACGGACAATGTAGTGAAATAATATCCGAATTTCGGTATAAATTTTCGAGGGTTGTATATTCGATATCAAGTTTCTTGGCAAATTCGGCATCTGGGTACAAATCATACGCCAACACTTTCATGCCAATTGCACGCAAAGTATGTATCAGAATTTTGGCAATTTTACCCGTTCCAATAATTCCCGCTGTTTTTCCATGCATATCAAAACCTATTAATCCGTTCAACGAAAAATTTCCTTCTCGAGTTCTCGAATATGCCTTGTGTATTTTCCTATTCAATGTCAACATCAATGCAAGGGTATGCTCAGCCACTGCATAAGGCGAATAGGCAGGTACGCGAACCACTTTTATTACATCTTTTGATGCCAATAAATCTACATTGTTGAATCCAGCACATCGCAAAGCTATCAATTTTACGCCATTGGCAACCAATTCTTTAATTACCAAGGTATCGACCACCGCATTTACAAAAATACATACTACATCAAAACCTTTTGTAAGGATAACATTATCATGATTCAAATGTCCTTTAAAGTAGCGTATATCAAAGCCAAATTGATTATTTACCTGTTTAAAAGAAGCCTCATCATAAGGCTTTGAATCGAAAAAAGCTATTTTAGTGCTCATATTCAAGCAATTGGATTTAGTAAAAATAACAGTTGAAAAACTAATTATTAAACGATAAAATCAAATGTATTGTTCAGTATTAGAACCCAAAATGCTTTTTCCGCGTTAGAACAGATATATTATTTGCCCATCAAGATACACATTTAGCGATTAAAAGAATCTGATTTCAGCAAATTTTCACTTCGTAAGCATTGTCAATCAAAGAATTATTACTACCTTTGCCCCGCTTTAAGAAAAAACTAAGCATTATTTACTAAAAAAGCTAACAAAAGTATGTTAAATCATTATGAAACCGTTTTCATTCTAACTCCCGTTTTGTCTGATGTACAGGCAAAGGAAGCGGTAGAAAAATTCAAGACCATTTTAATTGAAAATGGCGCTACAATTACGAACGAGGAAAATTGGGGATTGAAGAAATTGCAATACCCAATTCAAAAAAAATCGTCAGGTTTTTATTCTTTGCTTCAATTTGATGCAGAATCAAGTATTATCGCCACATTGGAAACACAATTCCGTCGCGATGAACGTGTACTCCGTTTCTTATCGTTCCGTTTGGACAAATATGCATTCGAGTATGCTGAAAAAAGAAAAAGTATTAAATCTAAAGAAGTAAAGGAGAACTAAACCATGGCAGCAAACAACGGAGATATCAGATATTTGACTCCACCCTCAGTTGATGTAAAAAAGAAAAAATACTGTCGTTTCAAAAAAAGCGGTATTCGTTTTATTGATTACAAAGATGCAGAATTTTTGAAAAAATTCTTGAATGAACAAGGAAAAATCCTTCCACGTCGTCTTACCGGTACCTCGTTGAAATTTCAACGTAAAGTAGCGCAAGCAGTGAAAAGAGCACGCCACATCGCGTTGCTTCCTTATGTAACCGACATGATGAAATAATAAACTAAGGAGGAAAAAGTATGGAAATTATATTAAAAGAAGATGTAACCAACTTAGGTTATAAAGGCGATATTCTGAATGTAAAAAGTGGTTACGGTCGTAACTTCCTTATCCCAACAAAAAAAGCGATTTTGGCAACATCATCGGCTAAAAAAATGTTGGCAGAAGACTTGAAACAACGTGCTCACAAATTGGAACGCATCAAAAACGAAAGCCTAGAATTGGCTGAGAAATTGAAAGGCATTACCTTAACTGTAGGCGCTAAAACCAGCACAACTGGTAAGATTTTTGGTGCAGTTGGTCCTATTCAAATTGCAGAAGCATTTGAAAAAGCAGGTTACACTGTTGATCGAAAAGTAATTGTATTGAAAGATGCAGTGAAAGAAGTAGGTTCATATACGGCTACATTGAAATTGCACAAAGAAGTAACTGTAGAGGTTGCTTTTGAAGTAGTAGCTGAATAATTATTTAAAGCATTTCAGTTCAAAATCACCGTAAAAAGCCGATGCACAATTTGTGTATCGGCTTTTTTATTGTATTAACGGAATTTTAAGCCAACTTGTAGCTAATTTAATGAAAATAATTGCTGTTCAATCATTTACAACTCTTTGAGTTCATATTTGTGTACTACCGATTTTTTTTTGAAATGAGCGTATTTATATTTAAGGTTATCGTATATTTTAACAACCGTTTAATTTGGTTCATAACAACGTCTGATTTTGAAAACCTCTACTGCATTATTTTGAGCTAAAGTGCTCACCGCTTTTTGTGTATTCATTATTCTTTCTATTTCTTGCCAGCAACTATTAATGTCGTTTTTTTTTATTGATATCGAAACGTATTAACCACCCTTTAGAGGAAAGTATCTAAAGGTGATAGGGCGCGTAGCTTTGCAACTTTGCACTATTGAGTTAAAATAACTTTGTGTCGAAAACATAAATGTTTGAAGCCACACATGAGTAAGTCAATTATTGAAAACTCCTTAGAAATCATCAATCACAAATGGATTAAACCCTCAGTTTATTATTAAATCAAAATACATTTTTTATTGTAGTGCTCAAATCAATACTAGGTTCTCTTCTAATTTGGTACAAAATACTATGGGTAACTTTAGTTTGTCGTTTTTGAAATTGAGCTATATTTACCTCCCCGAATGTTCGAGCGCCTATAAATAAAGCCCCACTTTAAATAGTAAATTCAATGTTTCCTAATTCATTTTGTTATTTTAACCCCACTTTATATACATTTATGTCATTGATATATCTTATTTTCTACATTTATGTAACTTATTATCTTAATTATTTGTCTTTTTGCATGATAAAGTGAAAAATATTTATTTATCTTTGCACTCGAAATAATGAAAATGGATGACTCTAAAGTCAGTGATTCAATTTTGATACTCATTGTAAATCAAAAACAATTGTATTACTACTTATTGTTCAGAAATTTAGATTGAGAAATAATATAAATAACTAAAAAATATCGAAAAATGAAAAAAATTGAAGCAATTATTCGCAAATCAAAATTTGAGGATGCAAAACAAGCATTGTATGAGGCCGGCATAGAATGGTTTTCATATTGGGACATAACTGGACTAGGTAAATCCACCGAGGAGCAGGTTGTTAGAGGTCAAGTATTTCAATCTAATTACATTCATCGCAGAATGCTGAGCATAGTAGTAAGGGATGTAAATTTAGAAAAAACAGTTAACGCAATTCTTGATTCAGCTTGGACTGGCGAAACAGGTGATGGAAAAGTCTTTGTTTACGATATCGAGGAAACATTCCGTATCAGAAATAGAGAGTCGGGTGCTGATGCATTGTATAATAAGTAATTATAACGCAATTTTTAATAATTTAAAGTTAAAAAATAATTGAAGAAATATATTTTATTTATAATAGCTGCATTAGCATCGTTTGGGAGTTTTATATATGCATAAACGGCAGCCTCACTTGCAACACCAACAATCGACTCTGGCGATACAGCTTGGATGATTGTACCTACAGCCTTTGTGTTGTTAATGTCTATACCAGGTTTAGCATTGTTTTATGGCGGCTTGGTTCGTCGAGAAAATGTTTTTAAATGTATCCATGCAAGTATTTATATTGGTTGCAGTTATAAGTGTTCAATGGGTAGTTATTGGTTATAGCAATGCATTTGGAACAAATTTATTGAAGAATTAAGGCCTTTTATTGGCGGTTTTTATTGGGCGTTTTTGAATAACATCAATGTTAGTGATTTGAGCCCTTATTTTATATCTCACTCTCAATTGGCTGCTGATGGTACTTCTGTAGGAACTATACCTCACATTGTATTTATTTTGTTTCAGGGAATGTTTGCAGTTATTACACCTGCATTAATTATTGGAGCATTTGCTGAGCGTATTCAATTCAAAGGATTTTTGGTTTTCTCGGTTCTTTGGTTTATTCTAGTTTATAACCCTGTAGCACACTGGGTATGGTCAGGTGATGGTTGGTTAAATTAGGTGCATTTGACTTTGCGGGCGGTACTGTTGATCACGTTAATGCTGGTATTGCAGCTATTGTTACTGCCATAATGTTAGGCAAACGACTTGATTATAAGGGACATGCAATACCCGCACACAACATAACTTATGTAGTGATGGGAGCTGGATTACTTTGGGTAGGTTGGTTTGGATTTAACGCAGGTAGTGGATTGGCAGTCGATGGTCTTTCCGCTAACGAATTGATGGTCAATCATATTGCAGCAGCTGCAGCCATTACATGGGCATTATTAGATTGGTTTCTTGATAAACGACCTACCGTTGTAGGTATTAGTACTGGAGCTGTAGCAGGTTTGGTGGCCATTACACCAGCAGCAGGTTTTGTTGGAGTTTCTGGCGCTTTAATTATAGGTATAGTTGTTTCCTTAGTCTGTTTTGCTGTGGTTGCTTATGTTAAACCAAAATTATGCTATGACGATTCCCTAGATGCTTTTGGAGTTCACGGCGTTGGTGGTATTATTGGAGCTATTCTCACTGGAATTCTTGCTACTCCAGCCATTCAATCTGCATACAGTGGAGCTGCTTACGGAAATTTTCACCAATTGTGGGTGCAATTAATTGCAATTGGAGCAACCATAGTTTACTCAGCAATTGGTACATACATAATATTTAAACTTACCGAAAAACTAGTAGGCATTAGAGTGGAAGATAAGCACGAGGCTAGAGGGTTGGATGAAACTCAACATGGCGAAACTGCATTCACTAATTTCGATTAATTACTATAATTGTTTTAATGTTAAAAATTCAACCGAAGGTTTCAATATCTTCGGTTGTTTTTTTAGTGCTTTCGTTCAGCTCTTTTTTTCTTTTATACTCGCATATTGTAATGTAGTATCTTTTTTGCTTCAAAAATCGTACATTGAAAACAAAACAGAAATCGCAAAACTTTTTTAATCGACCTTATTTTATTACTTTTGTCTCCATTATAAGCAAAAAGATTTATGCAACGGTTTAACCAAGTTCATTTCACCTTTTAATTTGGCGATGAACTGTCAACAATCAACAATCAACTTAAATATGCCACACACCTCCAAACGCGGGCAAGATATGCCCGAATCACCTATTCGTAAATTGGTTCCACTTTCCGACAAAGCTAAAGCACGCGGAATAAAAGTATATCATTTGAATATTGGACAGCCCGATTTGAAAACTCCTCAAGTGGCCATTGATGCAATTCGAAACATTGATCGTTTGGTGCTCGAATATAGTCCGAGTGATGGAATTAGAAGTTTAAGAACCAAGTTGGCAGCTTATTACCATACTTTTAATATTGATGTTACCGAAGATGATATTATTATTACCACTGGTGGTTCCGAGGCGGTAAGTTTTGCATTTATGAGTTGCCTCGATCCAGGCGATGAAATTATTGTTCCAGAACCCGCTTATGCTAATTATACTGCTTTCGCTATTGGTGCTGGCGCGGTAGTACGCCCCGTAGTTTCGTCTATCGAAGAGGGTTTTGCATTGCCTTCATTCGAAAAATTTGAAGAATTAATTACACCCAGAACCAAAGGAATTCTGATTTGTAATCCCAATAATCCAACTGGATATTTGTACACCCGATCCGAAATGAACAAAATTCGCGACTTGGTAAAAAAATACGATTTGTATCTTTTTTCCGACGAAGTATATCGCGAGTTTTGTTACACTGGCGCACCTTATATTTCGGCTTTCCACTTGGATGGAATAGAAGATAATGTGGTGTTGATAGACTCTGTATCAAAGAGATATAGTATGTGTGGCGTAAGAGTTGGCGCATTGGTAACAAAAAATAAAGAAGTACGTAAAAACGTAATGAAATTTTGTCAGGCACGTTTAAGTCCGCCATTATTGGGCCAAATAGCTGCCGAAGCTTCAATGGATACACCTCCAGAATACATGCTCGAAATGTATAATGAGTACGTGGAACGACGTAAGTTTTTGATTGACGGACTGAATCGTATTCCTGGGGTTTATTCGCCTATTCCAATGGGCGCATTTTACACCGTTGCTCGTTTGCCAATTGATGATGCCGATAAATTTTGTTCGTGGTTGCTCACCGATTTTGAGCATGAAGGGCAAACAGTAATGATGGCGCCTGCCTCGGGATTTTACACTGTTGAAGGTTTGGGAAAAGACGAAGTAAGAATTGCTTATGTACTTGAAAAAGAGGAATTAAAGCAAGCTTTAGTAGTGCTAGGAAAAGCACTTCAGGTTTATCCAGGACGAACGATTTAAGAATCTACACTTTTAGAAGTTACGAATTAGTATATCAATAGTTTTAGGTTGTTGAATAGACTTTTGTCTTTAGACCTTTGACATTAGACACCAAATATTGAACCTCGAATATTTCATAGCAAAACGCATTCATTTTCAGCAGGGCAAGAAGAATATTTCTCGTCCTGCTGTGCGTATTGCCATCATTGGTATTGCACTTGGATTGGCCGTAATGCTTATTTCTGTTGCCGTTGTTATTGGATTTAAAAATGAAATCCGCAATAAAACAATCGGTTTTGGAGGTCACATTCAAATTACGAATTTCGACAATAACAATACCTATGCGATGAATCCTATTCAGATGGAATCATCGTTGATAAAGAAAATAACTTCAATTGATGGCGTGAAACATGTTCAACGTTTTGCCTCAAAACCTGGAATAATTAAAACCGATACTGAATTTCAAGGAATTGTGATTAAAGGAATTGATGCTAATTTCGATTGGGATTTTTTCAAAGCCAACCTTGTAGAAGGCAGAATATTAAATACCACAGAAAACTCTCCCAAAAACGAAGTCATTTTATCAACGTATTTGGCCAATTTGTTGGGTTTGAAACTCGGAGATAGTTTTTTTACTTACTTCATTCAAGACCAGGTACGTGCTCGGAAATTTAAAATTGTAGGAATTTATTCAACTAATTTTATAGAGTACGACAAGTTGTTTTTGCTTACCGATATTCGTCAAGTGCAAGCCTTGAACGACTGGGATAACAGTACTTTTAGTGGATTAGAAGTGTTAATATCTGATTTCGACCGTATCGATGCATTGGGCGAGGAAGTTTATTTGACCACCGCCAATAAGTTTAACGATCAAGGAAATGCTTATTCCACGCAAACTATAAAACAGATTAATCCACAGATATTTAGTTGGCTCGATTTGTTGGATATGAACGTATGGGTAATTCTGTTTCTGATGCTGGCAGTTTCAGGATTCAATATGATTTCTGGTTTGCTTATTCTCATTTTGGAACGAACTAATATGATTGGTATTCTTAAATCAATAGGTGCCACCGACTGGTCGGTACGCAAAATTTTTCTTTTTCATTCCTTTTTTCTAGTCAGTAAAGGGATGTTGTGGGGCAATGTAATTGGACTTACGTTGTGTGCGGTTCAGTATTTTACGGGTATTATTCCACTCGACCCCGAAGCATATTATGTGGCTACTGTACCAATTTCATTTAATTGGTTGTACATAATTCTACTAAATGTGGGCACTTTGCTGGCTTCATTGTTAATGATGATTGGCCCGTCTTATCTAATTACAAAAATTACTCCAGCCAAAATCATTCGTTACGAATAATCATTTTTTTAGCAACAGTATCAATAATATCAATATTAAATACTTTTGGCTTCATTTTCAGAGATCATTTCGTCACTGTCCTCTTCCTCCACATAATCCTCTTCTTCCTCATCCTCGTTTTCTTCATCCCATTGTTTTATAGGTTTTTGAGGTCCATTATTTCTAAAGATAATTGATAATACAAAACCAATAATTCCTCCCGCAAGATGTCCCTCCCACGAAATTGGGTCTTTTAATTGCCAAGGAAAAATATGCCAAACCATATTTCCGTATAATAATGCTACAATAAATGAAATAGCAATAAGTGGAATATGTTTTCTTATTATGCCACTAAAAAACAGGAAGAATGCAAGCGAGTAAATAAGTCCACTTGCACCAATGTGCCAATTTTCCCTTCCAATTGTCCAAAGAATTAATCCGCTAAAAATGTATGATATAAGTAGTATTTTTGTCGCTATTTGTTTGTAAAAAAAATACAAGCAACTACTTAGTATTATAAATGAAAAAATATTATTGGCTAAATGACCCCAATCTGCATGAACAAAAATAATTGTGAAAATTCCCCATAAGTTTTCAAATCTTCGCGGAAATACTCCTGCCGAATGAAAATCCCACTGCATACCAATTTCTAATATGAAACTCATTAACATAAGTGTCGCCATTATTATTGGAATAAAAATAGCATGTAAAAATTGCCGTTTTTCGACTGATAAGTTAGATTTGAATAACATTTATTTGCTTATTTTGATTTTTATATCACTTACAATATGCGACTATACTTCTATTATAAACATCAAATCCTTTTAAAAGTTTCAATTTTCATTAAAAAAGAAAAGTGCAAAGCATTTAAAACACAAAGAAACGTATAAACCATAATAAATCAATTACTTAGAGTATTGTTATTTTATTTATTAAAGAATTCTTTTGTTTTTCTCTCAAATATTTTTTTCATGTCAAAAAAAATATATATATTGCGGTCGATAAGCAAAAAAGTGATGGATTTGTAATAATTTCGGTATTTTTTTTCGCTTTATTTATTCTCTAGCCTTAAAGTAATAATCTTTTATTTTAATATTTATGAGTTATCTCAATTTTGATAAAACGTTGTTGATTAATCTCGAAAAGTCCCTTTCAAAAGAAATGATACGGACAAATCGAGCTGGAACTTACAATAGTACAACTTTAATTGACTGCAATACACGTAAGTATCATGGTCAATTAGTAATACCAGTTCCAGAAATTGATGATTCAAATCACGTCCTTCTTTCATCTTTAGATGAAACAGTAATTCAGCATGGTGCTGAATTTAACTTAGGCATTCACAAGTACGAAGGCAATAATTACAGTCCAAACGGTCAGAAGTATATTCGGCAATTTGATTGTGATGTTATTTCCCGAACCATTTACCGCGTAGGTGGTGTTATTCTATCCAAAGAACGGCTTTTAGTTTCTTTTGAACCACGTGTACTCATAAAATACACTTTGCTGGAAGCTCATTCACCTACTTTATTACGCTTTAAACCATTTTTAGCTTTTCGTAGCGTAAATAATTTGTCGCACGAAAATGATATGGCCGAAACATCTTTCCATGAAATAAACAAAGGTATTTGCATGAGATTATACGAGCAATATCCGACATTGTGTATGCAGTTTTCTAAAAATACTACATTTTCACACCAACCCCAATGGAATAAAAATATTGAATATTTCAAAGAGCAGGAGCGAGGTTACGAATTTAAAGAAGATTTGTTGGTTCCAGGTTATTTCGAATTGCCGATTAAAAAAGGAGAATCTATCATCTTTTCTGCTGGAGTTTCCGAAATTTCGCCCCTTAAACTGAATAAACTTTGGGATGATGAATTGACCAAAAGGATTCAAAGGACTGACATGTTCTCCTGTTTGAAAAACTCTGCACAGCAGTTTTATAAACGTGAGGGTAAGAAAACGTATTTGTTAGCAGGGTATCCTTGGTTTGCTGCCAGAGCCCGCGATGAGTTTATTGCACTACCAGGCTGTACACTCACTATAGACCGAATGGATTATTTCGATGATATAATGGAAACGGCTGTAGAAGAATTGGAACGCTTTATGGAGGGAGAGTCAAGTGAATTTAAGCTAAAACATTTAGATGATCCCGATGCATTACTTTGGTTTATTTGGACACTACAACAATTTTCAAATGCTACTTCATTGCAAATTGCTGCCACAAGATATGCTGAACTTGCTTCCAAAATTATCACTTTTATTAGAAAACAAAACCACCCAAATTTATTTCTCCATAATAACGGCTTACTTTACGTAAATGGTAGAGAAAAACCAGCAACTTGGATGAATGCTATTGAGAATGGTAGTCCTATAACACCCCGAACTGGCTATGTGGTTGAAATTAATGCTTTGTGGTACAATGCATTAAAATTCACTTCAAAACTATCTCGCGAAAATGGTAACGAACATGCAGCAGATTTGTTGGATTATCAAGCCGAAATTGCAAGAGAGGCTTTTATAAAGGTTTTTTGGAATGGAACTTATTTATATGATTACGTAGATGGTAGTTACAATGATGTAGAAGTTAGACCAAATATGATTTGGGCTGTCTCGCTTCCTTTTTCACCTTTGGATAAACTACAGAAAAAGTCGGTATTGGATATTACTACCAAAGAGCTTCTTACACCAAAAGGATTGAGAACGTTGAGCCCCAAAAGTGGTTCCTATAGACCTACCTATATTGGTGGACAATTGGAGAGAGATCGTAATTATCACAATGGACCAGCATGGCCATTTACTTTTGGAGCATTTGCTGAGGCATACCTCAAAGTGTATAAACAAAGTGGTAAATCATTTATTGAACGCATGCTAATTGGCTTTGAAGCCGAAATGAATGAACTTTGCGTTGGATCTATTCCAGAATTGTTTGATGGTAATCCACCATATAAAGGACACGGAGGAATGTCATTTGCCATAAGTGTGGCAGAAGTATTAAGAGTGTTGGAATTGTTGAAAAAATACGAAAACGAATAATACGATGAAAGCATTAATGTTTGGTTGGGAGTTTCCACCACATATTTTAGGTGGATTGGGAACTGCAAGTTACGGTTTAACAAGAGGTATGGCCATGCAAAACGATATGGAGATTACTTTTGTGATACCAAAACCTCATGGAGATGAAGATCAGAGTTTTTTGAAAATAATAGGTGCATCCAATGTACCCGTTGTTTGGAAAGAAAATGATTGGAATTATGTGAACAATAGAATTGGTAGGATGATGCATCCTGATGAGTATTTTTGGTTGAGAAATGGTATAAAATATGATTTTCGCCGGATTCATACAAATGACCTAGGTTGTATCGACTTTTCTGGTAGATATCCCAATAATTTGATTGAAGAAATATCCAATTACGAAGCGGTGGCAAGTGTTTTGGCACATAAAATGGATTTTGATATTATTCATTCACACGATTGGTTGACATATCCAGCTGGCGTTTTTGCAAAAAAAATTAGTGGAAAACCATTGGTTATTCATGTGCATGCCACTGATTTTGACCGTAGTAGAGGTCAAGTTAACCCTACGGTTTACGGTATTGAAAAACGCGGTATGGATGCTGCAGACCACATTATGACGGTGAGTAATTTAACTCGAGCTATAGTGATTGAAAAATACCATCAAGACCCACGCAAGGTAACCACAGTGCACAACGCTGTAGAACCAGTGTCTGATATAGAATCCTTTACCAAAACTCCTAGAAAAGATAAAGTGGTTACTTTTTTGGGAAGAATTACCATGCAAAAAGGACCTGAGTATTTCGTGGAAGCAGCTTATCGTGTTCTACAAAAAACTAAGGATGTACGTTTTGTGATGGCTGGAAGTGGTGATATGATGAACGCAATGATAGATTTAGTAGCTAAACGAAATATTGCTGATAGGTTTCATTTTACCGGGTTCTTAAAAGGGCGACAAGTACATGAGATGCTTGCCGAAAGTGATGTATATATAATGCCTTCGGTGTCAGAGCCTTTTGGAATTTCACCCTTGGAGGCAATGCAAGTAGGAACACCCTCGATTATTTCTAAGCAATCAGGATGTGCAGAAATATTAACCCATGCTATAAAAACAGATTATTGGGATATTGACGCTATGGCAGATGCAATTTATGCTATTGTGAAAAATCCGGCCATGCACAAAAGTTTACAAGATTTAGGGCTTGATGAAGTAAATAATATTAAATGGGAAGATGCTGGACGAAAGGTAAGAGCAATTTATGAAAGTGTAATGTGATTTATTTACATTCAGTCGTTTTAATTTGCCAATAAAATAAATAATCACATGAAACAAGTAATTTTTAATGTCTAACTCGAAATTTAAATATATTTATGAAAAACATTTGTTTTTATTTTCAACTTCATCAGCCACTACGGTTGAAACGTTATCGTTTTTTTGAAATTGGTCAGGATCATTATTATTATGATGATTTTCAAGCCGAGGAACGTATAAGATATTTTGTGGAAAAAGCATATTTACCTGCCAATCAGACAATAGCAGAGATGATTAGAAGTTCAAATGGTAAATTCCGTTGTGCTTATTCCATTTCAGGTATTACATTAGAGCAATTGGAGCAGTATGCACCCGAAGTGATTGATAGTTTTAAAGAATTAGCTAAAACAGGAAGTGTAGAGTTTTTGGCTGAGCCTTATGCACACTCACTTTCATCGGTTTTTGATGCAAATGAGTTTGAAATGCAAGTAAAAATGCATTCTGATAAAATTGAAGCCCTTTTTGGAAAAAGACCTACTACTTTATTTAATGCGGAACTTATTTATTCGGACGAAATAGGCGAATTGGTTTCCAAAATGGGATACAAAACCATGATGATTGACGAAGCCAAACAAATTTTAGGTTGGAAAAGTCCTAACTATGTCTATTCTCATTCCTATGCGCCAAAATTAAAACTATTGGTTAGAAATCATAAACTAAGTGATGATATTGCTTTCCGATTCTCAAGTATGTACTTAACATCTGAGAGCTTTATTGGATGGATTGCAAGTTTACCCGAAGGAGAAAAGGTCGTAAATATTGGTTTAGGATACGAAGCATTTGGAATAACACAATCTAGTCAATCTGGCATTTTTGATTTTCTGAAATCATTGCCATACCACGCTATGGAACAGCAAATTGGCTTTATGATGCCTTCCGAAATTAGAAAAAATAATGAATCTGCCGGACAGTTGTCAGTACCTTATCCAATGAGCTGGGTAGGTAAAGATAAAAATTTAACGCCTTGGACTGGAAATGACTTGCAGCAAGAAGCTCTAAATAAGTTATATGCTGTAGGTGAGCGAGTTAGATTGTGCTCGGACAAACCACTTCTGCGTGATTGGTTAATGCTTCAGACTACTGATAATTTTAGATACATGAGTCACAAAGATGCTTATGGAACTCATTTTGAGAATGCTTATGATGCATTTATGAATTATATGAATGTATTGGCAGATTTCTTAGTTAGGGTAGATGATCAATATCCCACTTCTATTGAAAATGAGGAGTTAAATGAATTGCTCAAAACAATTACTCAGCAGGAAAAAGAAATTGAAACACTTGAAGATGAAGTCAAAAAATTGAAGTCAAGAAAGCAAAAGACTGTAATTGAATAATAGTTATTTATACCAAAACCACAAAGCATTTTCTTTGTGGTTTTGGTCTTCAATACAGAAACCACTTAAAGGTTTTTTGACAAGTTCTTAAGTTGTGTTTTTTGATAAATGAATATTTGGTCTCGAGTAAATAAATTGAAAATCATTATATTACACGCTTTATATAAAGTAGATAATTATAGAAATAATAAAATGAAAGCAAATTTTGATTCAATAATTAGTGTAAACTATCCCGTCTTAGTCGATTTTCATGCCCTTTGGTGTGGTCCATGTAAAACACAATCCCCTATTTTAAAACAAGTAGCCGAGGAGCTTGGTGAGCGAGTGAGGGTAATTAAAATTGATGTGGACCAAAATCAATCCCTTGCCAGTAAGTATCAAATTCAAAGTGTTCCCACATTAATGATATTTAAAAATGGTCAAGTTATTCATAAACAGCCTGGTGTGCACACTAAAGCACAGTTGATGAGTATCTTGATTAAAAATATGTAGTGTGCTTAGTATTTCTGAGTAAAAAAATACCTTTACCATCGTGATGGTAAAGGTAAATGAAATTAGTATTCAGATTTAATTTTTTGAATCAATGACATAAAGATTTTACAGAACCACTCCATGAGCACCCTAAGCAATATACTATCGACAAATCATATCCAATAAGAGATTCTTCTGCATGGATAGGAACTATTTCACAGTTTACATTCACCGTTACTACAATATAATCGCCTGAAGAATTTTTAACTTGAAATCGACGAATTTTACATTGTGGACAGAGTAAATCTTTCATTTATAGAGTTTTATTTAGTTTTCTGAGATGTCTTTAGATTATTTATCAGTAGGTTTTTCTTCAATACTTTCATTTGTTGCTTCTGGCTCTTCAACCAATGCCTCGACAACAACTGCTTCTTGTACTAGAATTTTTTCAATGCTAATGGCGTTAGTAATTTCCCTCAAATAATTATCTTCAATTCTAATTACTCTACCAGGAAATTTTTCCATCCAAGCCAAATTATGCGTAGCCATTATTATTGTAGTTCCCGATAGGCGAATATTATACAATAATTCCACCAACTCTCTACCCGTTTCTGGATCTAAATGCCCTGTTGGTTCGTCCGCCAGTATCATTTCAGGAGAATTGAGCAATGCTCTTGCTATCACAATACGTTGTTGTTCTCCGCCCGAAAGTTGATGTGGCATTTTGTATCCTTTGTTTGGCATTCCCACCTGTACTAATACATTATGTATTTGTTCTTCAATACTTTCGTTGTCTTTCCAACCAGTTGCCTTCAATACAAATTCAAGGTTTGCATACACGGTTCTGTCGTTCAAAAGCTGAAAATCTTGAAAAACAATACCAATTTTGCGGCGTAGATATGGAACTTCACTTGTTTTGATACTTAACAAATCATAATTGAGAACTCCAGCCACCCCCGATAGTATAGGTATTTCGTGGTATAACGATTTCAATAATGAACTTTTTCCGCTACCTACTTTCCCTAGTAAATATACAAATTCTCCAGAATGTATTTCAAGTTGAACATTATTAAGCACCAACAGCTCTTGTTGGTAAATGTCAACATCTACGTATTTTATCAGCAGTTTCTTTTCCATTATATTGATAATCTAATATTTATGTCTTGTTTTCAATTCACGTGCTAAATCGTCTAAGGAGTAACCTTTGGAAGTTAGTAGCACTATAAGATGAAAAACTAAATCTGAAGCTTCATAAATAAAACCCTCCTCAGTTCCATTAGTCGCTTCAATAACTGTCTCTACAGCCTCTTCGCCTACTTTTTGAGCCATTCTATTCAAGCCCTTTTTGAAGAGTGAAGTGGTGTATGATCCTTCTGGCATTTCCTTGTATCTTACTGTGATAAAGTCTTGCAGATATTTCAAAAACGTGATGTCTCCTTCGTTACTTTCGCCCCAGCAAGTATCTGTTCCAGTATGACAAACTGGCCCAACTGGATGAACTTTGATTAATAAAGTGTCATTGTCGCAATCGGGAGTAATTGATACAACATTTAGAAAATTACCACTTTCTTCGCCTTTTGTCCACAAACGGTTTTTTGTTCGGCTAAAAAATGTAACTTGACCACTTTCTTGTGTTTTAGTCAATGCTTCTTCATTCAGATATCCCAACATCAATACTTTAGACGTGAGTTCATCTTGAATAATGGCAGGTACTAAACCGCCTACCTTTTGAAAATCTATTTTCATTTTAATCGGATTTTTACTTTTTTACTATTAGTTTGCGAAATTACAAAAAAACAGTCAGAAAAGCACTTAAAAGTTTGTAAAGTTTGAAGAATTGAAGACTTTATATTTCCAACGTTTCTACTTCCTTTGCAAAAATTGCACTAGGGACTTGAAGAATTACTTTTCTAATAAATCATTTTTTTCTTGGAAAAGTAGCAATACACTCGATACATCTGATTATTAAAAAATTAAATTCTGAGAAACGTTATAAGAACGTAACTCAGAATTTAAGCTAATAGTTTTTTTTATGAATATTAAATCAATGTTATATTTAATGCTTTACAATCGTGGTACATTTGTTCAGGCCAAATACTGGCTTGAATTTCACCAATATGTGCTTTGCGTAAAAAGAACATACACAACCTTGATTGTCCAATACCACCGCCAATGGAAAGTGGTAAAGTGCCTTCTGCTAGTCGTTTGTGAAAGTACATATTCAATCTATCAAGTTTTCCTTCCATTTCTAACTGACGTAAAAGTGCTATTTTATCTACACGGATTCCCATCGACGAAACTTCAAAAGCAAGCTCTAATACTGGATTCCAAAATAGAATGTCTCCATTGAGGCCAGCTAATCCATTTTCGGCTACTGTAGTCCAATCATCATAATCAGGTGCGCGCCCATCGTGTTTTTCGCCATCTCCAAGTGGTCCACCAATACCGATAACAAATACTGCTTTGTGTTTTTTAGTAAACTCAGTTTCTCTTTCTTTAGCTGTCATTGTTGGGTACAATTGACGAAGTTCTTCGGAATGTATAAAAGTTATTTGAGCAGGCAAACAAGGTTTTATTTCTGGAAAACTTTCAGAAACTAAGTATTCGGTGCGTAAAAAAGTAGCATAAATACTGTTGACGATACTTTTCAGAAAACCAATATTCCTTTCCTCTGCTGTCATTACAAGCTCCCAGTCCCATTGGTCAACATAAAGTGAATGCAAATTGCCGAGTTCTTCATCAGCCCTAATGGCGTTCATATCAGTATAAATTCCGTAGCCATTTTCAATTCCATAATCTGCTAAAGTCAAGCGTTTCCATTTAGCCAGCGAATGAACAACTTCGGCACGGGCATCACCCATATCTTTTATTGGAAAGTTTACAGCACGCTCCGTACCATTCAAATCATCATTTATACCAGTGCCACGAAGCACAAATAGTGGTGCAGTTACTCGGCGCAATCTCAGTTCAGCCGAAAGATTTGACTGAAAAAATTCTTTGATTTTAGTGATACCCAATTCCGTTTGTTGAAGGTTTAATTTGGGTTTGTAATTTGTAGGTTTAAAAAGATAACTCATGATATTCGTTTTTGTGTGTTTTTATACAGATGTTTTAAAAAAGCATGCAAAGATAATCATTATGATATAAATACTCCATTTACAATAGAGAATATTCTATAAAATGGGGTAATTTAGTACAAAAAAAGCCTTTCTTTATTACAGAAAGGCGTTATTTGTATGATTTGAATAATCAGGTTATTTTTTTATAGTTTTTTTTCGTTCGTAAATAGAAAATGAATAAGGAAATGGATTTTTTTCATCTGCAGAATAATCTTCTCTGCTAACTTCATTCCATTCTTCGAAATTTATTTCGGGGAAAAAGGTGTCAGCCGCAAATTTGGAGTGAACCCAAGTAATGTATAATGTACTTGCTTTATCAAAAGTTTGTTTATATACCGAAGTTCCACCAATGATAAACACTTTTTCTTCTTTTTCGGTCAGATAAAATACGTCTTCTAGCGAGTCTGCTTCAAAATATCCCTCGTTAACTCCCTCAGACATAATGGAAGTGAGTACAATATTTTTTCTGTTAGACAATGGTCCGCTCGGCAAACTCTCGAAAGTGCGTTTTCCCATTACTACGGCATGTCCAGTGGTAAGTTCTTTAAAGTGCTTCAAGTCAGCAGGCAAATGCCAAGGAAGTTTGTTCAAGTAACCAATTGCATAATTATCTGCAACTGCTGCAATGATTGAAATTTTTGACATAGTAGATTGATAATTTGAATTTTAGAATTTCTTTTTAGACTCTCAAAATGCAGTGTTTAATGCTTTTTATAAACCTTTGACAATTAGTTTATTTCCTAAAAACAGAATAATAAAATGGATGAGTGGAACGCAAAAGTACAAAATAATAATGGATAATTGATTGTTTTGAAATCAACTGCTCCATTAATTATGTAAATTCTATTATAATTATTTATACGAAATACTAGCTCTAAATGGCCACATCTCCTTTAATATGTGGATGTGGATTATAGTCGGTGAGTTGAAAATCTTCAATCTTAAATGAGAAAATATCTTTCACATTTTCGTTTATAAACATTTTTGGTAGGGGGCGTATGTCTCTCGAAAGTTGTAAGTTTACCTGCTCCAGATGATTAGTGTAAATGTGTGCATCACCCAATGTATGAACGAAATCACCAGCTTTAAGCCCAGTAACTTGAGCCATCATTTGAAGTAATAAAGCGTAGGAAGCAATATTAAATGGCACACCTAAAAAAATATCGGCACTGCGTTGGTAAAGTTGTAAACTTAAACGGCCATTGGCCACGTAAAACTGAAAAAAAGCATGACATGGTGGCAACTTCATATTCGGTATGTCGGCTACATTCCAAGCACTTACGATGATACGACGTGAATCGGGATTATTCTTTATCATATTCACTGCTTCTGTAATTTGGTCTATTGTTCCACCAGCATAATCTGGCCACGACCGCCATTGATAGCCATAAATATGCCCCAAATCGCCATTCTCGTCAGCCCATTCGTTCCAAATGCGCACGCTATTATCATTTAAGTATTTTACATTGGTATCGCCATTCAAAAACCACAATAGTTCGTGAATAATAGACTTGAGGTGGAGTTTTTTTGTTGTCAAACATGGAAATCCATCTTCCATATTAAAGCGCATTTGATGTCCAAAAATACTAATGGTTCCTGTTCCTGTACGGTCTTCTTTGTGAACACCTTCGGCTAATACGCGTTGCAAAAGAGCTGTATATTGTTTCATTATTTATATCTTAAAGCGAAAGACGAAAGTCATTTGACTTTTTTTGACTAGTGACATTCGTCAATTAATAAAGTTTATAGGTCGTTTTTACTACCCTAAATTCTGTGCGTCTATTTATTTGATTTACCAATTCTTGTTGTTCAACAGTAAGTTTAGACATTGTGTTTTCGTCAAGTAAATCATTTTCTTTTAAGAATGTGTGTTTTTTTGCAGTAATAGCATCTACAATATATGGTTTTTCTTCGCCATAACCAACCGAAGTAAGTCGGTCGGGAGCAATTCCAGCCCTAATAAGATAGTCAACTACCGATTTTGCGCGTTTTTCTGATAGTATTTTATTGGCTGCATTATTGCCCACGAAATCGGTATGAGAGGCAATTTCAATGGTGATATTCGGATTGTCGCTAAGTAATTTAATCAATCCTTGCAAATTAGAGGCAGATGTTAACTCCCATTTGCCCGATTCGTAAAAAATATTATCCATTGGAATGGGTTTGTAAATAGCCGACAATTGAAAATCAATACTGTACGTTCTGCTGCTGGTTATTCCTTGTGTGCTAAGCTTGTTTTTTTGATTAAGATAGCCTCTGGCCGAAGCTAACATCAAGCAATCCATGTTTTTATCTAACTTCATTCGGTATGTTCCATCCTTTTTTGTTTGCACACGAGCGTTTATTCCAGTATTGCTAACCATACGAACAGATGCATCAGGAATAGCGCTTCCTGTTTCATCTACCACTTTGCCTTCTACTAAATAGGCCATTTCTGGTAACTCAAAACTCCATATAGCATCGTAGCCTTTTGAATCGGTTCTATTGGTCGAAAAAAATCCTTTGTCCGCTTTTCCCTCAAATGCCAATCCAAAATCATCTGATTGTGAATTGATTGGAGTACCCATATTTTCCACTGTCCAGCCACCTTCTTTTTTTTGTGTAGCTTTGAATACATCTAGTCCACCAAATCCTATATGCCCGTTTGATGAAAAATAGAGCACACCATCATAGCGCACCGTTGGGAACATTTCATCCCCCGGAGTGTTAATGTCCTCACCCAGGTTCTCGATAAATTTACATTCGTTGTTTACAATAGTAGCTTTATATACATCTTTTCCGCCGAATCCATTTTTACTGTCCGAAACAAAGTA
Organism: Paludibacter sp.; assembly: GCA_020049515.1. Taxonomy (GTDB): domain Bacteria; phylum Bacteroidota; class Bacteroidia; order Bacteroidales; family Paludibacteraceae; genus Paludibacter. The sequence continues at coordinate 14,246 of JAIFKQ010000019.1, read as the reverse complement.
AAGTGTTTCTCCATCGGGCGATATGCTTGGGTGCGCTACAGAGACAGTGCTGTCTTTGAAAATCTTTATTTTTTGAGGAGTACTCCAAGCACCACCTGCTCTATTTGAGGAGAATATTTCTGTTCCAACATCTGAGGCAATTGCTTGGCTAGCACGTGTAAAATAAATCATTTTCCCATCGAAACTAAAAGAACAAACTCCTTCATCATCGTTTACGGTGTTTATTTCAGCACCCAATATGAATGGTTTTTCCCATTTTCCAGCTGCATTTTTTTTTGTCATAAACAAATTATTGGTTGGTAGGCCCGTGATGGTGCTGCTTTTTTGAACCAGTTTTTTGTTAAACTCACGTGTACTTGTAAACATCAATGCATCTCCCTCTGGACTTAAAAAACCAGGGGCAAAATTGTTTGTGTTTCTTACATTGAATAATTCTACCTTTTTTACAACATAATTAGTGGGTTCGTTTTTCCACTTTTCTATTTGACTACAAGATATTATTCCATTTTTTGCCAATGTATTGGAGCTATCTTTTTTTAAATAAATAGTATAGTTTTTTATTGCATCTGCATATTTTCCATTGCGTTGCAAAACCTGTGCGTATCGTAAATATACTATACTATCCTGATATTTATATCGTATGGCATTGGTGTAGGCTTGCTCTGCACGAGGGTTGTTTATTAGTCGATTAGATTCACCTTGCTGAAATAAAATGCGTGCCCTAAGCAGTTTTTGATTCGAGGGAACCTGACTGACAATTTTTTTGTACAAGTCGCCCGCAGCATAATATTCACCAATTTCAAACCTTTTATCGGCTTTTTTTATACGCGATTTCAAGCTGCAACTCTGAAGTAAAATGGCAGCCAGCAAGAAAATGATAAAGAAAAACGGTTTTATTTGTAGCATTAAATAATTGCTAAGTTAAGTTTTTGAATCAATATATAATATCAAAGATTTTAGTCGTTAGTCCTTCAACTTTTGACCATTTTATACCAACTCATGAATTACCAACCCCGAACGCAATTTTGGTTCAAACCAAGTTGTTTTTGGTGGCATGATATTTCCGCTGTCGGCAATGTCGATCAATTGTTTCATGGAAACAGCATAAAGTGCCAGCGCCACCCGCATTTCACCACTATCCACTCGGCGCTTCAATTCACCAAGACCGCGAATGCCACCTACGAAATCAATTCGCTTATCACTTCGTAAATCTTTTATTCCCAATACTTCATCTAGAATTAAGTTCGACGAAATGGTTACATCCAGTACTCCAATTGGGTCATTATCATTGTAAGTTCCAACTTTGGCTGTTAACGAATACCACTTTCCAGAAACATATAACGCAAAATTGTGCAATTTATTTGGTTTGTATATTTCGGAGCCTTTTAATTCTACATCAAAATTTAATGCTAGTTTTGCCAAAAATGCTTCATCCGTTAAGTTATTCAAATCTTTTACCAATCGGTTATAATCAATTATATTCAATTGATTGTCGGGGAAACAAACGGCCATAAAATAATTGTATTCTTCGTCGCCTGTATGTTGAGGATTCTGATTCCTTTTTTCTACGCCTACCAAAGCGGCTGCTGCACTTCGGTGATGACCATCGGCAATATATAGCGATGGAATTTCTGCAAATAATTCAGTTATGCGGGTGTTGATTTTTGAATCTTCAATAGCCCAAAAATGGTGACCAAAACCATCGCCTTCAGCCACAAAATCATAAATAGGATCAGTCTTAATTGTTTCAGCTACAATAGTATCCAATTCGTCTTGGTGTGGATATGCAAAAAAAACGGGCTCGATATTGGCATTATTCACACGTACATGTTTCATGCGGTCTTCCTCTTTATCTCGGCGTGTAAGTTCATGTTTTTTGATGTTTTCATTCATATAATCGTCCACATGAGCACAAACGACCAACCCATATTGTGTTTTTCCGTTCATGGTTTGTGCGTAAACGTAGTATTTTTCAACTTCATCTTGCACTAACCATCCTTCATTGCGAAACTTTGCAAAATTTTCGGCTGCTTTATCATACACTTTTTCTAAATGTTCATCCGTACCAGGTTCAAAATCAATTTCTGGTTTGATAATATGATACAACGAAAGTGGATTTCCAGCGGCTTCTTCGCGTGCTTCTTCAGAGTTTAACACATCGTAAGGGCGTGAAGCCACTTTTTCTACCAAGTTTTGTGGTGGGCGGATACCTTTAAAAGGTTTAATAATAGCCATTTTGATTGTTTTTAGTTTTTGATTTTTTGAGCCACAAATGTACAAAAAAAATCTTTAAATGTTGATATTGAATTTGAGAAGCCAAATTAACTGTAATCTAAATGCATATTCCAATGTTCTTTTGATAGTAGATAGTCTTTGTATTTCTATGAGTCTTAATGGCTTTGTGGCAAGAAATCTAAAGCCATCAAAGTACAAAAACACAAGGATTCATTAATAAATATTCATCTAAATGAATACTTTTACATTAGAAATGATGTATATTACATTAGAAATGATGTATCTGGTTAAATACCTCATTTTTATGTAGCAATAATTCAAATCTGAACCAATTTTCAATTCATTTGTTTATTCAAAAAACAAAATCAAAATGAATACACAAAAAAGTATTGAGCAAATAATAGCTCCACCAGCCCCACACATGGTAGGCGATGGATTTCGGGTACATAATTTTTTCCCAAGTAGTAGAACGGTTGGCATGCAACGCATGAGTCCATTTTTCTTGATGGATTACAATTCAAAAATAGAATTTCCCGCTACCAATACTCCTCGCGGCGTAGGAGTGCATCCACATCGTGGTTTTGAGACGGTTACTATTGCTTATCATGGCAAAGTAGCGCATCATGATAGTGCTGGAAATTCGGGTGTAATAGGAGAGGGGGATGTGCAATGGATGACTGCTGCAGCGGGCATTTTACACAAAGAATACCACGAAAAAGAATGGAGTAAAAAAGGAGGATTATTTCAAATGGTGCAATTATGGGTTAACCTCCCAGCAAAATTCAAAATGAGTCCGCCCAAATATCAAGGTTTGGAAAGTGAGCAATTTGGTAAGTTTATAATTCCCAATGATATGGGTGTAGTGGAAGTGATTGCCGGAAATTTTAACGGAGTAAAAGGTGCTGCTTCCACTTTTACACCTATCGAAATGTATAATGTGAGAGCCAATAAAGGTGCGAAAATTGAATTTTCATTGCCACAAAATTACAATACTGGATTTATGGTGATTGAAGGAAGTGTAGAACTGAATGATAAAGTTGTACTACAGGACCATTTTGTGTTGTTTGCAAACGATGGTGCTGTAATACAAATGAAGGCCATGGAAAATGCCATCGTTTTGATATTGAGTGGAGAGCCTATCAATGAATCCATTGTGCCTTATGGCCCATTTGTGATGAATACCAAAGAAGAAATTATGCAAGCTTATGAGGATTTAAATAATGGCAAATTTGGAAAACTGGAAGATTAATTATTTGGAATAACATCAGAATTTCTAGATAAACTTAGTGCTTCAAACTAAAAATAATACGAAGTAAAGTTCAGACAATAAATACTTTATCCAATATAATTAATATTCGAAATCCAATCTATTTTATTTTGTTGCACAATTTGTTTATCTTTGTGCCGAAATTATTTTTGTAAAACAAACTTTTCTGTTAGAAAAGCGTTTCATACATCAAAACAAAAAACATAAAATATGGGTAACGACTTATTAAAAGGAAAACGAGGTATTATATTTGGAGCGTTAAATGATATGTCTATCGCTTGGAAAGTGGCTGAACGCGTAGTAGAAGAAGGTGCAATTATCACTTTGTCAAACACTCCTTTGGCAGTTCGTATGGGAACTACGGACGATTTGGCCAAAAAATTAAATGCAAAATTAATTCCGGCAGATGCAACCAGCGTGTCAGATTTGGAGCAAGTATTTGCACAATCTATGGAAGCATTGGGCGGTAAAATCGACTTCGTTTTGCACTCAATAGGTATGTCGCCAAACGTACGCAAAAAACGTACTTACGACGATTTAGATTACGATATGATGGCCAGTACGCTGGATATTTCTGCGGTTTCATTTCACAAAATGTTACAGGTAGCTAAAAAAATGAATGCTATCAATGATTACGGTTCGGTGGTAGCTCTTTCTTATATGGCCGCTCAACGTACAGTATTTGGTTACAACGATATGGCAGATGCCAAATCAATTTTGGAATCAATTGCACGTAGCTTTGGATATATTTACGGTCGCGAACACAATGTGCGTGTCAACACCATTTCGCAATCGCCAACCCCAACTACAGCTGGTAGCGGTGTGAAAAATATGGATGGATTGCTTGATTATTCGGAACGTATGTCGCCACTTGGAAATGCTACAGCAGCCGACTGTGCTGATTATTGCGTAGTTATGTTCAGCGATTTAACCCGCAAAGTAACCATGCAAAACCTTATGCACGATGGTGGTTTCTCAAGCATGGCCATGAGCTACCGTGTTATGGAACAATACAATAAGAGCTTCGACGAGTTTAAAGACGAAAACGGAAATGTTATTTATGGATAAAAATTCAGTTGATAGTTGTCAGTTGATAGTTGTCAGTTCACAATAAAAAAAAGAGATTGAATTAATTTTCAATCTCTTTTTTTTATAATCATTTTTTTTCATTCTTTAATTTCTCCATTCTTCCTTTCTTCCTTTCTTTCATTTTCCAATTGGAATTTTACTTATTTGCTTGATTTGATTTACATTAGAATAATCATATTGGTACAAACCATCGCTGGCAATCATCATCAAAGTATTGCTAAATGGAATTACATCATAACCATCCATACCCGAAAAATGCACTATTCTGTTTGACATCAATGTTTCTGGCGTATTTATATTGTATATTTTCAATCCATCATCGCACAAAAACAGTTTTCCATTATCAATGCCCAGTCCTTTGGGGTTAGACATGGTGTAAGTCACAACTGGTTTTGGTGATTTTACATTACTCACATCAATAATTATCAGCTCGTTGGCATTTTGCCCGCAGGTGTTCCCCGAATGAACGGACGGGGTCGCAACCAAACACGTGTTGAATTGAAGATTGATAAACTGGTTTCAGCGGGTCAGCAACTGAATAAATGAGCAATCCGGTGGGCGTTCCCATAAACATATTGTCTTTGTAGCTAAAAATAGTCTCCACATTCCAACCAAGATAAATGTTCTCGGCAGCTTTTTTTGGTAGTTCGTTTGTTAAATCAAAAATGGTCATAGCATTATTAATCACCACATAGAGATTATCGTTGTAAATGGTAAATCGTGACATGGAGCCGCTAACTCCTGTTGTACTACTACCTTTGGCAGTATTTGTAATTGCACCATCCATCATGATTTCTGGGCGACCCCACCAGTCACCACCAGTATAATGAGTCACGTCCTCGGTTCTTTCTTTCACCTGCCATCCTACAACTATTCCATCTGTTTGTCCTGAATTTGTCATTTGATAATCGTACCCATAAAAATTTTCCATTCTTGGCAACGCATTGTTGAAAACATTTTCCAACCTGCCTTTCAAAGCCGGAAAAGCAGGATTGCTAATGTCAAACCAAACCAAATCGATGTATGAATCGGCATAAAGTAGCCCGTTTCTTATTGATAAATCGGCATTTCCGAGCAGTTCAATAAAACCAATTTTCTGAGGATTTGTAGCATCACGATTGTCGATAATATGTATTCCTTTTTCCGATTCAGAAATATATAAATAACCTTGATAAAAGCACATTTTACCATAGTTTACAATGGTTTGTGGTTCGGGAACTACTTTTACTGAACTCCGAAATGTTTCAACCGACATAAAAACAGGTTCGTTGATTTTATAGGTAACTGTCTCTGTTACTCTCTCTTCGCAACTTGTGAGCGTTATCAACACTAGGTTGATTAAAAATAATAGCTTTTTCATAATAATATTAATTTAGCGGTAAATAGTAAATTATTAGAAAAGTAAATGTGTTAGTATTTTTCAACATTTCCTATTTTTCCAATAAAGAGTATAACTCCTGTACTTTTTTCTCTGATAACAAATATAAATGGTTTATCTACCGTGAAAATTGGATAATCGGGCATTGAAGTTGTTTCAAATCCGATAGAAGTTACTGCAGCCGCTTCAGTACCTTCTTCATCTACAGTAACGTAGGTTTTATGTAATACTTCCGAAATCATTAAATTTATATCCGAGATATTTGAAAAATCAGCAAATTCAGTAAATGCAAGTGGCATTCCCATATTTTTAAGTACTTGATTAAGAGTAAACTTATTCTCGACTTTAAATCTTGGCAAACTCAAAATCACTTCTCTTTCAATCAAATTACTCAAAGTATTGTTCCAGTTCTCAAGTGTCAGATTGTTCAAAACATCAGCAATAGTTTTATTGTTTTGAGGCAAGATAGCAGTCATGCTGAATGCTTTATTTCCATAAGGCATATCTAAATATTGAGCTATTGCATCTGAATAATAGCCAAAAGTATCTTTTTGATACATCATGTTTACTTTTACGGTATTGCCCAATTCATTGGTAAAATCCCTTTCGGTAGTAGCCTTTTTATCAAACTTATTTCTCCAAATTCCTTTAAAATATACGGCATTGATCAAATACATCATCGCATCTTGCGAAATTTTTTCAATTATTGTTGGAATAAGCTTGTTGGTTTTGCTTGAGCACCAATTGTTTATCGTATCTTTTGCCCAAGCTTGTGCAAAATCCAACTCGCGAACTTCAGCATTGAAATAATCGTAATTCACTTTTAAGAAGTCCGTTTTAACAGGAAAATTAGTCCGATACCAAAGCGAATTGGCAATGTTTAGTTTAGTAGTTGGGTCAATGATGGGTAAGTTAGTTTGCATCACTTTGTAGTACTCGTTGATATCGGCAGCTGTCAATCCACTCATTTTGAGAGCAGTTCCCATTTCGGTTTTCGTGTGTCCATTGGCACCATTCCAGGCCATGCCCAAAGCAATGCTTACACTCAACGGTGATACAAAAACATTTGTTTCCTTAGAATCTTCAATGGTTTTTTTGAGCAAATCAAAAGCAAATGCATTATCCTGAGCCACCCGTTTTTCCAATCCGATGCGGAGTAGGAGGGGTTTGGCATCTTCAGTTATTATAATTGGCGCAGGTTCATTTACATTGCTGCAACCAGCTAGCAATATAATTAAGAATAATGTTTTAAAAAAAGTTTTCATTGCAGTTTTATTTTTTAGATTGATATTTATCTTATTTACATTCATTTGTGGCCAACATTTCTCGAAGCTTTATAATGTAAGTTTTCAATAACGCAGGCTCATTGTGGTATTCAAAAGTGACCTTGTGTTTACTACCGTTTAGAAGCACAATTTCCATCCATTCGCCACCGCCATCCGCACAATCTGGACAGCCAATAATTGCAGGCAATGCAAAGAAATCAGTCGTGTTTAAATTCAATTTCACATTATTCCAATTAATATTATTTAATTCGTAATTTCTATTAATGGGTTGAATGCTAGAATTCCAACTAGAGCAATTATATGTAATTAGTCCAGATTTCAATGTCATTTCTCGTTTACAATATCCCAAACATTCACCAAAAGATGTTCCATAATTTAGTTGAATAATATCACTATTTTCTATATCGGAAGTATTTATTTTTTGCATCCATTGATAAATACTTTCTGATTCGGGCGCACTATTATCAATCATCCAATCACCACATGTTTTAATCATTATTTTTTGATAACGGTTTGATTTTTTTTCAAATACAAAAGCCGAATAAGTCGTAATTCCAGCGTCTGCAATCAGATTAACTGGTTCTGTAATTTTACCGTACGATGCATCCCAAATTTTGTTTGAATAATAATTTAAGGTATCTTGTTGTATAAAGCCCGAAATGGTTTTGCAATGTGCTAAATTTTCATTCATTTTTGCAACACTGATATAACCATCTTTATCTGTTTCGTTCCACTTTATTGTATCTTTCGATAAATTAAAAGTTCTTACATTGCCCATTGAATCAATTAGATAACCATTATTTTGATAACCCAATGCATAATTTGTATGGTGTTTTTCAAATAATATATGTTGAACAATTGTTGGTGCTTCTTTCTCGCAGGATATTAATCCAAATAGCAATATTGATAATAAAAACTTTACTTTCATACTCTTAATTTTAAAGTTAGTTTTTTGCACATTATAAAATTTCCCATACCTTTATTTATAACTCAAATCTTAGTCCTGCAATAAAACCAATCACAATAGGTTGTTCGGTACGAGCACTCATGGGTTGATTATTATCTAAATAATACGAAATTTTTGGTTCAAAATAGATACCTAATTTTGACTGCAATTTATAATTAGCACCAATAGAGCCGTTTAATGATTCTTGCAGCCCGTTGATTTTTGATTTTACGGTTGTGGTGTAAGTTTGGTTTCCAACGTACTGATTTTGGATATAATTAGATTGTATTCCTTTTTCCAACATTGCACCAGCCGCCAAATACACATCCCATTTTTGGTTTTTCCAAACACGTGCAACCAAACTTACAGGTATTCCCACATAATGTAGATGTAATTTGGCATCCGAACGTTGCATGTTCTGATTATCATAAGTAGTTAAAAGATAGGTATAAACCAATCCGCTCTCTACGCTCCATACTTCGTCAAGGTTTTTGCGCACCACCAATCCAAAAGAAATAGGAGGTGAATTTACTATACTTGTAAAGTCATTTGGGGCTAGAATCGTAGTGAAACTTGTTGCTACATCCACTAGTTTCTCTGGGTCAGCATCAGAAAAGATGTCCGAACTTCCAAGAAGCGAACTTCCACCCGAACCACCCGAACCAAAAGCAGCCGCTAATAACCAATTGTTTTTACTTTTTGTTTTCGATTTTTTATCGTCATTTTTATCGTCATTTTTATCGTCAATTTTATCGTCAATTAAATTGGTAGTTAAAATATGCTTAGGATCCTTGCTACCAACTGACTCTTTTTTTGTCATTTCAATTTGTTTAACATCTTCATTGTTAGTTAGCTCGTTGTAATGTCCTTTCGTATTTATTTCAACAATTGTGTCTTTTAATATTTCGGAAATTTGTGTAGTTTCAGTTTGTGAAATTGCAATTTCATTTTTAGAAGATGTTACTTGTCGTCTAGTCTGTTGTTTAACATTGCTGCTTTCAAGTTCATTTTTAGTTTTTTCAATTTTCCTAATAACCAGCTTTTTTTCAGTTTGCTTAGGCTTGGCAATACTTATTTCCTTTATAGTATTTTCATTTATAACATTTCTGTTAATTATTGGATGCTCTATCGTTTTAGTATCGTTCTTACTGCTATACTTTGGCGTTTCAATCATTGGTCGAAGCGTAAAAAGCAATGCCAATACAGCTGCAGAACCAATGGGAATCCACATCCACCAAACTATTTTTTTTCGCTTGGATTTTAGTCCCTTTTCAATGGCACTCCAACTTTCCACATCCACTGGCATTGTATGATTTTCCAATTTTTGCCGAATCATTTCACTGAAAGCATCGGGTTGATTTGGAGTATTTATATTGTTTTCCATTTTCTAATTGTTTAAGGTTTGAACACTCTTTTGCAACATCTTACGCGCTCTCATAAATTGAGAACGCGAAGTATTTTCGGATATATGAAGCATTTTAGCAATTTCTAAATGTGAATAGCCTTCAATTGCATAAAGATTAAAAACGGTACGATACCCAATTGGTAATTTCTCAATACATTGCATCAATTCATCGGCAGAAATCTTATCCAGAATTGAAACATCCATATTTTCAATGGAATAATCGTAATCATCAATGCTAGTGCTCTGTTTCAAGGCATCATTTTTGCGAAGATATTCGAGTGCAGTTGTAACAAAAATTCTGCGTATCCAGCCTCCAAATGAACCAGTTCCAGTATATGTTTTAATATTGCTAAACACCTTAATAAAACCATCTTGCAGCAAATCACGGGCTGTTTCACGATCCGAAGCATAACGAACGCAAACCCCCATCATGATTGAAGAATACTGCTCATAAACAAGTTTTTGCGCCCACGTTTTACTGTGCACACAACCCTCAATTATCTGATGTTCGTTTGGGTTCCGATTCGTCAATTCCATATTCTTATATTATAGATGAAATTTTGTGTTGAAACGTTGCATGGAGTTTTTTTTAAGGAGGACTAAATTGATTTATTTGTCGAAAATAGAAAAAATTTTCGAGATTATAATATAAAACTATCAATTAATTGCACTTTCCAAAATTAAAGAATCAGTCTTGCCTGTAAGTTAATGATATGGTTTGAAATCAAAGAATCTGACTAAAGTGGAAAACGAAATAAAACGCAATAAAAAAAGCACTGTAAATCAATTACAGTGCTTTTTTGATATAAATAAAATGAGTTAGTTTATTTTGCCTCTGCTTCTTTAATCATTTTTTCGCTGGCATACATATAAACTTCTACACGACGATTGGCGGCTTTACCAGCAGCAGTGGCATTGTCGGCAACAGGTTCTGCGAAGTTCTTACCAACAATTTCTTTCAATTGAGAAGTCGAAACATTTTTCGATTTCAAAAAGTCAGCAACTGATTGCGCACGTTCTTGAGATAATTTTTGATTTACTTCCAATGAACCAGCATTATCAGTATGACCCATAATTGCAATATCCATGGTTGGATTGTCATTTAAAATCTTGGCAAACTTAGTTAAAGCATCTTGAGCAGAAGGATTCAAAGTACTTTTACCTGTTTTAAACAAGATTCCTGAATCGAAAGTAACTTTCAATGCTTTCAAATTGTTGGCATCACGGATACTGTCAACTCTAGCACCTTCAATGGCAGCAGCTTGCGCACGCGCTTTGTCCATTTTTTTGCCAATAATTACGCCCGTAGTTGCACCAACTGCAGTTCCTACAGCAGCTCCAATTGCAGCACTTTTAGTGTTTTTGCCAATTAAGGCACCAACACCTGCTCCAACAGCAGCACCAGCGCCACCACCAATTAAACCACCTTTTACAGCATTACTCATTGAGCTGCAACCAGATAAAACAATGGCAGAGCTAAGAATAACTGCCATTAAACCATTTTTTTGTTTCATGTTAATTTGCTTTTAATTGTTAAATATTAATTGTTATAATAGAAAATGTGACCCAGGAGGGGACTTATTTATGCAATCCTTTATCCTCCAAAAAACCTCTTTGATACTTGTAATTAGCTAATATGCAATGAAATATATTTATTTTTAAGTGTTATATTATTGCATTGAATTGCATTTAATAGTAACATTATGCATACATGTCGTGCAAATTTCGTATATTTGCACAACCAAATGATTTGCACAACATAATATAAAGCCATGGCAACTGTTAAAGCATTTTTCCGCACTTCTACCAAAAAAACTGACAAAGTAAATATCCGCTTCCGCTTAACGGATGGTAGAGCAATACAATTATTTCACAAAAGCAATATCGTAGTTAATCCTTCTGATTTTGATACTAACAAAGAAGAAATAAAACCTAAGATTGTTTATGATGCAGAAAAGCGTTCTGAATTTAATAAGAGTATTGTAGAGCGTAAGAACCTTATTCACGATTTATACAACGCACAAACAGATAAAAATGTTCTTACTTCAAAATGGCTCGATAACGCTATTTTAAATAGTATTTCAGCACCAGCAATTACTAATTTTGCGGGCAAAGATAATACTTTTTTTGATTATTTTGATGATTTCTTGAAAAACCAAAAAATTAGTAAAGGCAGAAAAAGCCATTATATGGTTCTATACCGTGCTTTGCAGCGTTTTGAGTTATATAAATCTTCACAAAATTGGTTTATACTTACTTTTGATGACCTAAAATTAAACCTATTAAAAGATATTGAACACTTCTTAGTATCAGAGCATGAAATATACGAAAAATACCCTGAAATATACAAAGCTGTTCCAGAGAGCAGAACTCCACAGCCTAGAGGTGAAAATACAATTATTGATTTATTCAAAAAAATTAGAGTACTTGTAAATTGGGCAAACTCACCAGACCCAATAACTAAAAAAGCAATTACAACTATCAATGCTTTTGGCAACAATGGCTATAAAATCAAAGAATGCAAATATGGATCACCAATTTATATTTCAATCGCAGAAAGAAATAAATTATATAAGGAGGTTTTTGTTGACCGCCCAAAGTTAGCCATTCAAAGAGATATTTTTATTTTTCAGTGTCTAATTGGATGTAGGGTAGGGGATTTATTTAAAATGACCAAAGGTAACGTTATAAATGGTGTAGTTGAATATGTTCCTACCAAAACAGAAGATGAGTCAAAAGCAACAGTTAGAGTACCTCTAAATGCTACAGCCTTAGAGATATTAAATAAATACCCCGAATCTGAAATGTTGTTACCCTTTATTAGTGAGCAAAAATACAACGAAGCTATTAAAGAAATGTTTAGACTTGCTGAATTAACAAGAATGGTTACAATTATAAATCCTACCACCAGCAAAATTGAGCAAAAATCATTAGATAAAGTGGCCTCTTCGCACATAGCCCGAAGAACTTTAAGACCCCAATCTTGTTGGTTCGTTGAGTGGCCACAAAGACGGAAGCAAAGCATTTGCCCGGTACCGTGAAATTGATGAAGATATGAAAAAAGAACTTGTTAACCTCTTAATGTAACTATTATGAAGTATTTACTTAGCTCCGAAGCCTTGGATATGTTATCAAGAAAGGCAGACTCTCATATTTCTGAAACGGTTCAAGACCTTATACAATCTGTCATAAGGTCTAAAGCTTCAAACTATGAGTTTGAATTCTACAAAGAAAATGTTTACCTACCTCAATCACTTCGGAAAACAAATCTTGAAAAAAAGATTCTATCAATTAACCTAGAATTAATGCATTTATCGCAAAAGTATAACTTCAGCAGACTACAAGAATTGGGTGATTCGTCGGGAGTTAACGATAGTGACAATGTGAATGATTTAAATGAGATTGACCGTTACAATGTTGTAAGCCTTTTTTTAGACTGCCTTACAAAAGAGGAATTTGAAGAGTATTCGCAATTTGAATTATCTGAGAAAGATTTACGTTTGGCTAAGCATAGGTATCGTCATATGCTTAGCCAGGAAGTAGATATTTCATTGCCAAGATTTGAATTAATGACAGACTATTTTGGGATGATGGGTTTCTTTGATATTTTATTTGATGATTATAAATCTGGAGATATAAATCAGGACAATTTAATTGATGATTGTGAGTCTGAGGATATGAATCGGGATAATTTAGTCAGCGAATTTAAAAATCCAGGATTAAAATTCCGTTTTAAATCTAATCTTAATGAATCCAAAATCTTGCTTCTATATAATAATCTTATTGTGAAAAACTGTATAAGTCATAAGACTTCTAAGGAAGAATTTCTATGGGTATTTGGTGTAGATAACTTTGTTGTTATTGATTGTCGTATTGAATGGCTTAAATCTAAAAGTTTGGCGGTATATTTTATTGATAGTCTTTACAACTATAACTTTATTACTAATAACTTAAGAATATGGTCTATCGGCGGCAAAGTATTGGGTATAAAAAATATGGCACAAATAAAACAAAATTATATTTCTATAAATAGTCAAGGGAAACCAAAAGACTACGAATTAATTGATGAAATCATAGATTTTCTATAAAGTTACTAATCTAGTTATCAAAGGGAGAGCATTTTGCTCTCCCTTTTTTGTGCAATAAAAATCCTTTATACCCCTTTACAGTAGTAGGCAATGTATTTTTCAGCCTCTTTATTCTGCCGACCTTTGCACCACAATGCAACTGAAAAGCCTGCAAACTATTTCAATCAACCGATTTGCAGCGGTTGAAGCATTGCAATTTATTTCAATTATTTATCATGAACTTATTAAATTTATTAGAATGCGGAAACAACATTACTGTATCCGTTTCATTAGCCGACTTGAAAGAGTTTGCAACTGTATTGATTAACAATACAAAAAGAGAATTAGAGCTAGTTGTAATCTCGGACAAAGCCGAAACATACCCAAGCCCGAAACAAGTATGTGAAATACTCAATGTGGACCTTTCAACTTTATGGCGTTGGAACAAGCGTGGTTATTTATGTCCTTCCGAAGTTGGTGGAAAAAGACGGTACAAAATGAGTGATGTGAAACGTATTTTAAATGGAGGGAAAAAATAATGAACAAGTACCAAAGAGAAATAAATGAATTTTT
>JAIFKQ010000194.1 GCA_020049515.1 Paludibacter sp. | reverse complement strand
ATTACCAAAGACAATGTGGTAACAGAAATCAATGCCATACTTTATTTTCAGGTTACTGACCCGGTAAGAGCCGTTTATGAAATTTCTAACCTACCAGATGCCATCGAAAAGCTGACCCAAACTACGCTTAGAAATGTAATTGGTGAAATGGATTTGGATGCTACGCTTACTTCCAGAGATACCATTAATGCCAAACTAAGAGCGGTATTGGACGAGGCAACGCACAAATGGGGTGTAAAAGTAAATCGTGTTGAATTACAGGATATTAATCCACCACAACACATTAGAGAAGCCATGGAAAAACAAATGCAGGCTGAACGGTCTAAACGTGCGTCCATACTTGAAGCAGAAGGTTCAAAAGCCTCAAAAGTATTAATATCGGAGGGTTTGAAAATATCTGAAATTAACAAGGCGGAAGGCGAAAAACAAGCTATGATACTGATAGCTGAAGGACAAGCGCAAGCCAAAATAAGAACTGCCGAGGGTGAAGCCGAAGCAATTGAGAAAATAACAAAAGCAATTGCTTCTACAAAAACTGACCCAGTCAATTACTTGGTGGCAATACGTTATATCGACACATTAAAAGATATGGTAAGCGGAAAAGATAACAAAGTGATTTATCTGCCGTATGAAGCTACTGGAGTGTTGAGCTCGATTGGAGGGATAAAGGAAATGTTTAATAAATAAACTAAAATTTATGGACGCTACTATATTTGGAATTCTATTATTTGCTGTTATGACACCTTTAGTGATTTGGAGATGGAAATATGACACTGCAAAACAAAATGAGATTGAAGAAAGAGAACGAAAAATTAAATCTGATTATGAAGCTGCTCTTAAAGGAATCGACAAGGCAGAAGCTCTACGATTAGGTCGTATATATTATGGCTCATTAAGAGAGGATGGCAGAGTTAGTACTTACGACGAACAAGCTATTAATAATGATATGAATTCAATGGCAAATACTGTCAATGTAGTAAATGCTGTAATACATAAAGTTGAAAACGAGGACGCAAAAATAAATATTTCTGCAACCAATCTGAAAGTAATATTTTGTTCTAAATGTGGTAAAGAGTATGTACCAAATGAGAATAAGATGTTTTGTGAGGTGTGTGGGAATAGGTATTGATTCAGCCATTGGTTTTTGTATCTGCTTCAGCCTTTCAGTTTGGTAAAGGTTTCACTTTCGGTGGAGTTAAAAGTATGATTATGCGTTGGACTTACTAGATGATAAAGGATTGTATAACAACAAGTTAAAAATCAACAGCAGTCGTTTTTTATGATAGTTTTCCCGTTTCAACAGGTCATGTTTTCGATTTAACGGTGCGCGAACAGCGCGCTATGTGGTTATTGACAAACCGTTGCAAAGAAATAATCAACAAAAAATACCAGCCAGATGGTTTTAATGTAGGCATAATATAAATGAAGCCACGGGGCAAACGGTGATGCACGCTCATGTACATTTAATACCTCGATATGCAGGAGACGTTGAAAACTCCAGAGGTGGAGGAAGAGGTGTTGTGCCTGGGAAGAAGGTATATTGAGGGGTGAATATATTTTTCCATGCAGGAATATTATCCATACAAAAGGATAGTATTAGGCTACGAAGATTTAAAGCACACAATAGTATAAAACATTATATTTAATTTGTTGAGTTGAACAGAAAATTATATTCTATATTCCGATATGGAATATAATTTGATAAAGTGTAGGTTTATAGATAAATATATGCTAATTTTGCATATTCTAATATGGAATATAGTAATATGTTTCATGAGGGAATGATTGTGAAATAACAAATTCCAACCTCACCCCATTCCTTATAAAGACGGATGGGGTGAAGTTAGGGATGGTGCAAATTAAAAAAAAATGAAAACACAACAACAAATAATTAGTCCACAAGACATAGTTATTTTACTCAAAATAATAGCTTTGGGTAATACAGCTTGGTTCCAAAATACTTTGGCGGAATCATTACATATCAGTCAATCCGAGGTGAGTAAATCGCTAATGCGCTCAAAATATGCGGGCTTACTAGATGTTTCTGGCAAAAAAGTGAGCAGATTGGCATTGATGGAGTTTTTGCAATATGGCATCAGATATGTGTTTCCACAACAACCTGGCGCATTGGTTAGAGGAGTGCCCACTGCACATTCTGCACCACCTCTAAATGCTGTAATTCAAAGTGAAGAACATTATGTTTGGCCATCTGGTACTGGCACATTAAGAGGTCAAAGTATTTTGCCCTTATATTCATCGGTGTCAGTAGCAATAAAAGAAGATGCTAGTTTATATGAATTACTTGCCTTGGTAGATGCCATTAGAGTGGGAAGAGTTCGAGAAAAAGAGATGGCTATTCAAGAATTGAAAAAACGTATTTTAGGTGGAGAATAGAACGATAAATATAAGTGTTGTAGCCGAAGTAGCTCAAGCATTAAAAGATTTGAAAAATCAAGTGGTTTTTGTAGGTGGCGCTGTGGTAAGTTTATACACAGACGATCCAGCAGCGGATGAAATTAGGCCAACTGCTGATATTGATATGACCTTGAATATAATAAACTTAGGTAAATGGGTGCAGATACAAGAAAAATTATCCAAACTAGGATTTCATCCCGATCCTTATGGTCATGCAATCTGTAGCTACAAATACAAGGATATTCCTGTGGATATCATGCCAGCCGAAGACGGTCCGTTGGGTCCGGCAAATAAGTGGTATAAATTAGGTTTTGCCGATTTGTGGACTGTGAAAGCCATTGATGAAGAAATACATATATTGTCAGCACCCTGCTATTTGGCGACTAAATTTGAGGCCTTTAATAATAGAGGGACAGATTATAGGACAAGCCATGATTTTGAAGATATTATATACATTATTGACAATAGAACAAGTATTGTGGATGAAGTAAAAAATACGCTTCCAGAAATAAAAGTGTTTCTTCAAATGCAACTACTTAAATTATGCCATAGTTCAAGTTATAGTGAAATTCTTTCAGCACATATTCATCCATTAATAATCACGGAGCGTCAACCAATAGTGGAAGAAAAAATAAATC
This sequence comes from Paludibacter sp., assembly GCA_020049515.1. Lineage (GTDB taxonomy): Bacteria > Bacteroidota > Bacteroidia > Bacteroidales > Paludibacteraceae > Paludibacter. Next base: position 21,992 of record JAIFKQ010000194.1, on the reverse strand, counting down.
AAATTGTAAGATTATAGAATTGGTATTCACTAAACTAATTAGCGTTGAGCATTATTCAGAATTAAATTATACATACTATGTCAGCATCAAAAATTAATCCCTCAGCAGAAAACCTTCTCAATCAGTATCGTGAGTTTCAATGCCACTGCACCGACCGCAGCTTCGTGCACATGGTTATAAAACAGACTAAATCTGGTAAATACGAATTGTTTACCGTTTCGGAAGTGCATGGCATGGGGCGAGCGGATTATAACGAAAAGGTAATATGTGAAGAGTTTGATGACATTGTTCCATTCAATAGTGTGGATGGCATCTCTCATGTGGCGCTATTAAAAAATAAGAAATGGAGCATCATAGAAATAACGGATGATGATACAGCAAAAGGAAAATGGAGATGGTTAGAAGGATTGAGCTTTGATAGACTCGAAGAAGTAAAGTCCGCAATTGAAAAACGTGGAAGTTTCAATACCGAAAAATGGCTTCAATTGTTTTCGAAGGGTGCGCCCAACAGAGATGCCATCCGTGAACTGAGAAAAGATATTTACGGGGAAACTTGTGGTATTGTCAAAAACGCAAGATATAAGTTTGAAGGGGAAGAAGTTATTCTGTCAAACGAAAATGTAACGGAGCGTACTGTTTTTTACGATGCTCCACAAAGGCTTGTTGCTGCAGAAATGAGCTATCAAACTCAGTTTGTGGTTGTAAATGATGACTGCCTGGTGGTAACTAAATCCTTAATCGAAAACGGCTATAATCCTTGTGTATTAAATATGGCAAGTCGTCAGAATCCGGGTGGTGGTGTCCGTAATGGTTCTGGAGCACAGGAAGAAAACTTATTCAGAAGGTCAAATTTGTATGTTTCGTTGTATCAGTATGCCGAATATGCCGAGAGTTATGGTGTTGAGAAAAGCGTACACCAATATCCATTGAACAGAAATACGGGAGGTGTTTATTCACCCGGGATAACTGTGTTCAGAGGAAAAGAAACGGAAGGTTATGACTTACTGGCTGAACCCTATAAAGTGTCGGTGGTAAGCGTTGCGGCTATGAACGGTCCTGCAACCATTGTGGTAAATGGCGAACTTAAGTTAGCGAATCACCTAATAGAGCCCACCAAAGAAAAAATAAGAACGATACTTCGCATAGCGGGATTAAATGGTCACGACAGTTTGGTGCTGAGTGCTTTTGGTTGTGGTGCTTATTGTAATCCACCAAAACATGTTGCGGAATTATTTAAGGCAGTATTTGAAGAACCGGAATTTAAAAACCGTTTTCGTCAAGTTGCTTTTGCCATTATTGATGATCATAATGCGGGTAAAGAGCATAATCAAGAGGGTAATTATTTGCCTTTTAAAAGAGTATTTGCTGAAATAACTGAATAAAAGGTCGGGCAATGAAATTTGAATTTTCAACATTAAGCGAATAAGACAATCAATAAAGTGACCGGGGAATATGTTATAGAGTACAATATTCATCACGAAGAAGCAAAATCGGCCATAGCTTGTTGGGTATAGGAGAATTGGGAAGATTTGTATTTCAATAACAAGACTTTCATAAAAGAATGGAAGTCTTAAAATAAAACACATGGTAAAAAATCGGATGAAAGTTCAACATGGGATATTCTACTTTCGTTCATAGAACAATATGAAACTGATCAATGGATAGCATTTGATGTGGATGATGGCTGTGGTCGGGCTGTATTACATATTGTGGATAATAATTGTGTATTAAGTAACAAAGTATTTCCCATTTAAACATTTACCTTTTACTATTTAATAAGAGGAAGATAAACAGCACATTACATATTTTAAAATGAGACTTTTTATTATTCTCATTACTTATATCCTGATTAAAAATAATGATTATGAAGAAAATGTACAAAGGAGCAGGTATCTTATTTATCCGCAAAACACCAACCGGTACAGAAATACTATTAGGCAAAAGAAATATTCATCCGCAAAAAGGATATTGGAGCGTTATCGGAGGAAAAATGGATAAAAAGGATCAAAAGGATTTCTTTAGATGTGCCAGGCGGGAATGTCAGGAAGAGATTTTTCATAATATGCAAAAAGAATTTAATAAAATTGATTTTGATAAAGTTTTGGTTGTTACTCCTATCTATATTCCATTTGTTTTCAGGTGGAAAACGTTTATTATTGATATTACTGACCTGAAAGTTTTATTTAATCCTGACAGGAAAGAAGTGTCTTCCGTCGATTGGTATAATACCAGGAAATTACCTGACAAAACACATTTGGGTATTAAATACTCATTACTTTTTCTGAAATAATTATTTAAGCAAATGGAAATCATTCAACTTTCATTGCCTTCGGGCAATTTTTACAATCCTGCGACAGGAGAATTAATCGTTGATGCCATCAATGGAATAAATACACCATCAAAAAGCCTGAAAGGGGTTTGGAATCATGAAATTTTAGAAAGCCCTGATTTATTTGACGAAGAACTGGTGAAAGCCTGGAACATTCATTATGAAGCATTTATAGCTTCAGAGGAAGACAGTCAGGTTGGAGTATATATGTATTCCGATTATGAAGCAATGCTGGAAAAATTCCTAACTCACTTTGACAATGATGATTGGGCAGCCTTTAAAGTGATAAGTACGCAATTTGGTTGCGGTCCTTCAGCAGATATCAACTGGTATATATTGGAGATTTAACAGGTTGCTTAATCCTGGTCGGGACTTTTAAATAAATGAGAAACAAAATAGAAAACAAACAAGAGTAGAAGTAACTACAACCGAAACAAGCAATACCGATTCCGGAATTACTGCTGAACTGAAAAAAAATGGCTGATTGGGATAAACCCCGTAAAATTCTTAATGGTTGGTAATGATGGCTGTAATGAATGAAATTGCATTAGTAAGCCATCCATTAGATAGTTGTTTAGCTTGGGGCTGCAAGAAAAATCTGGAACTCTTGAAAAAGGAGGGATTTACAGAATCGTAAAAAGATATTGAAAACTTAAATCAGAAGCTTACATTTCTCAAAATTTTGAAATAATATTAACACATTAGACAGCTAAAAACAGATGGAAAGAATCGTCAATAATAGCATAAAGAAAAACAAAAAACAAATATTCCCAAAACTCAAAACAAAGAATACAAATCCGTTTGGAAAGATAAATTTTGCATATTAACTACTAACAATCAGTAATATAGAATAAGAAAATGAACAACAGTGAAATTTTGATTTATCAAAATTCTGAAGGCAACATTAAGATAGACGTGCGTTTGGAGGAAGAAAGCGTTTGGCTTACGCAAGCTCAACTGTGCGAACTTTTCCAGAAGTCGAAAGCCACTATTAGTGAGCATATAAAGAATGTGTTTGAAGAAGGTGAATTGGATGAACAAGTGGTTGTTCGGAAATTCCGAACAACCACTCAACACGGTGCTATCGCAGGGAAAACGCAAGAATCAGAAGTGAATGGCTACAATCTTGACGTTATTATTTCGGTTGGCTACCGTGTAAAATCACCTCAAGGTACACAATTTAGAATTTGGGCTACACAGCGGTTGAGAGAATATATTATTAAGGGGTTTACGTTGAATGATGAAAGGTTCAAGTCAGGCAGTTCGATGAACTATTTCAATGAATTGCAGGAACGCATTCGGGAGATACGCATTTCGGAACGGTTTTTCTATCAGAAAATTAAAGACATATACACCACCAGTATTGATTATGATCCAAAAGATGAACGAACGATTGAGTTTTTCAAGGTGGTGCAAAACAAATTACTTTGGGCTATCAGCCAGCAAACAGCAGCCGAATTAGTATATCGCAGGGTGGATGCATCTTTGCCTTTAATGGGTATGCAGTCTTTAGATAAGAAGAACACATTGGCGGTAAAGAAAACGGATATTAGCATTGCCAAAAACTATTTAAAAGAAGATGAAATAAAGTTGTTGGGTTTATTGGTTGAACAATTTTTGGCTTTTGCAGAAACAATGGCACAACAGCGAACACCTATGTATATGGCAGATTGGCTTCAACGTCTGGATGTAATTTTGCAATTGAATGGCAGGGAGTTACTCTCACATGCAGGAAAAATAAGCCATGATAGAGCTTTGAAAAAATCGACCGATGAATTTCAGAAATACAAGGAACTTCAACAATCAATAGAAAAAGAGCAAAGCTTAAAAGAGATAGAAGAGGATATCAGAAAATTGAAAAAGTAATATATTTAAGAATATTTTTTATTAGATCCCAGTTCGAAGCTCAAAACAGAGAATACAAATCCTTTTGGAAAGACGAACACCTGGTTGGTTAAACGGTATTTGGTTGTGGACTAGTGGCCGATAAATATATTGGTTTGTATTGGATTTGGCAATGTAGGACAAAGAATAGTAACATTAAAAATAAAATAATATGACACAAGATGCATTTATGCAATTTATTGCAACCCATGATTTATACAGTTTCGACGGGCTACTTGAGATAACACTGGTTGGTGGGATATCTCATCGCGCAGTATGGATAACTACACTACCGGAACTTAAGCCCGCTGTTGATGGTAGTTTTGAAGGATTACCCGAAACAGAATGCTTTTATTTATTTGACAAAAAGGAATATTTGATGCTGAATGTCGAATCTATGGATTCAGTTAAATGTGTGCAGGAGGAATATTTGAAATAAACAATATTAAAAAAAAACGAATGCAACAAGCATGAAAACAGTGCTTTATCAAAGATAGAAACAAACTGGTATCCGAGTTCCACGTGACCTATAAAAAAATATTTACACATGAAAATAGACCATCAAATAATAGTTGACAGGATACATCTTTTGACTTTTGATAATCAGATAAATCTGACATCAACCTTTCTGCGTTTTCAGGAACATTATGAGTCACCGCACTTTAAAGGTAAGTATTTCACATTGGATGAATTTAAAGACTGGTATATAAAAACATCTCCGAATGGAAAAAAATATGGAACATTTACTTATTATACTGACTGGAGTGGTTTTAATATACCATCGTATATTTTAAAACCATTTTATAATGGAACTTTCAACCCCTTGTCAGAAAATGAAAAACAGTTTCTGAGTTTTTTTGAAAATAACGGGAATGATTTTTATATTATTGGTGCTTTAAAAAAAACATCATTCGGTCAAAGTGCAATAGTTCATGAAACTGCTCATGGTTTGTTTTATTTGAATGAGAGTTATCGGAAAGAAGTTGAGCAGATTATCTCAGCTTACGATGTTCATAAATTTAATGAAAAGCTGATAGATATGGGATATCATCAGGATGTTTTAGTTGATGAGATTCAGGCTTATTGTATAGATTCCACTTTTGAGATGGAGCAGTATTTTCAATTGAACATGATTTCTGAAATTCAAAATACTTTTCAAAAATATATTCAACTTAATTTTGATGCTATTATTTAAAGAAATACGGTTTTATTTGAGAATTGTTTTATTGTAATGTTTGATTCTTTTAATGAACTACCCAATAAATGGAAAGTAAGTAAAAAGATTTATATAATATGGAATGTTATATATTTCAAGAAAAATCTGATTTGAAAAGCAAAGTATCCATAGTTAGAAACATATTTTAAGGTAGCTTCAAGTCGGTCAAATGTATCGCTAAATAATTGAAACAATGTGATAACTGCAAAGAAAGGTTAGTGCTTTGAAAAGTTTAAGTTTTAGAAATATACAAAAGTATTTGAAAAAAAACTATTATGGATATACACAAAATTTTTGCAGATTATTTTCAAGGCTCCGAGGCCTTGGCGTATGCACTATCAGGTAAACTTGCCGAAGGTCATATTGCAGTGGATATTGAGAATTATAAAACTGAATTATCCCAAATTGAGGAGCCTGAATGTCCTTATCAGGTAAAAGCTGAAGCGTTTGCCCAACAGTGTAAGGACAGCAAATACCTCACGGAGAATTTAACAGAGTTGAAGCCTTTTGTTATTCATAATGGAAAAGTATATCTACAAAGGTATTATGTGTACGAAACACAGATAATCAACAATATAAGTCGTTTACAAAAGTCCTTTCGAATTATTACAGGGGGGCCAGGAACAGGTAAAACCTTTGGTGTATCCATAGAGTTAATTAATTTATTTACCCAAAATCCGCAGTTGAAAGTGGCTTTGGCTGCACCAACCGGTAAAGCTGCTGTACGTGTGAATGAATCTATAAAAAATTTTGCTGAAAACGCTCAAAATAATATTGACAGTAGCATACGAGAAATTCTTGTTGGGCTTAAAGCTCAAACTATTCATCGATTATTAGGCTATCTGAAAAATAGTGTGTTTTTCAAGTACAACGAAAAGAACTGTTTACCTTACGATGTGGTCATTATTGATGAATGTTCGATGATTGATGGTGCATTGATGGCTAAGCTGCTGAATGCCATATCGGATACTACTCAAGTATTTTTGCTGGGCGATAAAGACCAATTGGCTTCAGTGGAAGCCGGATCAGTGTTTGGCGATATTTGTCGCGCACACGAAGTCCCATTTTTGAGAAAAACCATCGAATTTAAAACTAAAAGCTATCGATTCGATTCGGAAAAAGGAATTGGTAAATTTAGTAAAGAACTAATTGGGGGCACTTTGAATAGTACAGCAGCTTATTCGAATGATGAGCAAATGAATATTGACACTGCTTACGACGATCGACTTTTCGAAAAATACGCCTTGGAATACTTGGCATATATCAGAGAGTCGGACATAAAAGCTGCTTTAAATAAATTGAATCAAGTTCGTTTTTTGTGTGTTACCCGTGACAATAAACACAGTGTAACCGAAACAAATAAACGTATAGAACGGATTCTGAAAACCAGCATAAATGACAGGAATGTTTTTTATCCAAAGGAAGGATTCTATCACAACCAACCCATTATTATTACCAGAAATAATTACGACCTCGGTATATTTAACGGAGATGTAGGATTGGTGCGAAAGGTTGGAGAAACACTTGTTGCACACTTCGAAAGTGCAGATGGTGAAATAAAAAAGATTCAGGCTGGTTATTTGAATGATTTTCAAACGGTCTTTGCCATGACCATTCATAAAAGTCAGGGCTCTGAATTTGAACATCTGGTAGTAATTCTACCGGAAAAACCAACGGGGAAACTTTTAACGCGAGAGTTATTGTACACTGCTGTTACACGCGCCAAAACCAAAGTGCTGCTCCAAACATCCGAAGAAACTTTAATGTACTGTGTTGAAAATGAAGTGTTGCGATCATCGGGATTAGAACAACGTTTAAAAAATATCTGATTTATATGAAAAAAAATGTATCCAATCGTTTAGAGGATTTGTGTCAACTGTTGGCAGCTAATATTTCGAAATCAGATGCTGGAGTCTTTGCAAAAGAACTAATTATTACCCAAACTGCAGGGATGAATGCCTGGCTCAAAACTGAATTAGCACAACGCAACGGGGTGTTGGCGCAATTCGAATTTCAAAATCAGGATGGGATGTTTGCGCAACTATATAAATTATTGTTTGGCAAATCAATTACCAATCAGTTCGACAACAATAAATATTCTATTTACGATTTGTTGAGCAACGAAGCCTTTAGCTCTCAATATCCGAACATTGCACAGTATTACACCGATAATTCCAAGCGTCGTTTTGAGTTGGCTACTAAAATTGCCGACCTTTTTGATCAGTATCAGTTGTATCGGCCTGAAATGATAGCAGCGTGGGATAATAACAGCTGCATCACTAATCATGCAGCTGAAAATTGGCAACAATGGCTTTGGAAAAAATTAGAAGTGCAATCGAAAGCTAAAAGAAAAGAAGAACTTATTAACGCATTAGATGCTAATAAAGAACTTATCCGCAAAAGCTATCCACGTATTAGCTTGTTTGGAATTTCAATTTTCACACCCTTTCATTTGGATTTTTTCAATGCATTGGCCAAATGCACTACTGTTGAAGTTTATCTTTGCCTGCCAACAGATCCCCGCGAGTTTAAAAACGAACTATTAATCAGTTACGGAGCAAAAGCAAAAGAGTTGATTGATTTGCTCGAAATAACGGAAGTGAATATTCAGTATTCAAATGACGATACGTTATTGGGACAGTTACAAAACAGCATATACGCAAATAGTGGTGAAAAAATAGAATTTACTCCAGACGATACAATTCAGGTAAATTCCTGTTATACGCCGGTGCGCGAAGTGGAATGCTTGTATAATTATTTATTGGATTTATTCGAAAAAGATGCTACGCTGCGGCCACGTGATGTATTGGTTATGGCTACCGATATTGATACATACTCCCCTTTTGTGAAAGCTGTATTTCGAAATGCTCCAGTTAAAATTCCTTTTCAAGTGTCGGGTGCTACAAACAATAGTATTGAAAATATAGTAACAACCTTAGAGCAAATTCTCACGTTTACTATGGATGATTTAAGCGCTGAGAAAGTAGTGAGCCTGCTGGAAGAAAAGAGGATTAAAAAGCAATTTCAGATTGCCGATTGCGGTTATATTCGTACTGTTGTCAACAAGTCCAACATCCGTTTTGGCAAATCGAATAATGCTGACGACGACACACGATTTGTTAGTTGGGACTATGGCCTTGAAAAGCTCTTGTTGGGATATGCCATGCTTACCGACGAAGAGTTTGATGGTAAATATCCTTTCAAAGATGCAGAAGCCTCTGTAAGTTATGATTTGTTCAGATTAAAAGATTTTTTCGACATTTTATACCGTATTTTGGAAGTTGAAAGAACAGAGTGTACTTTAGCAGACTGGAAATTATTTTTATTTGATGAAGTGATTGGCAAAATGATTTTTACCGACGATTTCAGCAAAGATGACCGTGCCGAAATTTCATCCATTTACAAGGCATTGTCGTTTATCGACCAGTTGGAGCAGCAGGAAGTAGTGCCTTTTGCCATGTTTCTGTCCGAACTAAAATCAAAACTATTTACCGAATCGGGCGAAATAAAACTCAATACGGGTAGAGTAACTATCACTTCGCCCATTGCAGGACGAGGTATACCTTTCAAAGTGATTTGTTTCCTGGGGCTCGACAATGGAGTATTTCCTCGTCATGACAGCTATATGGGATTTGATTTGATGGAAGACTATACCAAAGGCGACCGCTCGAAAAAAGATACCGATAAATTGTTGTTTTTGGATACTTTATTAGCAGCCCGCCAGAAATTATATCTAAGTTATATCGGACAAAGTATCAAGGATAATACAGAAATTCCACCTTCTATTGTATTGGACACATTGTTAGATTACACCAAAATAGAAGCTCTTAAGCATCCTTTGCATGGCTTTGGTGCAAAATATCAGGCAACTAATGAGCGCTTGTTTACCTACCTTTATTCTCCAAAAGCTGTTTCCTTTAAACCAAAAGACCCCAAGATAAAAGAATTGACGGAAGTAACACTTAATTCTTTCCTGAAATTTTTTGAACATCCCATCAAGTGGTATTTCAATACAGTACTTAATGTTTTTTATGAGAATGACACAGATAACCTGCCTGAAACAGAATTGTTTGATTTGAATGGCTTAGAAGGATGGGTTGTTAAGGAAGATCTTTTGCACGAAAACGATATCGAACTTTATTTAAACAGAGAAATAAAGCAAGGAAAACTTCCTTTGAAAAACAGGGGACGCTTAACCATAGAGGAACAGCTGGATACGATTTTTGAGTTAAAAACGAAGTATGATTCATTGATTGCCGATAAAGTAGAAAAAACGGTTGTATTAGACATCACAATGGATAGTGTAAGAATTACCGGGACTATAAATAATGTGTTTGACAGAAAATATGTAGCTTATACAGTTTCTAAAAATGGGCTTAGGTATAAAGTGGTTAATTACCTAAAAATGCTTTTTTTATGTGCAGAAAATGAGATTGATAGTGCTGTATTTATCAATTTGAAAGGTGAAGTTTCCGACCTGCCTTGTTTAACATCCGATGAAGCAATAGTTAAGCTAAAAGAGTTGATTGCGTATTTAAAAATGGGTCGTTTAAATCCATTAAAATTTACCTTGGAAGCTGGTAAAGAAGCTTTAAATCCTAAAAAAACAGTATATGATGTTTTTGATAGGATACTGATACAGGCAAATGGAAATTCGTACAATAACTTACCCCCCGATCCATATCTTTTACGATTATTCGAAGAGGAATATTTCAACGATTTTGATGAAGTAAATTTAGAAGAGATAAAAGCGATTGTCAGTTTGTTAAATTTAAAAGTAGATTAAGCCATGCCAACAAATACTCCATTTGATGTAAAACATGTTCAACTTGAAGGTTCGAATTTAATAGAAGCCAGTGCAGGAACAGGTAAAACTTATTCAATTGCCATTTTGGTACTACGCCTGATATTGGAAAAACAAATTCCGATTGAAAAAATACTGATGGTAACATTTACCAAAGCTGCCGTAGCCGAATTGGAATCGCGTATTCGCAAGTTTGTGCGAAAAGCATATCAATTTGCTTGTGGCATCCCCATAGATGATCAAACCATAATAGAAGTGGTAGGTGATGCTGATATTGAAAAAATAAGATTACTTCGCGATGCAGTACAAAGTCTGGATAGTCTTTCGGTAATGACTATTCATAGTTTCTGTCAGCAGGTAATTACACAATATCCTTTCGAAACAAAAGAGTCGTTTGAAGCTGAATTAATGACAGATACAAATGATTTAGTCATGCACTTTGTGAATAACTATTGGAGGTCGGAGCTAAATACATTGTATGACATGAAAGTATTCAGGTATTTGACAAAAACGTTAACAAGAGAGAAAATAAAGAATGTTGTCTATAAATCGCTCGACGAGAAGGAATTTGTATTTGAAGCAGCCGACAAACAAACTGTATTGGATAAAATTGCAAAATCAATTAGCGGTTTTGAAGCTGCAGAAGAAGCTTATGTTTATCATATCAATACTAATTGGAATGCAATTTTAGACCAAGCTGGCAATAAAGGACACGCATTTAATTTTATTGTCAAAAACAATAATCCGGAATCTTTTAAAGTAGCATTTCGAGAAAAGGCGAAGGATTTACCAAAGTATTTTCCAACTCATTTTCCAAACGAGTTAGCATTGGCAACTGCATTAAATGATGCATCAAAAATGAATGATGAATCTTTTAAAACGTATGCAAACCTAATTTATTCAGAATTAATAGTAAAAGTAAAAACACAAATTGAAGAGAGAAAATCAGCAAAAGATATTATTACATACAATGATTTAATTACTATACTACACAATGCCATACTTGATAATCGAGTGAATGAAGCATTACTTAAAAAATATGACGCAGCATTTATCGACGAGTTTCAAGATACAGACCGAAAACAATACGAGATATTTAGTCGGCTTTTCAATGAACAACGCACCATATTTTATATTGGCGATCCCAAACAGTCTATTTATGGTTGGCGAAAAGCTGATATTAATACCTATAAAGAAGCCAGAAATAATGTTCAAAACATACTGTCAATGAATCGCAACTTTCGTTCTACAAAAGAGCTTATTGATGGAATGAATATATTCTTTGGCATTGTGGATCCGTTCTATGATACCGAAATTGACTATACAAATGTTGAAAATGGAGCTACCAATTTAGGTGAAATGACCGAAAGCAATCAACCCGTAATTCCTGTATCCATCAATCATTTCGAAAACAATGATGAAATCATTCACTTTGTTTCTAATGAAATACTCAGACTTCTTACTGACGAAAACATTAAGATAAACAATGCTTGCATACGGCCAGCCAATATTGCAGTGCTTACACGTACCAACAGACAAGCCAAAGACATAAAAAATGCACTTTCGGCAATCAACATTCCATCGATTACGATTGATGAGTCATCAATACTGCAGTCGGATGAAACACAACTGATTTTGACTTTAATGAATGGAGTGTTACAACCTAATAGAGGAAGTATAAACAAAATATTACTTAATAAGGCATTCGGTTATAATCTGGAGGCAATTAGTTTTTGTGATGATGATGTACATTTAGAACTCTTTCGTGCTTTCAGAAATGAGTGGTTCGACAATGGTATTTATAATATGTTATCTTCAGTATTCGACACCTATAATGTTCGTACAAACTGCCTCAATAATGGAATAAATGGACAACGCACGCTTTCCAATTTCTATCAGTTAGCGGAACTTCTACATCAAAAGACTTTAGAAAAAAAATACAGTCCGGAGGAATTGATTGTTTGGATGCAACGAGAGAAAGATACTAAAGCGGAAGGTTACGAACAGCGAATAGAATCAGAAGATAATGCTGTGCAAATATCAACAGTGCATAAAGCCAAGGGATTGACATATAAAATTGTGTTTGCTCCTTTTCTTGATTTGAAGATTAAAAAAGATGCTGATTTATTTGATTTCAGAGAAGATGATGTATATAAATTTACAGCCACCCCTACTGACGAGCAGATGGAATTGTACACTGCCCAAAACGAGCAGGAGAACCGTCGCTTAATTTACGTTGCTTTGACTAGGGCTCAGTATAAAAACTATATTTGCATTAACAATCATTTAAATGGTACTTCGATTCGTCCATTTTTGGAAGCTCAATCTCCACTTTTTGAACATAATGTAGAGAAAGAGCCAACTGTGAGTAAATATAGCCCACCGTCGAATAATCAACAAATCTTTTCACCTCACCAAACGCCCAATATTGAAATTAAAAACACCTTTGGTATCCACAGCTTCAGCGGATTAAGCAGGTCTCATTTTACAGCACCTTTTACCAAAGAAGAATTGAATGGAGATTACGACAGGTTTATCTTTCAGACACTCGGTAGAGGTGCAAATGTTGGTACGGCATTGCACAGTATTTTTGAACGCCTTGAATTTAGTGATCCCGCTTCGTGGGAACAAACCATTATTAATGCTTCAAAGTATTATTCCAATATTATCAAAGAGGAGGCAATACCTTATTTTCTGCAATTGGTAAGAGAAGTAATGACAACTGAGATAGGACATTCTGATGAAAGGTTTAATTTGCAATGTATAAGTAATGAGCAAAAATTCCCTGAACTGGAATTTCTTTTTTCAATTGAAAATGTAAATAAAACTGCTGTTGCCAAGATTCTTGATACAGAAGCAGAACTGAACGGCGAAGCTGATATTGAAGGATTAATGACTGGTTTTATCGACTTAGTTTTCGAGCACAACGGGAAGTATTACATCCTCGATTGGAAATCAAATCATCTGGGTAATACTACCGAAAGCTATAACGAAGCCGGTATGGAACAAGCAATGAAAGGCAGTAATTATCATTTACAATACTTAATATATACTGTAGCTTTGAAACGCTACTTAGCGCAGAAGATACCCAATTTTGATTATAACATTCATTTTGGCGGAGTTATTTATGTGTTCCTAAGAGGGGTAAGAAGCGGTAGTAAAACGGGTATTTATTATAAAAAACCTTTCGCCCAAAGCATAATAGAATTAGATATAATTTTTAGTAAATAATTTTTTTTATTCAAGAAAATAATGGAAAATCTGAAGATAATAGCTAAATGTGAAAATGAAATACCTACCAATCAAAAACTGTTTGATGAGTTGGGCGATTTACGAACAATAGTACTGGCTCAGAGTTTTCTGAAGCTAAACGAAAGAGATCAACTAATGGTGGTAAAGGCTTGCTTAAAAACTCATTACGACCTTTTTAATGGTTCGGTTCCTGCTTTTGGCAAAATTTTGTTTTATGTGTTATGCATTTCCGATAGTGAGAATAGGATAAGTTGTTTCACTTTTGATACTCATGGTAAATTTGTGAGTAATTCTGATTCCGGTATTAATTAGTTGTCTTCAAGCTTGAAAAAAATAATTTTACGGGCATTTAAATATTACCTTTGCAACTTAAATTATACATTATGAGAAAAACTATTTTATTGATGTTAATTCTATTTTCGACTTTGGCTAATTCTAAAGCAGATCAATTGGCTTATCTTTCAAAAGAACAAGCTCAAAAGGCAACCGTCTTTTTACAAAAGCAAGCGGAAATTATAATCTGGTGTGCTTGTTGCGATAATGAACCAAAGCTGCTTGTTAAGGTTTCAAAGGTCTATTTTGAACGGACAGACGATAAACAGTTTTACCATATCTTTTTGGAAGGTATTGACTCAGCCGGGAAAAAGTTGAAAGAAGAAATAGATTTGGCTTATGTTCATATTAATAAGAACGGGAAAGCGTATTGCGTAGGGAAAAAGCTTGGTTTTAAATGTAATCCTTGTACAGAGGTTTTTGAGTGGTTGGATTAATTGTAATATATATTTAATAATTCAAGCTTGACTTAAAGAAAATACTTTAGAGAAAAGCAATACTTTTGTATAAAAATTAAATAATTCAAATTATGGGCTATATACCTTGTCAAAATTGTGGAAAACAAATTCCAAGTGAATGGACATGGATGATGTGTGACAAATGTGGTTTTAGAATATGTTTACCTTGCCTAAATAATCACAAAGGGAAATACGGAAGTGGCTATAAATGCAGCCGTTGTGTGTCAGGACAAATGAGAAGAACATGAATTTCAATTTTCAAAACCAATTTTTACTTAAATTATATTTTAGGGGATTATGTAGTTTAACTTATGCCAGAAGTAGGTTAAACTTATTTTTCAGGTTCACCAAAAAATGTAATTACAAGGTTAGTAACCCACATTAACGTTTTATCATTAATCTATTTAAAAGAAAAAATACACATTATTATGATTGCAGAAATAATTGAAAATAATAAGAAAAACTTTACAACTCTTACATCGTTTTTAGCTGTTTTACATGAGTATATTGAATGCTTGAAAACTGGTAGAACTTTTGAAGGTATATCATCAGTCGAAATTAAAAGGATTTATGATGAGTACAAAGATCTTTTCTCCTCAAATAAAAATTATTACGAAAGTTATATTCAGAGAAAAGCTAATGACAAAGGTTATTATTATGAAAGGAATGGAAAGTATTTTCTAAAACCCGAAATCATCAATAATGAAAATCTACATGATCTAAGTAATTACCAACAGAGGATTATTGATTTACTATGCAACAACAATAATCGATACAGAGAATTTCAAGATACGATTCAACAATTACTTGATAATCCCCACCCAGCTGAATGTTACCAGTTTGTTTTGGACCTGTTTAAAAATAAAGATTTTCATAATTTTGGACAATTATTTGAAATTTTGTCATATTCCATTTTAAAAGTTTATTTTGAGTCATTCGGATTTACTTTAAATAGATTTTCAGTTTCATTTTCAAATGATGGAGGAATGGATTTTATTTCCTATCAAGGAATTTATCAAGTCACAGCAGGTCCAAGTAAAGAAAAAGCAAAAACTGATTTGGAAAAACTTATTGGAGTAAAACGAGTAATTGTTATTACTGATTGTTCGCCTAATGTGATAAATTTATATTTAGAAAACCCAAATGTAACTGAGATTATTACTGAAACTGATTTGAAAGAACATTTTTTAGGTTGGCTTTATCGTAAAAATTCTTTATACAATAATCACTTACTGAAAGTTGTTGAGGTTTTTAAATTTGAATTGTCTAGAGAAATCTTGTAATATATATAATTTAATACTAATTTTGAAAGTCATGAAAGTCATTATATTAAGAACAGTAAACAGTTCGTTGGATCTGACAAAAAAAACGTATGATGTTTTAAACGGCATATCCGGCAAGATAGAATTCGAACTAATCGAAAATAAAGGATATAGCTTGAGAGACATATCATCTCATGATGAAATCTTCAGGGTTTGTACCGATTTTCGAAAAAAACAAAATGTCAATACAGAAAGTTTTGTTGTACTCTTAACCCAAACTTCATATAACAATTGGTTTAGTGCATTTGATGGCAAGAAAAATATTTATGTACACACGGATGAATGGGAAAGATACACCGAAGTGCCAGCCGAATACTCTATTGCATACTCCATAGCCGAGAATATATTGCAAACATTGATGGGATTGGACATTAATAATATCGACTGGAAATATATACACAGAGAACCGATTGCCTGCGTCAATGATTTTTGTGGAGATAAAAGAACAATTATACATAAAATTCAATCTGCTGATATTTGTCCGACCTGTTTAGAAAAAATCAAGTCAGATAGTATTGATAAATCCGTATTGAGACACTTGGTAACAATATTTGAGGGTGTACGAAAGGTATTTAAAAATTATAAATACGGATTTGAAGATGAAATCAATGACGAAGACCTACCAATTAGGTATGAATTAGAACTGGATAGATATGGCATTTATGTCAAAAAAGTAGGAAATGATCAGAAGGAATTTAAAATTGATCTAGGTCCCGCTGAACTTACTTTTTATGTATTTCTATTATTGCATAAAAATGGCATCCGTAAAAATGATATAAATTCAAAAGAAATTGATCTATTGACCAGATTATACAGCATTTACTCAAATGGAAGACTTGATAGAAATCCATTCTTGAGACTTATTAATGAAACAACTTCGGCTAGAGACCAATTTGCTCAATATCGGTCTCACACTAACAAAAAAATTAAATTAAGAAAGCTTGGTGTTGAATACCAAATTTTATATAATGAAAAACGCAATCGGGTGACTTTTGACAGATTATTATTAACTTGTGAAGATGAAAGAATTATCAATCTGGTAAAGACAGCCAGAATCATTGGTTTAAATGTGACTTTAAAAGAATAATTCATAATAAAAATACAAAGAAGATTATTAAAGCGTGGAATTATTTTCTGCGCTTTTTTTATGTCTAATTTCAAGCTTGACAATGTTTTAATTTTGAGATGTCTTGAAATTATCTTTGCAGAAAAAAAATATAAATCTTGATTTTATCAAATTGGAATGGTAAAAATTCAAGCTTGAGAAAACAACCCCAAAATCATAAAATATCCCGAACTTTGCGCTGTATTTTTAAACAAATAGTATCAATTAAAAACCCAATAAAAAATGGAAACAACAAAACCCAAAGCCACAGCGCTTGAATTCGCCAAACGCGAAGCATTAGAAGACCAGATTGATCTTTTAAGCATTGACTCAAAAGAGTATGGGCTTTTAAATGACGAGTACATCGATTTGATGAATAGTTACGATTGGAATGCAGATTTTTATGAGGAAAACAGTATGTACGGCATTAAATTAACCACCGGCAAAGTGCTTGTACCTGCTTTGTACAACGACATTGCTTTTATCCCACATTGGGTAAATGAGCAATCGTACGTTCCTGTTTGCCTGAATAACAAATGGGGTATTGTACTTGCCGATGGCAAAAATACCATCGTGCATGAGTTGGAGTACGATTATATTAATCCTATTCAAGGTAATATGGCGGTTGTTCGCAAAGGTGATAAATGGGGTTATATTGATGTTAATGGCATTTTATCAACACCTTTGCAGTTTGATCATATTTATGTAGATGGTGAATATAGTTTTGTCAATGGAATATCCATCTTTAAAAAAGATGGTCTTTATGGCGTAACCGACGGGGTTGAGTTTTCGAAACCTGTATTCGAAACCATTGATAGTATCGGACTTGACGAGTATGTAACTGGGGTTTTTAACGGCAAGCAAGGTTCTATAAATAAAGAAGGTGAATTCACGGAGGATAAAGAAGAAGCTTATTGGATAGCTTCAGTTGAATAGTAAAACTATGAAAAAGAATCTATATCCTAAATTTATTGTAGAAGGTGACTGTCTGATTATGTCAGCAGTTACCTTTCACAAAGAGTTGGCTACCAATAAAACCCGTGTAAAAGGAGGTGGCTGGTATAAACAAGAAGAAAATAAAATTACATTTTATGGTCGGAGTTACGATTTTGATGAAGCAACACCGGAAGATATTCTGAGCTGTATAATTGCCCGAAATATTTATATGGACAAAAACAAAAAAATCAGACTTCCAGAAGCATACAATTTTTTTTATGAAAAAGGTGAAGTGCTGATTGAATTAAAATAACAACAAATAAAAAATAACATTATGAATTACAAGGTTTTAAATGAAAAGACAGAAGTTCTTTCACAGTTAATTACACTCACTGCAGAGCTTTACAAGAATGCAAATGATGTACAAAAAGCGCTATTAGAAACGCTGATTGGTGCAGGAATCTGGTATTTGCCATCTGATAGAAAAGTACTTTTTAACGGAAAAATCAGCAAAGCTGCACTGGAGCAACTGAAGACTGACCCACAAAACACAAAATTGGTGGAAGAACATGGTCGAATGCCACGTAAAGTAGCTGGGAAAGCATTATACACAGATTATCTTTAGGAAATTGATACAAGAGGGAATCTGTTGAAGGAACTTTATCTGTCCGAAATGGGCAAGTTCAATTACGTTTTAAAAGCCGAAAACAATCGTTTGGCCAGATATCAGCGTGCAGAAAATTTTGTTGATGAAGAAACAGCTTACCGTTTAGCCGGTATTGAACTGATCTCGATTACATTCGAGGAAATTGAACGCTTGAAAAAGGCTCGAACTTAAGAAAGTAAATTCATCCTGAAACTTATTGTTTTTATAGCAATAGGTTTCAGATTTTAATCAAACACTACTAACTCAAAAAAGCAAGATTATATGTCAACAAACAGAAAAAAAGCAAAAGAATTGTGTCAAAACATCGAAGATACAATCAATGCATTTAAAATACATGGGTTAAAGTTTGAATTATATGCGCAGGAGGAGATTTCAAAAATGGATGTTGCAAAAAAATTCTTTGGAATTAATGACAATTTTGACTTTGTCGTTTTGTGCATTTTTATTGATAACAGGCTGTCCGGAAGTGATGGTTTAAGTATTAAAAAACTTATACGCCAAATGCGTTTGAAATCATTCCAGGGTCTTGATGTAGAGTATAGTATTCAAGTTCTGAAAAAGAAAAGACTTATAGAAATGGAAGGTAGTCGTCATATCGAAACTGAATTTAGGTTGACTGAAAACAGCCTTAATTCTATACTCACATACAATAGAAAAATTTTAAAATTGTCTACGAAAAATGATTTTGAGGATTTTATCAACGAATTGGACCAAATTTTATTAAATGATTTGGATTTTCTATCTGATATAGTTCCGGAATTAATTGAAGATTTATTAAAAAAATACTCCAACTGTAGGGAAATAAAGTGGATGGAAAGAAACATTGCTGCACGTCATAACCAGGTTTTATTATACTTAGCTGTACGTGAATTCATGTTATTGGGAGAATCATTGGATTTTGAAAAGGCACTTAAAATTATTGTAGATAACAGGTTTAAATACTTAGCGGTTCAAAAAGAATTTATTACAGGAGCCAATCAACTTATTAAAGAAGGTTACCTGGCGTATGAAACTGATTTTTACATTGGTAGTATGCTGCGATTAACCGAAAAGTCAATTGATGTATTGTGTTCAAAAATAAACATCGAAAAACGACCTTTCATTCCACAAATGTTTTCATTAAAAATACCTGAGCAATTAAAATCTGATAACTATATGCACGATAATAAAGATCTGCAATTTGTCGAAAAAATTTTAAGTAACGAAATTTACACCAAAATACAAAGCAAAGTTCCCCGCATCAGTATTTTACTAACAGGTGCACCAGGGGTAGGTAAAACTTCGTTTATTAATCATGTAGCTGTAAAAACAGGCCGGTCGGTTTTATCTGCTAACATTGCAACGATACTATCCAGTTATGTAGGCGAATCGGAGAAAAACATTGTAAAGCTATTTGCAGAGGCATCTGAAGCATATAAAAAATTTGAAATTACACCAATTATTGTTTTTGACGAGGCGGAGGCGCTACTTTATAACAGAAGTTCAAAAGCCAATAAAGCTGTAGATCAGATGCATAACAATGTCATTTCCCTATTGTTGAGTGAACTCGATAAGTTTAAAGGCATTTTGATATGTTGCAGCAACTTCAGCTTTAAACAAGAAAGTTTTGATCCTGCTCTGCACCGCAGGTTTTATATGGTAAGCGAAATAAAAGCACCACCCGTTGATGTATTGAAATCGATTCTTAAGTATCATTTTCCGGAAATTTCGGCGGTTGATGCCGATAAATTCATGTGTGATTTTCCATTTATTACACCAGCTCAGATTCGAAACATAAAAGATAAATTCGAAATACAATCCTTAATTGATGAAAGGTTTGCCACCGGATACGATGCAATAAACAGCATTGCCCGAAAGGATTTGGATGTATTTATCCGAAGAAGAGCCATTGGCTTTACAGATAAAAATTACAATTAAGTTATTTAGTATGGGAATACTTTTAATGATAGTAGGTGGGGTGATTTTGTGTTGGACATTATTTTCCAAGGATACAGAATGGAAGAGAAATGTTCCAAATACAGTGCTGGTGAATGAAATAATTCTTTATACAGGATTTATTTTGCACGAGAAAAAAATCAAACATTATCCTGATTTTAAAATATATTATTATCAAAATAAAAAATATGCAGGTGTATATAATGGAAAGATAATAATATATTTGGGCAGCAATCTTACTGTAAATGATATAGTAAACACTACATTGCACGAGATACAGCACCACATACAGGATAAAACAGATCCCCAATACAAACACTATAATAAGTTTACTGAAAAGCGTGGCTATTGGAATAATCCATTTGAAAAAGAAGCACGTAGATTTGCATCTAAATATGAAGATAAATGTATTGAGTATTTAGCATCAAAAAAATTAATTCAAAAATCATAAATCACATGGAAGAAGTTTTCGAATCGTCCATTTTATACGGTGCAAATCCGTTTTTTATTGAAACACTGACTATATCTGACCAGGTAGTTGCTTTTAAAACGCAAAAAGGGCCATTCGGTCTTTTTAGCGAAACAACAACTATTTTACGTCGTCGGATTCATCGTGTTACAATTGAAACCGATATTTTAGGTTCTAATTTCAATATATATTTTTTTGGTGACACTTCGTTTGGCAATCAAGTTATTTCCGGAAAGCATTTTAAAAAGTCGGATGTTCGGGAGATTCAAAGAATTTTGATAGGATGATTTTATATACAAACATTTTCATCTATTCATTCTTTGCCTAAATTTTGCTAAGCGTCCTGCTAACAAATATTTCTTCTTAGGGCAAGGGGTCTAATTGTAATTTGAAATGAATCTGCTCGGTGTGACGTAAAATTTCGCACTAGAGTTGGGCGTACTTATACCAACCAACATTGCATTAACGTCAAGTTCAATTGATGAAAATGTTTTAGGCAATACTACAGTTGGTACATTGAGCACAACTGATTCGGATGCCGGAAATACGTTTAATCATACACTTGTAGCCGGAACGCGTTTTTTAGAAACTTTGAAAGCAATTGAAAATAAAGATAAAAAAGATATATCCTGAGCAATGGTATAAACTCATATCCGTGCTAGCGCGATTAAGTAATTCAAATTTAGAGAAATTCTCTGTAACTGCGAGTAATGGTTAGAACTCAAATCCAAAAAGATGTGGAAATATAAATAAATTATTGGAAGACTCTCCTTCATTAGCCGTAAATTCCAGCTTTAACCCACATTAAAAAAAAATTGGTATAGGCGTTTAGGACGCTGTAATTATTGATACATAATTATCACTTTTAACTCCATAGGAGTTGACTGTGCATAACCCCCAGTTTTTATGGGGGTTAAGAATAAATCGATGATACAACTCCAGAGGAGTTGACTAGCAGTACTCTAAGTAACTTCTCTATTTGGTAAACTCTTACAGAGTTCTAGTTTTATTTGCATTCTTACCCCCCAGTTCCGTTCCGTTTCACTTCACTGGGGGTTATGCACAGTAAACCCTTCACAGGGTTTTCAAATTATGATATAGTTTAGGGGTTTCCTGTATTGTTTTACATATAAAAACACTTAAATGGTTATAAATCAAGAATTAGAATTCAGCGCTCTAAGCGCCTATACCAAAAAAAAATAATTCCCATAGACCTTGCATAATCCAAACCGTTTACATACATTTGTACTTCAATTCCGAGAGAGGAATGATAATTAAACGT
>JAIFKQ010000047.1 GCA_020049515.1 Paludibacter sp. | reverse complement strand
GCTCCACCTCACGCAGATACACTGTGCTAACATTCAAATCGGTAGCGGGCAGCATCTCAAACAAAAATGGCTCAAAATACCGACCCAACAATGCATCCGACAAAATATATTCGTACAGCTCCGACCGCTCATAAGCAAACTCCGACTGTACACTACTGATGAAAATTTTTATTTTGGGCATGGGGTGAATTGTTTTATGTAGAAAAAAATGGCTCTATTAAATAGATGAATTGATTGTCAGAAGGCAACTTCTGTAATATGTCCATAACACTAATAAATTCAGCGATTTAAACTTAAAATTAACCCACTCATCACTCCGATTTGTTGTAGAAAGACGGTAAGGAAGAAATCACAGCATGAAATTTATGTTGGACGTATTTAGTTTTTTTTGACAATCTCGCTTGCTCTTTGATCACCATACCATGCAGCAATCTTTTTCTCGTTCCTGCCACTAGGAAGCCAATCTTTTACTAATTTTTTGTCGTTCTTTTCAATCTTAGCTATTCGAATAATATGAGCAATATGCTCTTCCTCAAAACCACTTCCAATAATTGTTTTATTTTCGAGTTTCTTGATCCAGTCTTCACTCTCTTTCGAAAACTGATCAAATTTTTTCAACCCCGACAAACGAACAGGTAATCCACTATTGTTTTTTAATGTTGACCTCAATTTATCTATATCTAATCTGTAAGTTGATGTCGGATATTTAGTTATAAATTCATCGCAAGCTGCAACTGTATTCTCTGACTTTACCTGATGATAAGTATCCAATTCC
Organism: Paludibacter sp.; assembly: GCA_020049515.1. Taxonomy (GTDB): domain Bacteria; phylum Bacteroidota; class Bacteroidia; order Bacteroidales; family Paludibacteraceae; genus Paludibacter. Next base: position 7,547 of record JAIFKQ010000047.1, on the reverse strand, counting down.
TCTTTTTCTGTTTTTCTCAACTCAATTCTTTTTTTAAAATCGAAGCCGGATTTATCTTTGGTTTTCTCTAATGCTTTTTTATATTTCTCTGATGCTTTTTCAAATTCGCAATTTTCTAGGAATTTATTTGCCTCAGCAAGCAAAGCATGAAATTCTCTATCATTTTCAATATCAGCACTTTCTTTCTCTTGTTTGGCTTTTGTTATATCTTCTACTGACAAACATAAGTTAACCTTCGGTTTTGTTGGAATTATTTCTGATTGCTTCTGAAGATAAAAACCTTTGTTTTTTATCTCCTGAAACATTTTCAGATCCTCATATTCTAAATTTTTATCAAAATCAGCATCTTGAACAGTACCTATAGATAGGACTTCTTTTAGCGAAGTTAACCACTCGTCGGAGTTAAGACGCATTTCCTTCTCAAAGGTTTTGAGATATTCCTGAATATCATGATTCATGCCACCCAAGGCGTTAACTTCTACCTTAATACTTCCATACCCAAATGGCTTGGCTAAACCTATTGAATGTAGCGTATTTGATGATCCGTGAAAGGTAATTGAAGATAACAATGCTCCAATTTCTATTTTTCTAAGATTATGAAATCGAATTTTCCCACAAAAGATAACATCTTTATCCAAAGGCTGAAAATGGGACAACATATCTTGGCTTAGTTCTGATGTGTTTTGAATGCCCACCCCTTGATGAACAGGGTATCTTTTAAAACCCCTTAAAATAGGATTCGTGTTGTAGGTTTCAAAAGATGATAATTTGCCATTCTTCCCACTTTGTTGTAAATAAAATGGAACAAATGAAGATCTAGGTGTGCCTAGCAAATAACTTCTCTTTTCAAGTACATTCACTTTACCCTCTGCTACAAAAGCAGATATAAATACTCTTCCTTTATGAGAATTTTCTTTGTTTGATTGTCCAAAAATAGTTGCAGCTAAATCAAGTTCATAATCTTCTGAATCTTTATCATCGTATTGAGGAGCAGCTGAAATAGTTGAGTATTTTACTGGCTGCTTGTACATGAAAGTTAATCCAAAATCTTTGACTTTTTTCTTCTCTTTTGATAGTTTGGAATCTTTATCATTCTTATTTTCCTCCAACCGAAAAAAAACAGGTATTCCTGTATCTAACTTATCCTTCCAATAAGTCCAATCTGCTAACTCCTCATTTTTACCTTTCCCATTTTTATTTACAAATAAAAATGTTTTCATTGTTGTGTCTTCATCAACTTCAAATCTGTTTTTATTGTCTGAAAGCACTTCATCCATCTTCCCTTTGAAAACATACTCACCTCTTCTTGCAGTAGATATATTGTAAATGCTGGCTTGACCTACACAAACAATTCGCCCCCAAAACAGATTATTGTTCTCTTGTGGAAATCGAACGTATTTCAGTGGCTGAAAAGCACTGACCCAAGAGCTTTCTTTTTCGCCATCCAAAGGGTGTGCTTCAAATTGATGTTCTAGTTGCTTCGTTTTTATGATTTTCTCATATTTATAGGCACCTGTTCGTGAAGAAAAATCCTTATTTGAGTTAGAGGTATTCGACATTCCAAACTGCTGCTCAAAGTCAGTCTTAAGCTTCTGGTCAATATCAGTATACCTGATTTTTAAAGGTTCTCCACAACTATAAATATAGTATTTATGGTCTTTCTCAATCAAAAAACCCGCAAGAATTTTTTTCTTATCATTTCCTAATTCATAACCCTCTTCAATAATTGTATCTTTTGTCTTAACAGTTTGTCTAACTGCGTGCGTATGATTATTAATTTGATTCATTCTGGAGAAACTCATAATCTCCAACACATTCCGAAACATCCCTTTGAGTGAAGAAGCGGGTATGAAATATTCTTTTCTGCCGTTTATTTCGATATTAGAAAATTCTAAATAGCGCTCTATGGCCGCATTTTCATCCTTGGAAGGATTCGTCAGTTTACCTGCCTTAAAATTATCAAAAATTTCTTTATCGGCTTTCGAATGCCCATTCCGAATAAAAATTGGCGTTTGCGCTGTAATTTTAAGTTCTATCTCGCCACTTTCACCATCCGAGAAAGGGATGTCGTGGCTCACTTTATCAGCCCATTCGGGCTTATATACCTCCTGCTCAGTAGGAGCTGGCACAAAATTATAGGTTGATTTTACGCTCATGATATTGTTTGTTTTATAAATCCACAAAAAACAATTGATTTTAAAGTCATTACATCCATTTTTTCACAGTTTACATCCTGTTCTGGCAGCCAAATTTGTTTGAATTTTACTTTTTGCACACCCGCCAATCTGTGTGGTAAATACACTTTTTCTACCAAATTACCTGTTGGAAAATCATTCAAATGATATTCAAAAATTTGATAGTCACCAGTATGTTGAACGTGAATAGAGATATTTTCTTTTTTATTGTAAAGCAAAGCTTCAATCACAAAAGGGTTAATGCCAATAGTCCCAAAGTCAAATGCTTCGTCGTTTATTACTTTTGGTTCGTTGGCATCCGACAGCCACACATAACCTTCGTAAGCCAGATTTGGAATATCGGCAAGGGTGCTCAGTTTTTTTATACTTGTCATAGTGCAGTTTGTTTTTCGTAGTTATACAATTCCTTTCCATTTTCAGTGACACTCCCAGTAAACATACCGTGCCCTTTGGTGGTCATCCCGCCCAGTGGCAACAGTCCTTTGCAAATATCAATTAGGCTATTTTCAAATGCAATTTCGACATTTACATCCTTTAAAGCTACAATGTTTACATAAATATCAAATGAAAAATCACCCTTTTTTAAGTTACTTACTTTCTCGCTAAACAAGGCTCCGTCCATGGCTCCTCCAGTAAATCGGTCGATGGCTACATGATTGAAAATTTTATTGTTGGTTATTTCGTGTTTCGAGTAATACCAGTCGTTAATAAAAACATTCCCTGCCTGCGCATCCTTTTGACTCTTCGTGCCAGCTTCCACCCCAAATAAAGTACTTACAGCAGGACTTTCACTACCTACAGTTCCTTTGCTATAATCAGCATACTGCTCTGTTATTTTATTGTAGTGAAAGGCTACTCGGTGCGAAATAGCTCCTTTTATGGAAGAAGCGGGAATTACAGTTTGCTTCTCGAAAATGATACTTTCTTTGTTGTAAACCGCCACCTCTTCTTCTAATGGCTTATTATCAGCATCATCATCACCAAAACCTTCACTAAACACAAAAAATAAATCGGGCTTTAAAGCTAGATGATAATGTGTGTAGCCGTTTATTGAAACAGCTTCTGGATGAGTTACTTGAGTAAATTTTAATCCTGAATTAAACGAAGGGTCAAAATTGACATAATCCTTAAAATCCGCACCATGTTGTAAATCAAAAATTCTATTGTAAACTGCCATTACTTTCAAGCTGCCGTATCCATTGCGGGTGCCGGAGCCAATGCGAAAAGTAGGACCTTGCACTTGTTCAATGATTTTATCCCAATGTGGCTTATCGGCATCTGTACCTCTCAATTCTAACTCAAAAACAAACCTCGTCCCTTTATAAACAATTTCATTGTCGAACAAGCCTGCTTTTTTTGCCACACCTTTATCGGTTATTTTTACGTGTTGGCGTGACGGCAAATTGGTATAACGACTTAAGATGTTATTATCAAGATGCTCCATTACACCTTCTACAACATTATCTTCATTCAGTAACATATAAGCGCTACTCACTTTTAAAAGTGATCCACTGCCTTTATCTGCATTTGACGAACCAAAAACTTTCTCTATCCAATCATCTGTTGACGGAAATGAATGACGTAATACGCCCGCCAACGATGTGCCTGCAATCATTGGCAATCCGTTTACATCTTTCTGTACCAACGCATCCTTCATCAAGGAAGCTATACCTGACCCCACAAACAAGGGAGTTTCGGCTGCTACAATAAATCGAGCTAAATATCTATGTGAATGTATCATTTTATAGTTTTTAAATCGTTAACCTTTCTGCTTTCCTTTGCCATTTCGGCTGCAAACTTGGCAATAAATTCAGTGCCTAGTACTTTATTCTGTTCGCAAATCTCCTCAAAAGCTTTCCGATTGGCACCCCTATTCTTACCCCAATACTTTTCATCGGCCACACCGTGGGTCAGGTAGCCACCCTCTTTGTCAAAAAGCTGTTTGTGTAATTTGCTCCAATCAGTTGTTATGGTAGCATAAGCACGAATACCGCCCCATTGACTGGAAGAAATGTTTTTCAACCCCTTAATTTTAGCATCATTAGAATAAACCAATTCTTGAATCACATGCGAAATCGCTTTTTCGTAGCTTCTTGAAGTTAATTTGGCAGATAAAAACTTGGTTAACTTTGTTGTAGCTATAATTTTTTCTAGTTGAGGTTTATTCTTTTTCTCTGTAGGTACGAAATTGAAAATACTTTTTGCATCTGTGATGTTTCCCTCTAGAAACAGCGGATTGTAAATAATTTGACCCAATCCTTCAGCTTGGTGCAATCCAACGGAATATCTCATATTATCTGGCAGTTTTGATGCTGTAACATAAAAAACGGAACCTTTGGTAATACAATCTCGCTGAGTGTTGGTAGTATTGCGTTTGAAATTCCATATCGAATAGGTATGCGTTCTAATTTGCGATTTTGTCCAATCTATTACTGCACCAGATTCCAATCCTAGTTGCTCGGCTGTAGGTTGAAAGGTAGCTGCACCATTTTCATCCAAAAAACACAAATTGCTTTGTGCGTACACCAAGATAAATTCTGGAGCTATAAAAGAACTAATGCCAACAACTTGTTTTTCCAACAATTCAATTTCTACTTGTCCAAATTCAGCGTTTTTCGATTTGCCCAATCTATGGTTGCCTACCAATGCAGCATTTATATTGTCAAAATCAAGCTCGTGGTCAAATTGCACAGAAAACAAAAAGGTCAAGCCTTTATTCAAGGATTCAAAACCAAACATTGCACCATCTTTTGAGCTACGTGTTTCTCTATTTTGTGCCGATTTTAGCGAAAAACTTTTTTCTATGCTTTTGAGCACACTGCCATCTGCGAACAAATAACCACCTCGTTCTTGTTTGAGTTGTAACTTACTGCCCGCTTTGCTAGGTGGATTCTTAGAATCAATCAGGTGATGCAAATAAACATCATCTACACCTAAAGCCTTGTTCAATTTATCCATAAACAACATTGATGGCATAGCATACGATGGTAACTCATTTACCGATATAAGTGCATCGCCAAAACGGACTGCTCCCGAATGAAAAATGCGATAGGATACCTCATTGGACAAAGTTGTATATAGTTTACTGGCCACCATTCCTAAAAAATTACTGCCTGGAATATAATCCAAGCTGGACATATTTCCTTCCGTTGCCAAGGTGCTGTTGAGCACCACATCCGACAACAATGTTACTTTATAATAGCTTTCTTTCATGATTTACGGTTTTATTTGAATTTTACAACGGCCCAATCCCCTGTTTCTATTTGAGCCCAAATGACGGAGATAGCGAAAGCCCATCTCTAAAATTTCTTTATCACTTTTATTTACCCCATCAATGTAACCGACTAAAGTAAGTGGAATGCACACCTCCATGGTTCGTAACGAGCCGGGATTGGCAATTCCATTTTCACCTATGCTGGTGGAGGCAATGTTGTGGTAGAGAAAATGGCTCATTTCGGTTGTTATCTCCTGACACTCGTTTTCTGCAAGTTCTGCATTTGAGAAAAATAAAGTGCCTTGATCAGTTATTTTCTTTTTATCATCATATTTGCCAAAATTCGTTTTGATAAATTCTGCGTTTAGCAAAGTTGGCTGTACTTCTGTAAAATCTTCGAGCACATCTTTCAATAATCCCTTGATAGTTTTACCAGGTAAGTAGGGCAAATTCTGTTTGTCTTTTATAACAACTGCATCTGCCTCTGCACCAGAGCTTAATCCAGAGCCTGCGTGCCAATCGCTCAAAAATGTGATCGTATATTTAATTCTCTCTGTTTCCATATTTAAAACTATGTAGGGTTAGTAAATCGAATAGTTGTGATTGAGTGTTTTCTTTTATTGCTTTTAGTTCATCGTCCAAGTTCAACTTTTTGTAAAAATCGTTATTCACTTCTTTCATTCTTTCCATCATAAAAATGGCGGTGGAAGTATCTTTGTAGGTTTCAGATACAATTTGTCGTAACTTACCTGTCGCTTTTGATTTATCATTTTTATCAGCTTCTTCTTTAATTATTTCTAGTTTATCCTTTATTTGGATAATCTCATCTAATAGATAAGGACCTGCGAAATAATCCAACCCTGTTGTCGTTTTCAAAGTTCTTGCTTTCAAAAGAGATAAATCATCTATAAAAGATTCTTGCACCTTGTAAAATGCCAAAGCTGACTTGGGAATATCGCTGTATTTTGGTTCTACATTTTTGTCCTTCACTTTTTTCTTTGCATCAGTACATAAATTTTCAGCCAAATGCAATGCATAATGCAACGGATAAGATTCTTTTACATAAGCAATTCCAGCACAGGCGGTTAGTCCTTTCTCGTAACCCAAAAGGTCTAATTTTGTGAATTCCTTTTCGGATTCCCGCTCAAAGTATCTCAGGAATTTATCGGTAAAGTCCAACGCCAAGTCCGCCCGAATAATAACCGTTACATCATCACCCCCAATCACCACAGGACGGATAGGGTAATGTTTATAATTAGTATTTTCTTTCTCCACCACTTCTTCAAAAGCCATTCTGATAGCATTTTGGGTTGAATTTTCTATTGCTTCCGAAAATGCCTTGAATTTTCCATTCGCATTAAGTTCCTTCCCTTTGTTTTGAATTATCTTTCCCAATCCGTTTCCATCTGCATGAATAACAGCTATCCACGAATTTTTTCCTGAAGCAGTAATGTCTTTAATATCAAATGGAAATTCTTTTGCTGACGTTTTCTTTCCAGCCATTTTCGCAAACAAACTTGATTCATCCTTTTTAGCTAGCTTTGCTTTTGTTGCCGCATCTCGAGCTTCTTTTTCTACAAATTCAACTGCAACCCCACCCGTTCTGCGCGATCTTTCCAGCCCCATGAACCCAATTTCGGGAGGAGAAACTACCCTATTACGCTGCGCTTTTAATTTCAATTCTAATTGCTCTATGGCTTCAGAAACTTCATCCCCTTCGAAGGAAACTACTGCCTGACTGATGGTAATCCCGGGAGCTGATTCCATTACTGTTTTAGGGAAAATAAAGACGAAATCTTTACACTTCTGTTCGCCATCGAATATATATTTAATATTCCCTGCCGCACTCAAAATAATGTTAGTATTTTCTTTATTGATTTTGGCTGCATCGTAAAATAATTGAGTGCAAATTTGCTCAACAATTTCACTCGCCCCAACAATTTCAGCTAATTTGTTGGTCTTAAATATAAAGCTTTGAATGCCTTGCACCGAAGCTCCATACAAATACTTTTTCTTTTCCATAACTTTTCCAATTATTATATTTTTATTTTTTCTCTCTCTTTTCCGCCACCATTCCAAACCCCAAGCTACTCCCTTTGCCAATGCCAATATAATCGGGCAAGGACACATTGGATTTA
>JAIFKQ010000110.1 GCA_020049515.1 Paludibacter sp. | reverse complement strand
GCAGAATACTATTTTTAATGTTATTTGCAATTTTAATATTGGCATTATCTTTATAGTATGTAAATATCTCCTTTAGCGCATCAAGTGCAAATTTTGTCCAAAACACTTTCATATCTACCAATTTTGAGCTAATTTCTCTGCCTCGTTTTGTGAAAATAATCTATTCTCGTCAATGTCGGCGGAAGCCAACTGAGCTCTATTTATCAGTTCATCTTGGCTAAATTTTATGTGTTTTGGACGATGCAAAGATTTGCTAATCAACTCTTCTATTTGTTTGAAAACAGCATCGTCGTTTATTATAATTAATTGCTCAATTATTTTTAGTTTAGTTTCCTGGGTTGTTGAATGTATCATTTTTTAATTATTTGCTGTAAGTAACTCTAAAATAACTGTTCGGATATAGGCTTAATGGCTTATGCTATTTATCATAAGTTTTGCAATTGTTGCTACAATTGATGTGCTAATTCAATGAGTACATTATCGAACTGCAAATGTAAACAAAACAATTGTATTAATAACTATGTAATTTAAGATATTTTCAAAAGAAGTTTTATTGCTAAGATTTATAATTTTGATGAAGTGCTTGCAACCAATATACCGCCGAAAAAAGTTAGTAGCGTCCAACCGATTTTTTTTCGGTTTGACGCGTTGATGTGTTCTACTTGCAACCGACAAACCGCTTCACGGGATGTTCCATACCGTAAAAACGGCACGGTATTTTAAATGTTTGGGAGTACCTCCCAAATAACTTTTACAAAAATGTTTTAACTGTTTGGGAGTACCTCCCACGGTTGTTTTCAAAAGTAAACGGACGTTTGGGAGTACCTCCCACGGTTGTTTTCAAAACTGAACGGACGTTTGGGAGTACCTCCCACGGTCGTTTTCAAAACTGAACGGACGTTTGGGAGTAGCTCCCACGGTTGTTTTCAAAACTGAACGGACGTTTGGGAGTAGCTCCCACGGTTGTTTTCAAAACTGAACGGACGTTTGGGAGTACCTCCCACGGTTGTTTTCAAAACTGAACGGACGTTTGGGAGGTGCTCCCAAATAGCTTTTGTAACTTATTTACGCCCAAAAAAGGAATAGTACTGATGCAAAATATTTTATTTTATGGAATAAAATAGATTTCTGGAAATTTATTTTCATTCTCGAATTTTTTTTTCATTTACTTTTTGGAGAATAAATTGCCGTTTTTAACTAGATTGTCTTGTCAAAGCTATTTTTAAGTTTGCCTTATTAAAGCATAATAAATCAGATAGTTAAGATTTTTAAGAATAACAAAAATGATAGCACTGCATCGTTTTTTGTCTGTTAAATACCTCGTATTATAGTAGATATATATAAATATGATACTCGTAAAAATATGTTGTATAACATGTAAACCGTGTATTTAATTTAAATATATTCAAAAAAGTGCTTGTTGGTTTGAAAAAAAGATTCTATCTTTGCACTTAATTATTCTACACTTCATTTGGGGTTTACAATAATAGTATTAATTAGTTTTATAGAAACAAAGAAGAAAATAAATAACAGGATATTTTTTTTATTGCTAACGATGAGACTAATTGATATGAGAAAAATAAATTTATTTTCAATTTACTTATTTTTAAAATTTTTTTTATGGAAAACACAAACAGTGTTATTGTAAAAGTACCTTTACCAAAAGTTCAGAAGCACAAAGTGTCAGGACTTGTAAAAAAGGCGGTAACGATAGTGGGAAAATATGACCCGGCTGCGTTGCATATCGAAAATACCTACAATTTAGTCGTAGAGAATTTGCCTCTGCTGGATAAATTGGAAGTTGTATATCGTAAACATCCCAAAACCGAAGTGTTGGATGAAATACGTATCCGTCGCAATAATTTAATTAAAGCTATTCTAAAGCATACCAAGGCATTGCAAGATGCCAAGATACCTGCTCAGGTGGAACAGCTGAAATTGATTGTTGCTCTAAAGAACCATTTTTTGAGGGATATTCTGAAAAAGGATATGAAGTCGAAGAGTGATTACCTATCGCAATTTTTTATTACGATAGATACAGATGCTACCTTGAATGCCGCTTTAACTGCATTGGGGTATTCTGTTTTTCTTACCGAATTAAGGGGTTTTGAGACCAACTTTGATATCACTTTTGATATTCGGAATTTAGGTCAGTCAAAAATTCCAAAAATGGAAACAAAACAAGTGAAGAAATCCACTTCGTTTTATTTGCGGAACTTGGTAAAAGTGATTGAAGCTGCCAGCATTGAGCATTCCGAGCTGGATTACAAGCCATTGATGAATGAATTGAACACTTTATTTGTTTCCTACAATACGGAAATAAAAGTGGCTGCCACCATTAAAAAAACCAGACTTCTGATATCCAAAACAAAAACAGCAACCGCCACGACTCTCACATCTGACACGGTTGCTGTTTAAAAAATAGTGGATACAACTTCAATTAAAAGTCTCGCACCCTGTTGGCGAGGCTTTTTTTGTTTCTTCAAACTTGCCTGCTCAACGGTACAAAGATACGTTGTTTTTTTTAATTCAAACTATCAACAAGGAAGAAAAAAATCACAGCCCCATGTTGAACTCTCCTATATTACTCCTTTTAGGGTGTTGACTTTACAATTAAGCATGAAAGATGGGGTGTCAAAAATCAGAATATCATTGTCTTGTCCCCCTCTCCTTGTGAGAGGGTCCCGATAGCTATCGCGGAAGGGGAGAGGTCGTAAAAATGCTAGAACCAATGCAGATTGTTTTTTTAGAACGAAAAATGTCAAAACAACCAGTTAATTTTCTACACCCCAGGCGCAAGGCTTTTTGATATTATTTGTTTAGTACATGGCAACACTACAACGCCACTTCCAATTTAAAATCGCCTGCCGTTTCCACTTCCATCAACGTTTTTTCATTGATTTTTGATTTGGAAAAAGGCAGTTCAATCCCCTTATTGTCGGTAAATTTAAATGATTTTACCTTATCCACATTTTCAAAAACCAGTTGACTCACCACCGGATTTTCAAATTCAAATACGAGTGTAGCACCCTCTTGATGCAATTCCAACAATTCGGCAGTAGAAGAATAAAGTCGGAATGTCGATGATTTAGTGGTGCGGTTGATTTGAATACTGTTTATTCCATTGCGAAGCTGACCGGCAGGAATTTGAAGCGAGTGTATCATTTTCTTCGCATTGATTGTATATGAATCCACCACATCGCCTTTGCCTACTTGCTTTGCATTAACAATAGATAATTTATACTTAAAATTACTGATACTATCCACAAAATTACTTGCCCTTACGCCTATACCCATGGGCATGCTGTGAAGTATTTGACCTGTGAGGGTATAATAAAGTGTACCAATTTGAAAAGGTAAAGCCCTCCAGCCTTCTACTTCTTTTTGATATTCGGTAACGGCGCCGCGCATTGGGAATTTTTTGGTCAATGTCAACGCATCTTTAATCTGTTCGGAAAGCATTTTTTCATAGTCCACCGAGCTCATGCCGTATTCGTACAAATAGCGCGAAAGGGTATTCCAGGGGCAATAGCCGTAATTGCGGTATTTTTCCCAGTCTCTTCGCATTTCTATAGACGAGGCCAACTGAATGGCAGGGTCTGGAAAGTAAGGTCCTAGTGAGCTTGCCCAGGCTGTTTCCCAATAATCGCTTTCTTTGCCAAATGGCACCCATTTTTCAGTACCATCAGAAAAAAGCTCAAAGCCAGAATAAAAAGTACCCCCAGCATTCTTGAATTTTGATTTGATGGTGGCTTGCAGTTCGTGTGTAAGTTGTGTATAGCGAGCACTTCTGCCATTATCCATGGCGGGATTGAGCGAAAGCAAAATTTTAGTCATGAGCAACAGATTATACGAGTTTACCTGATTGTAAAAACTATAACTGCGTACTATACTCGTTTTACTCATATCGCCTTCTGCCATATTGTGGTACATTTCGCCGTTTACCACATCGTAGGCGTAGTATGGGCTTGACTTCAAGGAAGTTTCACCGCGGGTATCGCTGCCAATCATTTTGCGATTTTTGTCCCAGGTCTTTTCAAAAAAACGGTCGATGGACTCCAATAATATCTTAAAACCATTACCTTGCAGGAGTTTCAAGTCGCCCGTAGTTTGATAATCGGTAAACAAACTCAAAGCGGCATAAAACGCACCATCATCTTCGCTTTTGCTCCAACGGGTACCCAGTACTTGCGAAAATTCTGGCACTTCGGTACCATCATCTCTACGCATAATAGAAGGGCTGTTTAATGCCATTTCGGTCCATTTTGGCACAAAAGTAGTAAATCCAGAACGAGCCATCATCGATGATGCCATCGATGCATCTCGCACCCACATCAAATAATAGGTACGGCTCAAAGCACCAAAAGTAGCACCGCCCTCATCTGTCATCGAATACAAAATACGCTTGTTGATGTCCAATACTTTATTAAAATCCGGGTTGGTTGTGTAAATAGTTGAGTAGGCCAATTCGGGTTTTATAATCGCTTCGTTGTGTTCAATCAATTGCGAAAGCGAATAATTATCGTACTTTTTGCAAATGCGATCTACCTGATAGCTGTTTTCTTCGCCCCCCACGATAATCACATCGTTTTCAACCACCTGAAGGATGTAGGTACCATCGGCCAAAATACGGAAACGGTTTTTTTCAAAGCCGTCGAACTTGATAAAGCTGACAATCTCTTCGCCCCGTTCGGTGAATTTTTCGGTCAGTAAACCATTGGTCACTTCAAATTTTACGTGAGGTTTAATGGCCAATAATAGCGGACTGCGCGCCGTTACCACAAAGGCATTTTCGTCGGCAATATTCAGCACTGTAAGGGTGTTTTTTGCCAAAGAAGGCGAATTGATTTTCACCCGCGTTACAAATGGATCGTACTCGTAGGTAGCATCCAAGCTGCGAATGTCGGGCATAGAAAATTGCGTAAAGAGCACCGTTTGGTTATCGCGGTTGGAGAAATTACGCGCCCAGAACTCTTTGCGTCGGTACGCATTGGGCTTGTAGGTAAATTCCAAATCGGTATTAGTGGGCTTAAACATCAGCGTGAGCCGGTTTCCGCAACGGTTTTGCAGAATGATGTTGTTATCACCCTCTTCCATCATGGGTTTGCGAAAGAATTTGTCCATCGACTGACTTTGGATCAAGGAAGCAAATGAAATGGTTAGCAACGCTAAAATAAGCAGTTTTTTCATGTTTATTTATAATTTATAATTTTGATTTTAGTGACAATAATTGTATTGGGTAATAATACTTATCGGGCCCATCCATCCAGATGGTTTTAATGGTTTGTCTTTGCTCAGAAAGTTCTCTACTGGAGCCGATGTCCACACGTTTTGAAGTTTTCCGTATTGAATATAATCGCCAATAATTCGGTTTCTAAAGACGGTGTTAAGCTTAGCTTCCAATACATTTTCTTTTTTGAGCATGCCGTTAATTTTGATTTTTGTTCCAGGCAGCCACACAATTCCAAGTTTATTTCCATTTAATAATAACTCGGCTGTACTATCAAACTGACCAATATCCAACAGAAAATCGGCGGTGGAATTTACATAGTTGTCGGGCAAGGAAAACTTAATTTGGTAGTTTACAGTCCCTGCAAAGTATTTAATCTGTGGTTCGTCAAAGGCTGTCAACGATTTCAATTCGGTTGTTTTTATTGGCAGAATGTTGGCTTCGTAAGCGGGCAAAAATTGAAGTGTGGCTTCTAATTTGTCAATTTTAAACACTTCCGGTTGTTTGATAACGGTTTCTGTTTTTTTGATATTATCAGTTACATCTGCTTTTTTATTTTCAAAAATAAAAATCATCGATTCTAATGGTTTAAAAGTGACTGGCAATTTCAGCATTCCATTTTCAACTGTGCAATTTTTAAGTTCGGAAATACTTCCATCCACAGGATTCAAAATGTGAGCGGTTTTATTGCCTACGGCAAAAGCACATTCGCGATTGAAGGTAGTATCTCTTTGATTGGCAACGAAATAAATGTCCGTTTCGCCTTGCTTTTTGTGAATGTACATCAGGTTCAACGCGTCGGCAGCATTGGTTTTAAATTCAGGTACGATATTGCATTTTACAAGCACCTCACCAATTGGCATATTGTTGATAACCAATCCTTTTCCGTATTTGTTTTCATTGCTGTCACCCCAAATTTTGGCGACCATTGCATCGAACTGTCCTTTGTTACTTATTATGCCCGTCATGGATAGTTGTTTGGTTGGCTTTTTGCCCAATACTGTGGCTCCTTGCTTCACTAATTCTTCAATTCGGAGCAATGTGTTCAATTCCATCGCATCAGAAATTGGCAAAATGAGCAGCGCATATTCGATGCCGTTTTCCAATACTATTTTGCCATTTTTTACGGTGGCTTTGTTCATCAAAATATCATAATTGCAGGCCATGCCCCTGTAACCAAAAGGCAATTGGTTGACAAGCTCATTGTCGATATATTGCGGTAATTGGTCGCCAATGTAGTACAGAATATTCGAGGCAATGGCTCCTTTTTGCAATATGGATTGAATGCGCGATTGATAATTCAGCCATTCCGAAATTTGATTCCAATAGGGATTATTTCTGTTAAAGTGGGAGGCGTAAGTACCCAAAGTCATGCCAGGTGCTTTATCCAACGGTTGATGCACATAACTATGCAAAATCATTTGGTTGATACCCGAGCAAAAAGCCCTGTCGCCATAAATTTTCAGTCCGCTGGGCGATTCACCGTAATGCGTAAATCCTGTGTAAGCCTCAGAGCCTACTACTGGCTGCTGATAAGCATTGGCGGCAAATACGGGGTAGCTCTCAAACGGTTTGGAAGCTTGGTATTCGGTAAATCCATTGCTGTTATTCCCCGACCAAAACTCAAACATGGGCATATCGGCATAGCTGTTGGTTTTAAGAATGTCCAACGGCGGATAGTTAGCATCGCCATAAATTACTTCGGCATGCATTTCCATTTTGTTGCGGTGGCACAAATCGCGGAAATGTTTGTAATAATTGTTTTCTAATAAGTCGGCAATGGTTTTTCGGAAATCGTACAGAAAGGCTTCCGACATTTCCGTATTTCCTACTGTTTCACCACAAAGCACTGGTATCCAATTTATCATATTGTAACCACGATTTTTCTCAAATGCATTTGGCAAGTTAGCAGTCCAATTTTGATAACCACATTCCCAACTGTCGATGAGTAAGAATTTGAATGTATTTCCCACATACTCACCAGCATTGGTTATCAGCTTTTTTGAGAAACTATCAAAATGAAAATTGAGCGTTGTGCTGTCCATTTTGTCACATTCCAACCCACGTCCTTCGAGGGTAGCAGGACTGTTGGTAACTCCCGTAGTGGTATATCCAAAGCGCAAAATGGTCCAATTTCCTTTCGGAGCTTTCCATTTTAGCTTGCCGTCTGAAGTCATTTTGTCGGTTAAATTGATGATTTGCTTTTCATCAATACCCTTAGTTGCAAGAGTGGAAACAGAACCATCAAACCGATTTCGATTGGGCGCTTTTACGGCCACCGATTTTTCGAGCAGATAGGGAACGGTGGTAGTATAAGCGGGCGTTTCATTTTGTTGGAGTAGCTCCACTTCGGCAATAGTAAAATCCAAATAGCCCGACAAATCAGAAAACTCGGTGGTTTCCAATTGAAAATACTTGGCTTCGGAATGGGGAATTTCTGTTGAAAAGGAATGGTTCAACCCCAATAAACTGATGGTTTTTATGGGGCGAAAATTTTTTCCGTCAATCGATGACGAAAGTATAAAGGAGGAAGTGAATTTATCCATGTCCTCCCACACAAAACGTTTGCGAGGATGAATGATAATTTGGTTGGTTTTGAAGTTCTTATCAAAAGTAATACTTATCTTGTCGCCTTTTTTTAGGGCTACAGCACTTGATGGATTTCCATCGGAAAGTAAATTGCCAACAACATTATTATTTAAAATAATGGTTGGTTTTGCTTTTTGAAAGCTATTTTCTGTTTGATGATTTTGATAGGCAAGCACCACTACATCTTTGTAAAAATTCTTTTCGGAATAGGGAGTTTCCAATTTAATATTGAGGGACTTTCCACCTTTGATGGATTTTTTTGTCCACACAAATTGCTTCATCGACATTTCGGGTGTAATCCACGGACCACCGCTGGTGCTCCATCCATCGCAGTTGTGCGCACCCAACTTTATGTCCAACCGACGGGCTTCTTTCATTGCCCACAAAAATAATTCGTGCCACTCGGGCGAATCGAATACAACTCTTTTTACGCCAAAATTTTTTTCGTCGAACAAGCCCACATTTAAAATGGTAGCCTGCACGATGCCTTGTTGCTTCATCGATTCCAAGTCTTTGGTGATGCCATCTTTGGTAATGGCACCGTCCAACCAATGCCACCAAGTATGCACTTTTACATTCGAAGTTGGATTTCTGAATGCTTCGGCATTAATGATAGATGAAGATGAAACTGGTGCAAGTTGAGCGATGCTATAAACAGAAACAATGATAAACAGGAATAGCGTTTGGAGTGATTTTTTCATTGGTAGAATTATTTTTTGTCAAAAGTAATTATTTATTTTTGTGTTTCTATTGCTTAGCAAGAACAGTTCCATTTTTTTATCAAATGTGTGTTTTTTATCCAGATGCAAAAATGTGCCTCACAGTTTTTTTTCTGTGAGGCACAAATATTGAGAGTGTTGAAATTTATAGTCCTATTTTTTCACAAACTTGCTATTCATCACTTTTCCGTCGGCAATGACTCTTACGAAGTAAATACCGTTGTTCAACGAACTAATATCCAAGCTTTCTACTTGCGTATTGGCAGCAGTTTGGCTTAGTAAAC
>JAIFKQ010000107.1 GCA_020049515.1 Paludibacter sp. | reverse complement strand
TCAGCCAGTGATGCGCTTTTGGAATCAATTCGGGTGGAATGTGCTTTATCAGTTCAAGTTCCGTTTGCAGTGGATTCTTCGAATTGGTGGTCAATCCCAATCGCTCCGAAACACGAAAAACGTGCGTATCAACCGCCATGGCTGGCTTATCGAAAATCACAGACGCAATCACGTTGGCAGTTTTGCGTCCTACGCCGGGCAAAGTTTGTAGCTTTTCCACATCATCGGGCATTACACTCCCAAAGTCAGTAACCAGTTTTTGCGCCATACCTACCAAATGTTTCGCTTTATTATTGGGATAAGAAATGCTGCGAATGTATTCAAAAATAACTTCGTGGTTACTTGCCGCCATCACTTCAGCCGTTGGAAAATCGGCCAGCAATCGGGGCGTAATCAACTGCCACCAACAAACCAAAAGGGTCCTTGTACTGCAATTCCGTTACTGCAATAGGCACATTATCAGTAAACCAATCAATTATGTGTTTGTATCTTTGTTTTGTTGTCATTTCTTCGTTTCGTGTTTCGTGTTTTGGATTTCGTTTAAACTAATTCTTTTTTGTAGGTCACAGTGCCAACCCTCAGAAACTGCGTCTGGAACCCCCATTAGGGGGCAGGGGGTCATAGACATACTTCGTCTTAAAGCCCCTTTAGGGGTTGGGGGTCATCTTTTGTGCAAAATTAATATCAAAAGATGAAATTCACGCCTTCCTTTTTATTATTTTTGCAAATCAAATAGAGAAATAGCATTTCCAATATCCGAAAGTAAAATCAATGGCACCAAAGAAACCGATTAAAACCACTCCTTCTCCCAAACCCGATCCAAAATCGGAACCAAAACAGCAGCCTAAACCTGATAAGAAAGCTTCAGATGTCAATGAGCCTAGCCTATGGCAGAAAATTAAACTGTTCGTTACCGATGAACGAACACGTGTTGTGTTGGGTATTTTTTCATTTATAAGCGTTTTGTTTTTGTTCATTTCGTTTGTTTCCTATTTTTTTACTAGTGCTGCCGACCAAAGTATAATGGATCTTAATTCTTGGAGCGAAATGCAACAAATGCGCACAGAAACTAAGAACTGGGCATCGGTGGCGGGTGCGATTTTGGCAGAAACCTTCATCAATAGATGGTTTGGTATTCCTTCTTTTGCCGTTTTGTATTTTGGAATAATACTCGGGTTGCGTTTTATAAAAGTGCAAACGGTAACACTTTCCAAAGCATTCTTTCACACAAGCTTTTGGCTTATTTGGGCTTCTACATTGTTTGGGTTTGCCGTACATCCGTTGTACGAATACTATACTTTTACGTTTTCGATAGGCGGCAAGCATGGCGACCAGGTTAGCGAATGGATTAAATCATATATCGGTTACTCGGGCACAATTATGTTGCTTGTTGGTACATTTTTGGTCTATGCCATTGCATCGTCTAAAGCTACTGTTCCATTTCTGAAACGCATTTTTTCAAAGAAAGTCAAACCACAGGCAGTTGAAAATGAACTAATTGTAGATGAGCAGGAGGATGAGTTTGAGGAGCCCACGGTGGCAGTTGGTACAGAAATTATCCCTGATGATTGGATTGTAAAAGGAACTGATCAAGATGAAGAATTTAGTGTGGAAATTGACCCAATTATTACCGATGTGGATGATGTTCCGTTTGAAATACAGAAGCCCATAGAACCCGAAGAGAGTAAA
Organism: Paludibacter sp.; assembly: GCA_020049515.1. Taxonomy (GTDB): domain Bacteria; phylum Bacteroidota; class Bacteroidia; order Bacteroidales; family Paludibacteraceae; genus Paludibacter. The sequence continues at coordinate 7,200 of JAIFKQ010000107.1, read as the reverse complement.
TCGGTGGAGGTAGAAGAAACCGTAATAACCGATGTGGACAATGAAGACCCTTATTATAATGTGGCTAAATTGGGTAAATATGACCCAACACTGGATTTGTCACATTACAATTATCCAACATTGGATTTGCTTAAAGTCTATGGTACCGATAATGACACCCAAATAGATATGGTGGAACAAAAGGCAAATAAAACCCGCATTACCACTACTTTACAAAATTACGGTATAGAAATAGATAGTATAAAAGCCACAGTAGGCCCTACCATTACGCTCTACGAAATTGTACCTAAAGCTGGTGTACGTATTTCCAAAATTCGTAATTTGGAATATGACATCATGCTCAGTTTGGCAGCTACAGGCATCCGTATTATTGCTCCAATTCCAGGCAAAGGAACAATTGGTATTGAGGTGCCAAACATTGACCCACAAGTTGTTTCGATGCATTCTATTATTGCTTCCAAGAAATTCCAGGAGTCTAAGTTTGAACTTCCTGTGGCTTTTGGACGAACTATTACCAACGAAATTTTCATGGTTGACTTGGCCAAAATGCCGCACTTATTAGTCGCAGGTGCTACTGGTCAAGGTAAATCGGTGGGACTGAATGCCATTATCACGTCATTGCTTTACAAAAAACATCCAGCTGAATTGAAATTGGTGTTGGTGGACCCTAAAAAAGTGGAATTCAACATTTACAGCGATATTGACAAACATTTCCTTGCCAAATTGCCCGACGGCGAAGATGCCATTATTACCGACACCAGCAAAGTGGTGGAAACGCTCAATTCCCTTTGTGTGGAAATGGACGACCGCTACAATTTGCTGAAAAAAGCACACGTAAGAAACATCAAGGAATACAACGAGAAATTTACCAACCGCCATCTAAATCCAGACAAAGGGCACCGTTTCTTACCTTATATTGTGGTGATTGTGGACGAGTTTGGCGACTTGATAATGACTGCCGGTAAAGAGGTGGAAATGCCGATTGCCCGCATTGCCCAGTTGGCACGTGCCGTGGGATTGCACATGATTATAGCCACCCAGCGTCCGTCGGTGAACATTATCACGGGTGTGATTAAAGCCAACTTCCCCGCCCGTGTGGCGTTCCGGGTGTCCTCCATGATTGACTCGCGCACCATTCTCGACTCGCCGGGTGCCAACCAATTGGTGGGGCGTGGCGATATGCTTTTCTCGCAAGGTAGCGATTTGGTACGTGTGCAATGCGCCTTTGTGGATACGCCCGAAGTGGAAAATGTGGTGCATCACATCAAAGGACAGCAAAGTTACCCAACTGCTTTTTATCTGCCCGAATATGTTCGCCCAGATGGCGACGGCATTGATGCCAGCAGCGTAGATATGAGCAAGCGTGACCCACTATTTGAGGAGGCAGCACGACTTATTGTGGCCAACCAACAAGGTTCTACCTCGCTCATTCAGCGCAAATTTTCCATTGGTTACAACCGCGCAGGCCGCATAGTCGATCAATTGGAAGTGGTAGGAATTATTGGTCCGTTCGAAGGCAGCAAAGCCCGACAGGTGTTGGTAATGGACGATATGCATTTGGAACAGATTTTGAAGAATATGTAAAATTCGTGTTTCGTGTTCCGTGTTTCGTGTTCAGGAGCGTACTCCACGATAGCTATCGGGACGTTTATTTACGGTTTTACGCGTTAATGAATTTCTGATTTCACGATATTTGAAAATTCCATGGCACAATCATTGTTTGTAATAGGATACATTAAAATAATAATCATGAAAAAAACTATCATTTATACTTTCGCTCTCTTCCTTTTTTCGTTCCAATTTGTTGCAGCACAAAGCAATGTAGAGGCTGAAAAAATCATTTCCGACTTATTAACCCATGTGAAAACAAGTGCCATAAAGACAAACTTTAAATTGGCAATGACAGAAAAGACTCATCCGCAAATGCAGCTTTCTTCAGGTATATTTACCATCAAAGGAAATAAGTTTGTGCTGGAAATGGATGCCATGAAAGTGTTTTTTGATGGCAAAACACAATGGGCTTACATTTCTCAAAACAATGAAGTTTCCATTACCGAACCTTCTGAAAAGGAATTGGCTGAAACAAATCCGATGGCTATTCTGGCGGGCTTCAAATCAAAAAGCAATATACAGTTCTCCAAGAAAGTAAAATCGACACAAAACTATTGCCTGGAAATGCTTCCAAAAACAAAGAACAAAGACATTACGAAAATAGAAGTGCAAATAAACAAAACGAATGGCAATTTGTTTTCAATAAAACTGACAAATAAAAATGGAAGTGTTTCAGTTTTAACCTTGAGCAATTTTCAGAAGGGATTGAAAGTTGGTGATAATGTTTTTGTTTTTGATAAAGCAAAATACAAGAATGTGGTGGAAAATGATTTGAGATAAAATAGTAGAATCGTTGCCTTGTCAAATAATTCCACATTAAAACATTTAAGTTTTAAACTTAGTGTTCTGAAAAAGTATAAATTTTTCCTTAGTGTATCTAATTGTTCTCAATGTACTTAGTGTGTAAATTCTTATTTTATTGCAAAGTAATTAAAATTTTATTCATTCAAATAAGGCTTATAATTAGATGGAAGTTACCGCACGTATAAATGTAGATTCATCCACAGGGCGTAAATTGGTTCGTGAAATTCAGAATAATAATAATGTTGCAGAAATAGAATATCCATTGCCCGAAGGCATGTTAAATGGGACTGCATTATCACATGATGAGGTGTGGGATGAAATATATGACAAACTCAGCGAACACTACGGAGTTGATGTGCGAAAATTATGATTCATTTACAGTTAGTCGTTATGGTTGAAACTTAATAACAGATTGTTAGCGTTCAAAAAGTATCACAACTTTAGTCAATAGAATTTGTAAATGTCAATATAGACTTGAATACTCGAAACCTTTTGATGAAGCTATTGTTCTAAAGTTACAAAGACGATTTAAAGTGTTCAATAAAAAGAATAAACAACAAATAAATTATATATGGAAAAAGTACGTTGCCTTATCATAGGCTCAGGACCAGCGGGTTATACAGCTGCTATTTATGCCTCAAGGGCGAATCTTTCACCCGTTTTGTACGAAGGAATGCAACCGGGTGGACAATTGACCACTACCAACGAAGTAGAAAATTTCCCAGGTTATCCGTCGGGAATTACTGGCCCAGAAATGATGGAAGACCTACGCAAGCAAGCTGAACGATTTGGTGCCGATATCCGTTTTGGAATGGCTACTGCCACCGACCTTTCTGCCTCTCCCTACAAGGTAACCATTGATGGTGAAACAGTTATTGAAGCCGAAACCATTATCATTTCAACTGGTGCTACGGCTAAATACCTGGGCATACCCGATGAACAAAAATATGCAGGTTCGGGCGTTTCCGCTTGTGCTACCTGCGACGGTTTTTTCTATCGCAAAATGACCGTAGCCGTTGTAGGTGGTGGTGATACTGCGTGCGAGGAAGCAACTTACTTGGCTGGTTTGGCCAATAAAGTTTACCTTATTGTGCGTAAAAATTTCTTGCGTGCTTCCAAAATTATGCAAGATCGCGTAATGAGTAATCCTAAAATTGAAGTGCTTTTTGAACACGAAACACTTGGATTGACTGGTGAAGGAGTAGTGCAAGGTGCCAACTTGGTAAAACGTAGCGGACAAGCTGACGAAGAGCAAGTTCACATTGTAATTGATGGGTTTTTCTTGGCCATTGGGCATAAACCAAACTCGGATATTTTTAAACCATGGATAGAAACGGACGAAATTGGCTATATCAAAACTGTTCCTGGAACACCACGCACAAATGTTCCTGGCGTGTTTGCCTGTGGCGATGTTTCGGACCCACATTACCGCCAGGCCATTACGGCTGCAGGTACGGGATGTCAGGCTGCCATCGAATCTGAACGCTATTTGTCAGAAAAAGGATTATAAATAGTTGATAGTTATCAGTTTATAGTTGACAATTAATTGTTTATAAACGAATAATACGTAAATACAGACTTAGTACATTATGATGTAACATAGAAATGAGTTTTTAAAATTGCCTTCAGCGATAGCAGGAGGCAATTTTTATGAAGAAAAATTATTTACAAATAAAGCAATCAATTATCAACTGACAACTATCAACTGATAACTGTCAACTATCAACTATGAACAACAACCTAGCTACCGAAAAAATTGGAAAACTTATTTGGACATACTCGCTACCTGCCATTGTAGGTACGCTGGTTATGTCCCTTTATAATATTGTTGACCGCATTTTTATTGGTCAGGGTGTTGGTCCGTTGGCTATATCGGGGCTTGCCCTTACTTTTCCATTTACCATTCTGCTCATGGCTTTTGGCATGTTGGTAGGAGCTGGTTCTGCTGCTCGAATTTCAATTACCTTGGGTGAAAACGACAAAGAAAAAGCTGAAAAAATTCTTGCTAACGCATTGGTTCTTACTTTTATAATATCGGGCACGGTTGTAATTTTATCCTATATTTTTATGAGTGATGTGCTCCGCCTTTTTGGAGGTTCGGAGCAAACGATTGGGTATGCAGAAGAATATATGCGAATTATTATTCCCGGTGGAATACTCTCGGCACTAAGTTTTGGCTTCAATAACATTATGCGTGCTTCGGGCTATCCACAAAAAGCCATGCTCACCATGATTATTTGTGCCCTGGTGAATGTTATTCTCGACCCAATTTTTATTTTTGTGTTTCATTGGGGCATTCAAGGTGCTGCACTTGCCACCAATATCTCCTATTTAGTGGGTACAGTTTGGGTGTTGTCGCATTTTATGAAAAGTAATTCTGTGCTGAAATTTCGCAAAAAGAATTTTAGATTAGAAAAAGATATTGTGAAATCAATTATTAGCATTGGCATGTCGCCATTCAGTATGCAACTTGCCGCTACCTTTGTTTATATATTGATTAATTCCACACTTCTAAAATATGGAGGCGATTTGGCGATTGGTGCTTTTGGCATTATCAACAGCGTAAATACGTTGATTATCATGGTGATAATTGGACTAAACCAAGGTACGCAGCCCATTATTGGCTATAACTTTGGGGCCAAAAATTACGACAGAATGTTTACTACCTTAAAATATGGAATGATAATAGCCACGTGCCTAACCACTTTAGGGTTTATTATTGGTACATTTATGCCATCACTAATGGCTTCTCTTTTTACTAAAGACACTGAACTTCAAGCTATTGCTACAAAGGCACTACGAATATCGGTCACCTTATTTCCACTTATTGGAGTCCCTATTGTAATAACCAACTTTTTTCAGTCCATTGGTAGAGCAAAAGTATCCATTTTTTTAAGTCTCACTCGTCAATTTATTTTTCTAATTCCAAGTTTATTATTATTGCCGCCAATTTTTGGACTCACTGGTGCATGGGCTGCCATGCCCGTTTCCGACGGTTTGGCAACAATTGTATCAATAATTACCATTTCCATTTTTATCAAACGATTTGACAAAAACAAAGCATATTTGAATTGAGTATCAACATTTGAAGTTAAATTAGAATATTGAAATAATATGACAGCAACTAACTGGAAACAATCTGCGCTTATTGCCTCGCGTTCTTTGAACTTGGTGAGCAATGAAACTATCAATCAAGTTTTACTTGCAGTGGCATTTGAAGCAGTAATACAAGCCGAAACTATTTTGGCCGAAAATGCAAAAGATTTGGCAGCAATGGCTATTGATAATCCGATGTACGACAGGCTTTTACTTACCAAAGAGCGAATAGAGGGAATTGCTATTGACATCCGTAATGTAGCGACATTACCCTCCCCATTGGGTAAATTACTGATGGCAACAAATCGCCCCAATGGTTTGAAAATAAGCAAAATAAGTGTTCCGTTTGGTGTGGTTGGTATTATTTACGAGGCACGACCTAACGTGAGCTTTGATGTTTTTTCACTCTGCTTGAAATCGGGTAATGCATGCGTTTTAAAGGGTGGCACGGATGCTCACAATTCCAATTCTGCCATTGTAAAAGTAATTCAAAGCGTATTAGAGAAACTTGGGCTGGATAAAAATATCGTTACCCTTTTGCCTGCTGGGCGCGAAGCTGGCACCGAATTGATGAATGCCGTGGGCTTTGTGGATGTAATTATTCCCCGCGGTGGCAAAGGGTTGATTGATTTTGTCCGCGATAATTCTCGCATCCCTGTTATAGAAACAGGTGCAGGCATTTGCCATACTTATTTCGATGAGTTCGGAGACGTTGAAAAGGGGAAAGAAATCATTTTTAACTCAAAAACTAGGCGTGTGAGTGTGTGTAATGCGCTGGATTGCTTGGTGATAAATGAAAAACGTTTACGTGACTTACCTAGTCTTTGTGAGAAATTGGCAACAAAAAAGGTGATAATTTACGCTGATGTAAAAGCATTTACTTTTTTGAATGAAAAATATCCTGCCGAATTGTTGCAAAAAGCCACCGACGATAGTTATGGTATAGAATTTCTGGACTATAAAATGTCCATCAAAACAGTCGAATCAATTGCTGAAGCCGCAAATCACATTGCACTTTATAGTTCCAAACACAGTGAATGCATTGTAAGTGAGGACGAAAAACAGATTGAATACTTTGATAAAGTGGTAGATGCAGCATGTGTTTATACAAATGTTAGTACCGCATTTACCGATGGGGCGCAGTTTGGACTAGGAGCCGAAATTGGTATTAGCACACAAAAACTCCATGCCCGCGGCCCAATGGGATTGGCGGAATTGTGCTCTTATAAATGGATAATTAAAGGAGAGGGGCAAGTAAGAATTTGAAGATTTGAAGATTTATCTTGATAACTATCAAGATTGAAGATTGAAGATTCGAAGATTTGAAGGATTATAAGTGTACTATATATTTAAGATTTATAGGTGTATACCCTTACATATTTATAGGTTTTACTCCTAAAAAAAATAGTCAATTCACTAAATTTCAAATATTTTTAGACTATTTGTTGTATATTCAAAATTAAATGATTTCCTTTGCAAAAGAAAAGAAAGTGTATTTTTCTCGTAACGGTTATTCAGCTATCCAATTCTTGGACAGATTATTTTTAACCTCGTTTGTTTACACTGTTCTCGAATCAAATTATTTAATTTTTTATTTATTTTTATGAACATTTACGTTGGTAACTTAAGTTACAAAGTTCGGGAAAATGACCTTCAAGGGGTTATTGAAGAGTATGGTCAAGTTGAATC
>JAIFKQ010000170.1 GCA_020049515.1 Paludibacter sp. | reverse complement strand
GATGGAATGAATCCGCTAAATTACGCCTGCAAAACTGCGTTGACTGACGCTATTATTGGTGATGCGCCAGATTATGACCTGGATTTTAGCAAGGTAGTTATCAGTAAAGGCAAAGTGGCACAGTCAACAGGCACCTCAGCTGAATTGGCTGCTGGTGTGGTGAATTTCAATTGGGTGGACAATAGTTCAACAAGTACTGGTGGAGAGTCGCTTAATGCCGTGTTGGTGGTTTACAATGCCATGAATCTACAGTTGAGTTATTCAATTGGAGTGGCTAAAAAAACCGACAAAACGGGTTCACTGCCTATTCCGAACAGTGCAGTCGGTGATAAACTGCTGTTCTATATTTTCTTTCAATCGGCCGTAGATCCGTTACAAGTATCTACTAGCCAGTTTCTTGGAAGTAGTATAGTAACAATATAGTGTCGTTACTTTAAAAAGAAGCCTCCGAGAGTTCGGGGGCTTTTTTTATGCGCTAAGTAATTTTTGTAAGAAGTTTATCGGTGCATAGACAAATTGTGATTTCTTATTGATAGAATAAAGCCACACCAACTCTGTCACAAGTTGCAACCCTAACTGGTTAACTAAAGCCAGAATAAAAATTCTAATTGAAGGAATTATCAAAATACTGTTAGGTCATTTCACTTTCTTAGCCGCTATTTTCTCTTCCCAAATCACCCACAACCCAAATATTACGGCATAGAATAGGTATTTAAAAAGTCTAATGTGCAAGAAGTGGAACCATTCGGGATGCTTATCTACGGCAGCAATAATAAATGTAATTCGGAAGATATTGAAAAGATATACCCCCAGCAAAGCCACGGGAATATACCACAGTTTTTTTCTCCATGGGCCACGGGCGAAAAGAAGAATACAAAATGCAATATAGGCTTGTTTTAAACCCGTGCAGGCCCACACAATTTGAACCGAAAAGCCTGAATCGTGCCTAAATATGTTATGAACATCAAGGCTTACATTCCAACCTAAAAAATGCAAAATAGCTACTGATACAAGCGCTGCATGTCTGGCCATCCAAACGAATGGGGCTGAAATATCCATGCCCCAAAAAGTAACTGTACTTCCATCTTCATCTCCAAAAACATTATATTTCCAAAACCAATTAGATAATAACAGTACAACAGCAAATAGAATAACCCCACGGTAGGGTGCCAATTTTTCAGGTAATTTTAATGATGTTAGATTCATATTTCTTTACTTTAGAATTTATTAGTAACACGTGAAAAAGGGACTTTGTCCATAGACGAAAAATCGTTGTTTTGATATTTTAAAAATCCTGTTATGGCTATCATGGCTGCATTGTCGGTAGTAAAAGCAAACGGTGGAATAAATATTTCCCAGCTGTACTTTTCACCATGATTTATAAAAGCTTGCCGAAGTGCCGAGTTTGCCGAAACGCCCCCCGCCACTGCCACTTGTTTGATTTTGAGATCGATACTGGCTTTTCGGAGCTTGTTCATCAATATTTCTACTACCGTATATTGCAATGAGGCACATAAATCATTGATGTTTTCGGTCACAAAATTTGGGTTCTCCTTTACTTTGTCACGCAGTAAATACAAAAACGATGTTTTTAGCCCACTAAAACTATAATTGAAACCCAGAATTTGCGGTTTGTTTAGAGTAAACGCTTGAGGGTTTCCCTCTTTTGCCAATCTGTCAACGTGAGGGCCACCAGGGTAGGGAAGTCCCATTACTTTGGCGCATTTGTCAAAAGCCTCACCAGCTGCATCATCTATGGTTTGCCCAATTACTTCCATGTCATTATAAGCCCTTACAAGCACAATTTGTGAATTTCCGCCCGAAACCAGCAGGCACAAAAACGGAAATTCTGGTTGCCGTTCATCGGGTTTACCTTCGCTGATAAAATGAGCTAGTACATGAGCCTGCAAATGATTAACATCTATAAGTGGAATGTTTAAAGCTTGTGAAAATCCTTTGGCAAAAGAAGTTCCAACCAATAGCGAACCCAATAACCCAGGCCCACGCGTATAGGCAATAGCAGATAATTCGCTCTTATTCACGCCAGCTCGCTTTAAGGCTTCATGCACTACGGGAATAATATTTTGTTGGTGCGCACGTGCTGCCAATTCAGGAACAACACCCCCGTAACTGGCATGAACTGCCTGACTGGCAATGACATTTGAAAGCATAATTCCGTTTCGGATTATGGATGCAGATGTATCGTCGCACGAAGATTCAATGCCTAAAATTATGGTCGAATTCATTCTAATTGTTAATAGTTGCCGAATTGATGTTTTACTCAATGCATTTGTCTAGCTCCAGCTTAATTTTTACAAAAACAAAAACTGTTGTGTGCGTATAAATCTCAATAAAATTTAGAAAAATGACTTTCAAAACAATAAAAAAATAATACTGTTACTTGAAAATCGCAATTTATTATTTACTTTTGTCAAACAAAGTCCAAAGGTATAAAAAAAACGATTAAGATATTCGGTTTTAGTATTGCGGGAGTTACATTATTTTTCGCAATAATTTCTATTATGCTGCAATATAGCATGATACAGAATTATATTGCTCAAAATGTAGTTGCCGAACTTTCCAGCAAACTTCATACTAAGGTTACATTAGGCAAGATTGAGTATAAGTTTTTTAATTCTATCGCCTTAAATGAGCTTTATGCAGAAGATTTAAACCATGATACCCTTCTATATGTTCATAAAATCGATGCTAGTTTTCAGTTTTGGGAAATATTTAACGGTAAAATAATAATAAACTCCATTGAATTGGACCGTTTTTATGGAAATTTAGTTGTAGATAGCCTCGGTATTTCCAACCTCGATTTTGTAATAAAAGCATTCAAAAACCCAGCCTCGAAAGATTCCTCCACCATTGCCTATCAGATTGAACATTTCAAACTAAAAAATTCGGCCTTCAGTTACACTAATCATAAATTCTATAAGCCGCTGAAACCCGAAATTTTTAATGCCAATGATATGGATTTCAATCAAATAAGTGGCCAGATCTCGTTGGATATTCTTACCAAAGATTCACTAAGTGCAAGCATTGTAAAGTTAAGTGCAGTAGAGAAATCTGGATTAATACTGTCCAGTTTGTCAATGCAGCTCCAAGGTACGCCCAAAGCAGCTTCAATGCCTTTATTGGATGTTAAGTTACCCAATTCTAATTTGCATTTAGAAGGTATTGAGCTAAAATACGATAGTTTGGCAGATTTAAATCAGCTGGTTGATAAAGTAAGATGGAAAGCCCCTTTTAGTCCGTCTTATTTCATGCTGTCTGATTTAAAGGCATTTGTGCCCGAATTTAAAAATATAAATCGGATTGCCACGCTACAAGGTTTAATTTCTGGTCGTATTTCAAGTATGCGTTTTCAAAAAATGGAAATTAAATACGGAAAGTCATTTCTGTTAAATGCCGATTTGGATATTAACGGTCTTCCTAATTTAAATGAATCATTTATTTATGGTAAAATTAATGACTTGCGGTTTGAGAAAAATGACTTACAAGATTTTGTGTCCGATATGACCAAAAAACCATTTGTGTTGCCTTCTGAAATAAGTCGCTTAGGGCTAATTAGATATAAAGGAAATTTGACTGGGTTTTTAAGTGATTTAGTTGTTTATGGAAATCTGAACACAAAAGTTGGAAGTATTACAACCGATATTCTTTTGAAATTTGAAAATAATTTGAAAGACTTATCCTACAATGGAACTATAAAATCAACTAATTTGCAGCTCGGAAAATTACTTGCAAATAACAAATTGGGCAAAATATCATTTAACTTTAACACCAAAGGATCAAAGAAAGAATCCGCAAGTCTGCAAGGTGTGGTTAAGGCAAAAGTGTCGGAATTGGTGTTTAATAATTACACCTATCGTGATATAAAATTTAAGGGAGATTATGATGGAAAAGGGTTTGATGGAGAAGTTGATGTGAAGGACGAAAATATAAATGCTCTTTTTATTGGTGAGATTGACTTGACAAAAAAACTGCCATTTTTCGATTTTAAACTTAAAGTATTGAATACCAATTTGAATGCGCTTCATTTTACCGATAAATACCCAGGTGCAACATTGTCTTTTAATGCAATAACCAATATGATAGGAAACTCGCCCGACAATATTAATGGCTATTTGCGTTTTGATAGTATTGCTTTTGCAAACAAAGATAAACAGTTAAACGTAGATGAAATTCAATTGACCTCGCGAATTGAAAACAATTATACAAATTTTACGATTGCCTCCGATTTTATAAATGGTACTTTTAATGGCGATTTTAAATACAGCACTATAGGTCTGACTTTTAATCAGATAGTACTTAATTATTTGCCCGCTTTGGCCTTAAAAACTCACATCAACGGCAACTTCAAGAATAACATTGACATAGATTTAAGGATGTCTAATACCAAGGAAATTTCCAATGTGCTGGAATTGCCGTACTTGTTAGATGGTGTATCCACCTTAAATGGCTATATTGATGAAAATACCAATAAAATTGACCTTAAAGGAAATTTTCCAATTGTAAAATCGAGCAAACAAGAGATTGATAATTTCACATTTCACATAGAAAACACAAATAAGAAACTACAAATTACCTCCAGAGCACAATTGAAAGATAAGGCGGGCTACATAAATCTTTTTTTATTGGGTTCGGCCTATAAAGATTCCATTCAGACCCAACTTGGATGGCAGAATAACGACAAAATAACAAATGCCGGCGATTTTTTAGCAACAACAAAATTGCGCAATGAAAACGGTAAAATAGCTGCTAACGTGTCTGTTTTTCCAACGCAAGTTATTATTTCCGACTCGGTTTGGAATATACATCCTTGTAGTATCGATATAAATGCCGATAGTACTATAAATATTCACAATTTTAGATTCGACTCTCAAAATCAATTTGTGAATATTAATGGTATTGCTTCCAAATCCCTAACCGACTCCGTAAGTGTAGAAATGAACGATATGAATCTGTCATTTATTATGAATCTTATTAAACTGAAAAGCATAGCAATAGATGGTACTATTACTGGTAGGGCAAATTTATTAAGTGTGTTAAAGAAGCCCGTATTTGAGGCCAAATTGAAAGTGAAAGATTTATCGCTAAATGAAAAATGGGTAGGAAATGGCAACCTGACCTCACAGTGGGATAAAGAGAAAAGTCTGCTGTTGGCAAACGGAAGGTTTTGGAATAAAAATAATGATACTATCTTGGTAGCCAATGCTGTATTTAATCCTAAATCGGATACGATAGATGTAAGCTACAATGCGCGCAATTTTAGTATTGAGTTTTTATCCCGTTACCTGGAAAGTGTGGTTCAAAATGTAAACGGTTTTGTTTCGGGGAAGGTACGTATGTTTGGTCCACTTAAAAAAGGAATCAGATTTGAAGGAGATTTGTTCTTGGACAAAGGTCAGGTTTCGGTCAAAACCCTTAACACTACTTATTATTTGAGAGACTCGGTGCACTTAACTCCTGAAAGTATTGTATTTAAAAATGTGAATATTCAGGATGAGGAGCGAAACCCAGGCAAATTAAATGCTTTGCTTACGCACAATGGTTCTTTTAAGCAGTTTAAATTCAATGCAGTAGTGAAAGGCCAAAATTTGTTGGGTTTAAATACGCAATCAACCGACAACGATTACTTTTATGGGAAAGCTTATGCCAATGGCACCGTGCGGATTTTTGGTGACGATAATGAAGCTAATATTGTAGTCAATGCATCTTCCCAGCCCAAAACCAAGTGTTATATTCAAATGGGTGGAGCTTCTACAGCATCGGATAACAGCTTCATTAATTTTGTAACTAAAAAAAATAATACCCGTAAGGAGGGCGTTAAAAAGAATGCAGTTAAGAGTGACTTTAACGTAAAGGTCAATCTCCAAATCGATGTAAATCCCAATGCCGAAATGGAATTAATTGTTGATCCACAAGGTGGTGACATGATTACAGGCAAAGGAAATGGGAATTTACGGGTTGAATTTGATTCGTTTTCAGACATTAAACTTTATGGCACCTATACCATTCAGAATGGATACTACCTTTTTACACTGCAAAATATTATTAGAAAAGAATTTAAAATAAATCAAGGCGGTTCCATTTCATGGACGGGCAGTCCATTCAGCGCCCAAGTAAATATTGATGCTTTGTATCCATTAACTGCATCGTTACGCGATTTGATGAGTCAAGAGCAATTGAGCTCAATGACAAGGACTAGCCTGCCTGTAAATTGTGTACTCAAATTGACTGATAATTTGATGAAACCAACCGTTAAGTTCGACATCGATTTGCCTTCGAGCGACGAAGGTGTGAAGCAGCAAGTTAGAAATATTATTAATACGGACGAAATGATGAATAGACAAATTGTTTATCTACTGCTGTTTAATAAGTTTTTTACTCCCGAGTATTTGCGTACTACTACTGCTAGCTCCTACATTGGAACCAACGAGGCAATGGGCTTTGCTACTTCTACTTTGAGTGCCCAGCTCAATAGTTGGATTTCGCAAATGTCTAAAAGCAATAACCTATCGGTGGGATTCGATTATAGGCAAACAGATCAGCTTAGTAGCGACATTCAAGCACAACTACTTTATCAGCCTAATAATCGGTTGATTGTAAATGGTAATTTTGGATACAGAACTGATAATTTTAATACGACTACAAATGCCAATAAATTTATTGGCGATTTGGATGTGGAATGGTTACTCACAGAGTCGGGGAAATTCCGCTTTAAGGCTTATAATCATACAATTGATAGGTATCAATTGCGCACAGCTAAAACAACTCAAGGTGCTGGATTTTTATATAAAGAAGACTTTAATAGTATGAGCGAGTTATTTAGCTTTTACTGGAATTTACTGACCAAGACAGGAAATAAGAAATCAGATGAAACTACAATTAATAAGGAATAAATGTCTTCTAATCACATTGTTGTGGGTATGCCTCGAAGGATTGTACGCCCAGAGTATAGGCAAATACTATGTGGAAATGCCCGATGTGCTAAATCCTACGTTGAGCAAACAAAATAGGATGGAGCTACTTGAATATAACAAGGCTGGCAGCGGAGATAGTATAGTAAATAGGTTTGGAAATATGGCCTATTTGCTTAGTATTGATACTATTGGCAATCATTTGATTGTGAAAAATACTCCAACTTCAACATTTGAAATGCAGGTTATGCAAATGAACGATAGTACGAATTACATTGGTTTAATTCGAACGGTTTGTGGACCGATATGTCATTCTTCTATTGAGTTTTACGATACTGCATGGAGTCAAATTCCATTGCAATTTACAATGCCTAAAGCCGTGGATTGGATAAATGCAGACAGTATTGCGGCCAGTGATATAGACAAGAAGTGGGTTAGGGGCGAGCTGGAAACAAGCTTTGTGACCTTAAATTTTGCACAGCGCGGAATGAAGGTTGTAGCTAAAAATAACAGCATGGAATTTTTGAACGAAGTGGATCGTAAGGAAATTTCAGCATTTATAAATAATACTGTTTTTACTTATAAACTTTTAGAAAAAAGTTGGGTAAGGGAGTAATAAAAAAAGCCTCGAACATAAGTTCGAAGCTTTTTTTATATCGTGCACAAAATGGATTATTTTTTTGCTTCACCGCGTTTTGCGTAGCGAGTCATAAATTTATCAACACGTCCTGCAGTATCTACCAATTTGGATTTTCCAGTGTAGAAAGGGTGTGACGAACTAGAGATTTCCATTTTTACTACTGGATAAGTAACACCATCAATGTCGATAGTTTCTTTTGTGTTTACGGTTGAACGTGAAAAAAAGATGTCGCCGTTCGACATATCTTTAAATGCTACTGGACGATAGTTTTCTGGGTGAATTCCGCTTTTCATATCTTTGTGTTTTAATTTATTTCGCTGTTGTTATTTCGGCTTGCAAAAGTACTAATTTTCATCTAATTGACAAACTATTTAAGCGTTTATTATTGGTAAATTTACTAATACGGAATAAACGCAATGTTCTGTTGGCGTATTGCACTGATAATGTTCGTGTTATGTCTTTGCGTGTGCTTCTTTTATTTTGACCCAAGATACAAAAGGAACATGCCAACCAATACTCCAGCCAAATCTATTAACTTTAATTTTATGTTTTTATCGTGCATAACCATCGCTCCATAGATAAAAGGAACAATTACTCCGCTCCTTCTGATGGTAGAAACCACAGAAATCATCGAATCCGGTAAAGTTAAGGCGTAAAAATAAACAAAATCTGCAGTGACTAGAAACACCGATATGAGTGCTATGGACCATCTGAATTGAAATGGAGTTGTCCTGCCTTTTGTAGGTGCCCACAAAAACATGGTGATTAATCCCATGATTATAGCCTGATAAAAAGTATAATAGGTTTGTACAGCCATAGAGTTAAATTGCTGCATCAGGTATTTGTCGTACAAACCACTGATAGCACCTGTTAACGTGGCCATTATGATAAACCAAAACCATTTATTTGTTTTGAGGGAAATTCCTTCCTTTTTGCCAATTATGGAAAACATAAAAAAGGAAATGAGCGTAACGCTTATTCCTGCGGCTTGATAGAAGTTAAGTTTCTCACCAAAAATGACCATTGCACCTACTACAGTCCACATTGGCTGAGTCGCTTTTATGGGCGATGCTAGTGAAATAGGTAAATTTTTCATTCCAAAGTAAGCAAAAAGCCACGATGAAAGTACTATTACAGCTTTGAGAATTAAAAAAAGGTGTGTTCGGAAATCGACTTGAGGCACAAAAAAAATGCTGTCAATTAATAAGGATGGAAAAAACCTAGATACAATTAAAAAGGGCAGTAAAATGATGGAAGAGAAGCAAATGGATGTAAGTATTACTGGTATAACTGCATTGCCCTGCAACGAAACTTTTTTGAAAACATCATAAGTGCCAAGAAATAGGGCTGAGATAAAGGCGAGTAATAACCACATAAATCAATTAACAATTAACAATTCAAGACTTAATCCACCAATAAAAATCCTTTCTGGATACTTAATATCAACTAAATACAATCCGTGTGCCGGAACTGAAGTGCCAGCCTTACACCGATTTTGAGCTTCAATAACCGTTCTAAAATCCGAAACACTCATTTTACCCCTGCCAACTTCAAGCAACGTGCCCACGATGGCACGCACCATATTCCTTAAAAATCTATCCGCTTGTATTGTAAAAATCCACTCATCATCTTGCTGTGTCCATTTTGCATAGCTAACAACACAATTGTTGGTCATGGCATCGGTGTGCAATTTGCTAAAACTTGTAAAATCACGATATTCCATTAGTGTTTCAGCAGCTTTATTCATGGTTTCAAAATCCAATTGTTCGCTAAGTTTTGCTGTCAGCAGGTTTTTGAAAACATTTTTTGTGGTCACAATATGATATTCATATCGGCGCATGATGGCATCAAAGCGGGCATGAGCATCGGGAAGCACTTCTACAATTTTATAAATTGCAATGTCCTTTGGCAAAAAGCTATTCAGTTTGTGCGTTAAATTCAACGTGATAGGAAGTTCAAATTCCAAGTCAAAATGCGCCACCATGAGCTTTGCATGCACACCCGCATCCGTTCTCCCTGCGCCAATAATTTCCAATTCCGTCCTAAATATTGTGCCTAAGGCCTTTGCTAGCACTTCTTGTACCGAAATGCCATTGGGTTGCACTTGCCACCCGTGGTAGCAAGTTCCATTATACGAAAGATAGATGAAGTAACGTTTTTTCACGCGGCAAAAGGACAATAACTTTTTATACTGCTTACGAATTTAATTTTCCAACAAACTTTCTTGTTTTATCTTCCCCAATATTTTTTAGGGCTACTTTCTGTTTTTTTAGGTGCATTATCGGTTTTTCGGGGAGAAAACTCCACTTTTCTTGGGGCACTTTCAGTTCTCGTACTTGTATTTTCGGCAACACTTGGTTTTGGAGTCCGGTTATGATTTGGTTTTGGTTTGTTCGGATTTGCCGGACGAACACTTTGTACCTTTGGTTTGGGTTTGCCTTTTCCATCGGCTGGAATATTCTGCGCTGGAAAAGGATGTTCATTCACCACCGGAATTTTTATCGAAATAAGTTTCTGAATATCTTTTAGGTATTCATACTCCTCAAAATCGCAGAAAGATACGGCTTTTCCTTCCAATCCAGCCCTGCCTGTTCTGCCAATTCGGTGAACATACGTTTCTGGGATATTCGGAATTTCGTAGTTAATTACCAACGATAATTCATCAATGTCGATACCACGAGCCGCAATGTCGGTTGCTACCAATACACGAGTTGAACGGTCTTTGAAGTTCCGCAATGCACTCTGACGCGCATTTTGCGATTTATTTCCATGTATGGCTTCCGCTTTGATGTGTGCTTTTACCAACATGCGTTGTACTTTATCTGCGCCATGCTTGGTACGTGTAAAAACCAAGGCTGTATTAATCGATTTGTCTTTGAGTAAATGCACCAACAAATCTTTTTTGTTTTCAGCATCAACATAAAATAACTCTTGCTGAATGGTTTCGGCGGTTGACGAAACGGGCGTTACTTCTACTTCTTCGGGATTGGTCAAAATAGTACTAGCCAATATCCGGATTGGTTCGGGCATGGTAGCCGAAAAGAAAAGCGATTGACGTTTAGCTGGAATAAGCTTGATGAGTTTGCGCACATCGTGAATAAACCCCATGTCGAGCATTCTGTCGGCCTCGTCTAGCACAAAAATGCTGATGTCACCCAGTTTCACATATTTTTGGTCTATCAAGTCGAGCAATCGCCCTGGAGTTGCTACCAAAATATCCACGCCCATTTTCAATGGGTTAACTTGCTGACTTTGAGGTACACCGCCAAAAATAACAGTGTGTCGCAAGCCCGTATGGCAGCCATAACTGGTGAAACTTTCACCAATTT
>JAIFKQ010000012.1:45489-46053 GCA_020049515.1 Paludibacter sp. | reverse complement strand
GCAAATTGAAACTCAGCAAAGCAAAAGCATACTGTTTCCAATTCATTTGATTTTCGGGTTTTACGGCAATAATTTTATAAATACCGTTTTCTAGCCAAGAGAAAACTCCTTTGGCTTTAAAAGGTTGGTTGTCGAAAACCTTGAACATGTAATTTCCAAGCAAAGGTGTTAAAGCCACCAAAAACAACAGATAAATAAATACCTGAAGATAATCAAAGTAGTTCATAATTATTTAAAATTTTTCGGGATTAAATAAAGAATAAAAAAGATAGACTAGTAGAAGAATCACTAGTATTAAAGCAATTGTCATCATAATAATCGAGTTTAAACGTGAACGTAATAGCTAATTTTAATTATTCAAATGCTAAAATTTTGGCTTGAATTAATCGATGCAAAGTTCCGACATATTTTATAAATCTGACATAAAGATAGTTTGGTTAAGCATAAAGATTTTATAAAGAAAAGGCGTTTCGAAGTCAAAAACTGATTGAAAGCATTTTTTTTGTACTTTTGCGTTCCGTTTCTAATAAAGCTTTTCCGTGAATAAAAAAGAACATTCCCAAC